>NZ_CP060041.1:600000-900000 GCF_014211915.1 Burkholderia cenocepacia | reverse complement strand
CGACCGTATGCTGCGTGACCTGCACGAAGGTCATGTCGCGCACTTCGTTCAGCGCGTTGGATGCGAAGCGTACGACCGCGTACGCGAACAGCAGTAGCACCGGCCACGCCATCGGCTGGCCGGCCACGCGGCCGAAGCCGTCGACGATGTCCTTGAGCAGCAGCGGCACCGACACGGCCGCCGCTTTCGCGAGCACCAGCAGCACGATCGCCGCGAGCACGCGGGTGCGGTAATGCCAGATCGCACGCCAGAGCTCGACCGCGATCCGCACCCGCAGGCCGCGCTCGTCGCGGCGGCCCCGGGGGGCGCGGCCGGCTGCCGCCTCACGATCCTTGATGGGCGTTTCGTCGATTCCGGTCGTCATGCACGCATTGCTCGCGGTCGGGGGCGGGCCGTTTCACGCACGGGCGGTCAGTGGCGCGGTTCGCGCTCGCGGCCGCCCACGACGGTGCCGGGCTCGGGGTCGCGCGCGGCCGGCTGGGTGGGCGTGACGGTCCGCTGATCCGGATGCAGCACCATGCCGGCATCGTGTTCGCCGTCACGGCGCACGCGCACGCGATTCTCGACGTCCTGCACGCCCAGACAACCGTCGGCCAGATCCTCGATGTCGTGCTTCATCCAGCGCGCCGGCACCGTGCCCTCCAGTTCGACGCGCCCCTCCTTCACCTGCACGGTGACGTCGCTCACGTCGATCTCGAGCGCATGCGCGAGCCGCTCGCAGACGTCCTCGCGAATCCGCTCGTCCGAGCGCGTATAGCCTTTCGGGCCGCGGCGATGGCGCAGCGCGTCGCGTTCGGTGTCCCTGCCGAAGCGCGACAGGTCGGGGGCGCTGCCGCCGTAGCGCGGGTCGCCTCGGGGGTCGCCTCGGGGGTCGCCTATGTCGCGCTCGCTGCCGTACCAGCCCATCCGGTGATGGCCGCGGTATTCCGGGCGCTCGCCGCCGTACCGCCCTTCGCGGCCCTGCGCGCGGCGGCCCGGGTCACCGTAGCCGCGCTCGGCGCCCCGCGCCGGCTCGCGCGCGCCACCCGACCAGTCCGCGTCGCCGGCACCGCGCCGCTGGTCGGCCGGCCGCGCCGCGCGCTCCGTCCATTCGCTGCCCCAGTCTTCGGGGCCCGTGTCCTCGCTCGCGAATCGGCGGTAAGCCGATTCGTAGTCTTCTTCCGGCCACCGTGCCGGGTCGTCCGGGATGCCGCGCTCGCCGGCGCCCCGGTACGCGCGTTCGTCGCGCTCGTGCCAGTCGGGCGAGCCGCCACGCTCGCCATGCCGTCCGGGATATCGTCGTTGCATCGTGTCTCTCCTTGATCGCCCGCGCCGCGCACGGTCCGATGCCGCGTCGCGTCGCGCGTCGGTCGGGTGAATGCAAATCGCGTGCCGGCGCCGTTGCCGGGCCGCGACGGTTGCGCATCGCAGCCCGGGGAAACCGCCAGGCGCCCCAATCTGCAACGCGATTGCAGTTTTTGCGTGCCGGACGTCATGGCGCGCCGCCGGCCTCGTCCGGGTCGTCCGATTCGTCCGTCCGGCCCGGCTCGCTCAGCCGCTCGGTGCGATCCGGCTCGATATCGGCGCCTTCCTCCAGCGTCGAGTCGCCATCCGCCGACGCGCGCTCGCCGGTGCCCGCGCGGTCCGTGTCGCTGTCGAGCGACGCGTCGCCGCGTTCGAGCGCATGGTCGTCCAGCGGCGAATCGACGTCGAACGGATGGCGACGCGCGCCCGCCGTGTCGCTGCCGCTGTCGGACGAGTCGCTCGGGCCCAGCGCCCGGCCGTCGCGGCCGCGGCGGGCGTTGTCGTCGTCCGGGCCGGCCGGTTCGTTGTCGGGATTCAGGGTGCTGTTCATGTCGGCCTCCTTGCCTGGCGTGCCGCCGGGCGGCCGGCCGGATGGCCGCCGCACGGCAGGCGGACTGTCCGGTCGTGCAATCGGCATGCCGCGGCGGCCGCCGACGGTCGCGCCGGCGCCCATGTCGGCGGACGGCACGGCCGATGCGCGCCCATTGATCAGCCGAATCGAGTTCCTTTATTCTTTCGGACGTGCCAATTCGATCCGCGCGGCCGCCGTTTGTCCGGCGGCGGTTCGACGACCTGCGGCCGCCCGTATTTCCGACCTGCCGCTCCGATGAAGAAAGACGACGCCGATTTCCACCCGCATCCGCCGCCCGACGCGCGCGATCTGCAGCACCGCTTCGCCGAATTCCGGTTCCAGACCGTGGTGGAGTCGATCACCGACTACGCGGTGTTCATGCTCGATCCGGACGGCAACGTCGCGACCTGGAACGCCGGCGCGCAACGCATCAAGGGTTACCGCGCGGCCGAGATCGTCGGCCACCATTTCTCGCGGTTCTACCCGCCCGACGCGATCGCGGCCGGCCGGCCGTCGCACGGGCTCGAAGTGGCCGCCGCGCACGGCCACTTCGAGGACGAAGGCTGGCGCGTGCGCAAGGACGGCACGCAGTTCTGGGCGAGCGTGACGATCACGCCGGTGCGCGATGCGACGCACGCGCTGTGCGGCTTCATCAAGATCACGCGCGACATGACCGAGCGCAAGCGGCTCGAGGAGCTGGAGGCGTCGACGCACCGGCTCAGCGTCTTCATCGCGATGCTCGCGCACGAGCTGCGCAATCATCTCGCGCCGCTGCGCAATTCGGTCGGCGTGCTGCAGAGCCTCCCCGATCCGGCGCCCGTGCTCGCGCAGTGTCGCGATGCCGTGAACCGCCAGGTCGCGCAACTGACGCGGCTCGTCGACGATCTGCTCGACGTCGGGCGCATCACGGCCGGCAAGGTCGAGCTCGACGCTCGCCCGGTCACCGTGCGCGACATCGTGTGCCGCGGCGTCGAGAGCATCCAGCCCAAGCTGGCCGCCCGCGGGCAGTGGATCCGCGTCGACCTGCCGACCGACTCCGTGGTGCTGCACGGCGACGACGCACGGCTCGTGCAGGTACTGCACAACCTGCTCGACAACGCATCGAAATTTTCGCCGCACGGCGGCCGGATCGACGTCGGCGCGCGGATCGACGGGCCGTCGGTGGCGATCAGCGTCGTCGATCACGGCGTCGGCATCGCGCCCGGCGCGCTCGAAACGATCTTCGACCTGTTCGAACAGGAAGGTGCGACGGGCCGCTCCCCGTCCGGCGGCTTCGGGCTCGGTCTCGCGATCTGCCGGTCGTTCGTCGAACTGCACGGCGGGCGGATCGCCGCGGAAAGCGGCGGGCCCGGCCACGGCGCGACGTTCACGGTCTGGCTGCCGATCGCGCAAGTGGCGCGCAACGAGCACACCGCACCGCCCCCGCCTGCCACGCCCGGACAGCCGGCCGTCGAGCCGCTGCGCATCGTCGTCGTCGACGACAACCGTGACTCGGCCGATACGCTCGCGGTGCTGCTGCAACTGAAAGGGCACGCGCCGCGCGTCGCGTACAACGCGAACGAAGCGCTCGCGCTCGCTCGCGACTACGCGCCCCAGTTGATGCTCCTCGACCTGACGATGCCGGACGTCGACGGCTTCACGCTGTTGCAGGAGCTGCGCGCGATCGACGCGCTGCGCGACACGACCTGCGTCGCGCTGTCCGGCCACGCACGCGCGTCCGACCTCGAACACACCGCGCACGCGGGTTTCGACGACCATCTCGTGAAGCCCGTCGAGATGGCCGTCCTCGATGCGCTGCTGCAGCGCGTCGCGCGGCAGGTTCAGGACGCGCCGTAAGCGCGCGCGTTCAGGCCATCGCGCGGCACATCGCCGCGCACGCCTCGCACGCGAGCGCGCAGCGGCGGCAATGCTCATGCGCATGCCGCGAACACTCGGCCGCACACAGGTCGCAAGCATGCGCGCACAGCGCGCAAATGCGCGGCGCGAGCCCGCTGCGGCGCGCCATCGCGCCCGACGCGAAGCGGCACAGCTGCGCGCATTCGATGTCGAGCGCGATGCAGGTCGCCAGCGCATGCACGTCGCGCTCCGCGAGGCAGGCGGCCGCACAGGTATCGCATGCGTGCGCGCAGGCGTCGCAAGCGGCCATACAGTTGTCGTATTGATCGGTCATTGCAGTGCTCCCGGTTTCGGTTCGTGGGGTCGTCGTCATGGTGCGAGCTTCACCTTCATCCACCCCGGCTCGCGCACGTCGAACGCGCGATACGCATCGATCGCGTTGGTCAGCGGCTCGGTACGCGTGAGCACCGACAGCGGATCGAATGCGCCGCTGCGCACCAGTTCGACGAGCGGCGGCGTCACCGTCCGGTGATTGCAGTTGCCCATCTTGATCGTCAGGTTGCGGTTCATCGCCTCGCCGATCGGAAACACGCGCGCGGCCGGCGGATACACGCCGATCACCGAGATCGTGCCGGCCTTCGCGACCGCGCGCACCGCCCATTGCAGCACCTGCGACGGCCCGTCGCCCGGCACCCAGTTGCGGCCGTCCGGCTTGCGGTGCGGCACGATCGCGTCGACTTCGGCATCGAATGCGCGCGCGGCATCGCGATCGGCCGCGGCCGGCCCGTGCGTCGCGCGCATCGCGTCGACGCCCACCGCGTCGATCACACGATCGACGCCGATCCCGCCGGTGAGCCGCAGCACCGTATCGACCGGATCGTCCTCGGAGAAATCGACGATCTCGGCACCCTGCGCGCACGCCATCTCGAGCCGCGACGCGATGCGGTCGATCGCGATCAGGCGCCCGGCGCCCATCAGCTTCGCGCTCGCGATCGCGAACTGCCCGACCGGCCCCGCGCCGAACACGGCGACCGTATCGCCCGGCTTCACTTCCGCGAGCTGCGCGCCGAAATAGCCGGTGGGGAAAATGTCCGACATCAGGATCGCGCGATCGTCGTCGATCGCATCGGGCAGCCGGATCAGGCTCGCATGCGCAAGCGGCGTGCGCGCGTATTCGGCCTGCAGTCCGTCGACCGGGCCCGTTTCGGCCGGCCCGCCGAAGAACGACGTGCCCGCACGCGGCCCGCCCGGATTCGCGACGTCGCATTGCGCGGTATAGCCCGCGCGGCAGTAGGCGCAACTGCCGCATGCGATCGTCGACGGAATCAGCACGCGATCGCCGCGCCGCAGGTTACGCACGTCGCGCCCGACCGCCTCGACGATGCCGACGCCTTCATGGCCGAGAATCGTGCCCGGCTTCATGCCGCCGAGCGTGCCGCGCACCATGTGCAGATCGGTGCCGCAGATCGCGCTGGCGGTGAGACGCACGACCGCGTCGGTCGTCGCGGAGACTTCCGGATCGGGCACCGTGTCGATGCGAATGTCGCCGATGCCGTGAAATACGACTGCTTTCATGTCAGGCCCTCCTTGTCGAAAGCGGAAACGGTGAAGGTCACCGTCGAGCCGGTCGAGCAAGGCATGCGCCTGTGGAGCGCGCGCGGCGCGCCATTGGAGAGCAGACGGGAAAGGCTTCGCTGTCGGGAAGGGCCGGCGCGTCAGTCCGTCGCCGGGCCGTGCTCGCCGCTGCCGTCGCCCGCGTTCGAGATCGCTTCGACGAGCTTCAGTTCGTCGTCGATCGACAGCGTCGTGTCGGTCACTTCGCCGCCCAGCGGCGCGAACGCCGCGCTCAGTGCGTAGATGTCGAGCTGCGTCGCGGCCAGCCCGAGCGACACGGTGCCCGGGTGCGCCTTGCGCGCGACGCGGTCGGTCAGCGCATCGTCCACCGGCCGCTCGCGCCACGCGTCGAGCGACGATTCGATATGCGCGACCACGCTGTCGAGCAGCGATCCGGACGACACGCGACCCGGATCGACTGCATGCGTGCGCAACTGTCCGTCAGTCGAGCACTCGACGATCACGACACCCGCGAGCGCGACGACGTGCCGGTCGCGCAGCGTGTCGAGTTCGGCCAGCGCGCGACGCGCCGCGTCGAGATCGGGATAGGACAACACGATCAGCGTGTTCATCAGCGACTCCATGCAATCCGAACGGGCGCGCTCAATGCGGCAGCCCGAACGCGGCTTTCAGGCTCGCGACGATCATCTGCATCGCGATCGCCGCGAGAATCATCCCCATCAGGCGCTGCGTGACGGCCGTCACGCGCGGCGACAGGTAGTGGCCGATCAACGGCGCCGACAGCAGCGACACGGCCAGCAGCACGAGAAATGCGGCCAGCCCGAGCACGAACGCGAACTCCTGCCCGGTCGCGACGGCACCGTGCCCGAGCACGATCATCGTCGCGATCGTGCCGGGGCCGACCAGCAACGGGATCGTCAGCGGATAGATCGCGACGCTGTCGGCCGCCGCCGGATCGGCGCCTTCGTCGGCGCCCGGCGCATGCTGGCGGCTCGGCGCACCATGCAGCATCGACAACGCGATCAACAGCACCAGCAGCCCGCCCGCGAGCCGGAAATCGTCGATCGTCAAGCCGAACACGTGCAGGATCGCGCCGCCCGCCACCGCCGACACGATGCAGCCGACCGTCACGCCGATCGCGGCCGTCAGCGCGACCTTGCGACGCACGCCGTCCGCCGCGCCTTCGGTCAGCGACAGGAACACCGGAATGTTCGCGATCGGGTTCATGATCGCGAACAGCGCCGCGAACACCTTGATGGAAAAGGTCAGGTCGAAGGACACAAGGTCGCTCCCGTCTCGCGCGGCACGTGACACGCACACGCCGGTTCATTTTCGATGCGCGGCGCACGCCATGCTGATACGATCCACGCACCACGTTCATTCACGACGGAGGGCCCCGTTCGATGCAAGCCACCGACACTTTCATGGGTCACGAGATTCGCGTCGACGCGACGCGCAACGCGAACGGCGCGTGGGTCGCGCAGGTACGGATCTTCCGCGACGGCGCGCCCGTCGACCTGCCCGCGCCCGAACTCGTCACGCCGGAATGGCTGACGTGCGACGAGGCGCTGCGCGGCGGCATCGACCAGGGGCGCGTGATCATCCGGACGCGCGACCGGTAACCGCGCGCGGTTCGCGCCGCACGCCATCGGCCGACATCGCGCGATGCCCGTCACGCATCGAAATCGAGGTCGCCGATCAGGATCTCGCGATCGCGCTGCGTCCGGCTGCTGAAATCGACCGGCAACTCCATCTGCCACCGCTCGATCGTGACCGGCAGCACCGCGAGATAGCGATCGAAGCGGCTGTGGTCGGGCTCGGCCAGCAGACCGGCGATCGCATCGTCGCGCCACGCGAGCCGCGCGTTCAACCGGTTCGGCAAGCCGACCGTCGACGTGAGGCCGATCACGTCGACGCAGGTCGGGCTGCCCTGCCCGTCGTGCGGCACGACGTCGACCCTCACTTCGCCAGGCTGGTACAGGCCGCGCAAGCGCGTCGCGATGCGCGGCGCAAACTCGGTTTCGAAACGGGCACGGACGTCAGGGTTCATTTCGCCTCCATTCAAGGTTCGGTGGGTGTCGTCATGCTGCTTTCATGCGGAAGCCCTCTGCCGCTCGAGCGCCGCTTCGGCCTTCAGGTTGTCGAGATCGCGAGCTATCGTCACGACCGCGAGCCGCGTGTTGCCACGCCAGTACGCGATCGAGCAGTCGTGCGCGCCGAGGTCGCCGTCAATCTCGACGCGATCCCATTGCTCCGCATGCCCGACATAGCGGAGCGTCAGGTCGTAATGCTGACTCCAGAAAAACGGCACCGCGTCGAACGGCCGCTGCTGGCCGAGCAGGTTGCGCGCCGCGACGATGCCCTGCCGCTCGGCGACGACCCAGTGCTCGACGCGAATCCGCTCGCCCGTCAGCGGATCGGGCCAGCGCGCGATATCGCCGGCCGCGTAGATGCCGGCCGCACTCGTCTGCAGGAAGCGGTCGACCGTCACGCCGCGTTCGACCGCGAGCCCGGCGTCCTGCGCGAGTTCGACGTTCGGATGCACGCCGATCCCCACCAGCACGACGTCGGCCGGCAGGACGTCGCCACTCGACAGCGTCACGCTGTCCGGCCCGATCCGCGCGGGCGTCGCGCCGAGATGGAACACCACGCCGTGCGCTTCGTGCAGCGCCTTGATCGTGTCGCCGAGCGCGTCGCCGAGCACGCGGCCCATCGGATGCGGATCGGGCGCGACGACGTGCACGTCGAGCCCGCGTGTACGCAACGCGGCAGCCGCTTCGAGGCCGATGAAGCTCGCGCCGACCACCACGCAGCGGCGCGCGGTTTTCAGCTTCGCGATCAGCGCATCGCAATCGGCGCGCGAGCGCAGCGTACGGACGTGCGGCAGATCGGCGCCGGGCACGTTCAGGCGGTTCGGCTCGGCGCCGGTCGCGAGCAGCAGCGCGCCGTATTCGATACGGCTGCCGTCGGCCAGCTCGACCGACCGCTGAGCGGGATCGATGCGCGTGACCCGCGTATTGCAGCGCACGTCGATCCGCTGCCCGGCATAGAACGACGGCGCGCGCAGCGGCAACCAGTCGGCTTCCGCCGTGCCCGCGAGGTAATCCTTCGACAGATTCGGCCGGTCGTACGGCGGATCGACATCGGCGCTCAGCAGCGTGATCGCGTGCGGATAGCCTTCCTGCCGCAGCGTCACCGCGGCTGCGATCGCGGCGGCGCCGCCGCCGACGATCACGACCGACGTGGGCAGCCCGGTTTCCTTCAGCGCAGGCGGCACGGCGGCCGGCCGCGCATCGACTACGACCGCGCGGCCGTCGCGCCGCTCGACGCGCCAGCACGGCAGCCCGTCGAGCGCCGGCGCGCGCTCCATCTCGCCGGTGCGCAGGCAGAACGCCGCGTGATGCCACGGACAGCGAATCGTGTCGCCGACCAGCAGGCCCTGGGCCAGCGGCCCGCCGTAGTGCGGGCATTGCGCGCCCACCGCGAACAGTTCGTCGGCACGGCGCACGAGCAGCACCGCCGCGTCGCCGACATGGCCCTCGATCATCGCGCCGTCGGCGAGATCGTCGAGCGCGATCCCTTGCGTGAGATCGGGGCGTGAGGACGCATCGCTTCCAGTCATGACGTGGCTCCCGAAAAGTCAGGTAACGATCCCATTATCGCCATCCCTCCTGAAAAGAACAGGTACAGACGCCCCGCAGCGCACGCAAACGCGGACTGTAGCTTGTACGCGATCCGCGACCGGCGTAGAACGTGATCAACGTTGCGGCGCACCACGGCGGCCGCCTGCGACGGGCACGGCGCGACCCGCGCAAGCCGCGTGCCGCCTTCACCTTTCAAAGGAGCACTACCCGATGGCTACCGTCCTGTGCGTGCTCTACCCCGATCCCGTCGACGGCTATCCGCCGCGCTACGTGCGCGACACGATCCCGGTCATCACGCACTACGCGGACGGTCAAACCGCGCCGACGCCGGCCGGCCCGCCCGGCTTCCGGCCCGGCGAACTCGTCGGCTCGGTGTCCGGCGCGCTCGGCTTGCGCGGCTATATGGAAGCGCACGGCCATACGCTGATCGTCACGAGCGACAAGGACGGCCCCGACTCCGAATTCGAGCGCCGGCTGCCCGAAGCGGACGTGGTGATTTCGCAGCCGTTCTGGCCCGCGTACCTGAGCGCGGAACGCATCGCCCGCGCGCCGAAGCTCAAGCTCGCGCTGACGGCCGGCATCGGCTCCGATCACGTCGATCTGGACGCCGCCGCACGCGCGCGCATCACGGTTGCCGAAGTCACCGGCTCGAACAGCATCAGCGTCGCCGAGCACGTGGTGATGACGACGCTCGCGCTGGTGCGCAACTATCTGCCGTCGCATGCGGTCGCGCAGCAGGGCGGCTGGAACATCGCCGACTGCGTGTCGCGCAGCTACGACGTCGAAGGGATGCATTTCGGCACGGTCGGCGCGGGTCGCATCGGTCTCGCCGTGCTGCTCCGGCTGCAGCCGTTCGGCCTGCAACTGCACTACACGCAGCGCCACCGGCTCGATGCATCGATCGAGCAGGCGCTCGCGCTCACGTATCACGCCGATGTGGCGTCGCTCGCGAGCGCCGTCGATATCGTCAACCTGCAGATTCCGCTGTACCCGTCGACCGAGCACCTGTTCGACGCGGCGATGATCGCGCGGATGAAGCGCGGCGCGTACCTGATCAACACCGCGCGCGCGAAGCTGGTCGACCGCGACGCGGTCGTGAATGCGCTCACGTCCGGCCATCTCGCCGGCTATGGCGGCGACGTATGGTTTCCGCAGCCGGCGCCGGCCGATCACCCGTGGCGCGCGATGCCGTTCAACGGGATGACACCGCACATCTCCGGCACGTCGTTGTCCGCGCAGGCGCGCTATGCGGCCGGCACGCTGGAAATCCTGCAATGCTGGTTCGACGGCAGGCCGATCCGCAACGAATACCTGATCGTCGACGGCGGCACGCTCGCGGGCACCGGCGCGCAGTCGTACCGGCTGACATGACGTCGCGCCGCGCGCCGCGGCGCGGTCAGTCGATGCAGGATGCGGCGAGCTTGCCGACGGTGACGACCGCGCGCTCGATCTCGGGCGACCACGGGCTGCTGTAGTTCAACCGGATGAAGTTCCGGTAAGTATCCGCGATCGAAAACATGTAGCCGGGCCCGATCGTGATCCCCTGCTCCAGCGCGAGCTGGTACAGCCGCATCGCATCGACCTGCGCGGGCAGCTCGACCCACAGCACGTACCCGCCTGCCGGGCTCGAAATGCGCGTGCCTTCCGGAAAGAACCGCGACACCATCGCGCGCATCAGGTTCGCCTGCTGCGCATACGCCTTGCGAACCCGCCGCAGGTGATGTTCGTAGCCGTCGCGTTCGAGAAACTCCGCGATCGCGAGCTGCGGCAACGACGGCGTCGCCAGCGTATTCAGGAACTTCAGCTTCTCGACCTGCTCGCGGTAGCGGCCCGGCAGCGCCCAGCCGATCCGGTACGCGGCCGTCAGGCTCTTAGAGAACGACGCGCAATGCAGCACGATGTCATGGCGATCGAACGACTTCAGCGTGCTCGGATGCATGTTGCCGAAATACAGTTCGTTGTACACGCCGTTCTCGATGATCGGCAGGTCGGCTTTCGTTGCGAACGCCACCAGTTCGCGCTTGCGCTCGTCCGGCATCTGGAAACCCAGCGGGTTCTGGAAGTTCGGCATCACCATGCACGCGGCGATCGGCTGCGATTTCGCGATCGCGGCCAGCGCCGCGATGTCGATCCCGTATTCCGGGTGTGTGGCCACTTCGATCGCCTTCATCCCCATCCGCTCGATCGCGTGCAGCATCGCGTAGAACGTCGGCGACTCCACCGCGATCGTGTCGCCCGGCCTCGCCACCGCCTGCAGGCACAGGTTGATCGCCTCCGTCGCACCGACCGTCACGATGATCTCGTTCGGGTCCACCGACATCCCGTTTTCAAGGTAGCGGCGCGCGATCTGCCGGATCAGCCGCGGATGGCCCGGCGGCAGCCCGTCGGTCACGCCCCACAGCGACTTGTCGCGGCCAGCCGCATACGCGTAGCGGTTCAGCTTCTCGAACGGAAACAGGCTCGGGTCCGGGTACGGCGAGCCGAGCGGCACCGCGTCGTCCGTGCCGATCGAGCGCAGCGTCGACAGCACGAGCCGGCTCACGTCCACCGACGACGAGATCGCGATCGGCTTCGACGGCCGCAGCTCGCGCACCGGCGCGTGGCCGTCGTCGCGCCGCAGGTTCACGAAATAGCCCGACTGCGGCCGGCTTTCGAGCAGCCCGCGGCTTTCCAGCAGCAGATACGCATGCAGCACGGTCGTGATGCTGATCCGGTGCTGCTGGCTCGCCTGCCGCACCGACGGCACACGGTCGCCGTGTCGATATACGCCTTGCCGAATGAGTCGCTCTACGTCGTTCGCAAATTTCTCGTAGAGCTTCATCCGCCTCGCCCCGCCAGCGATGAACCGGCGTGCGCCGCATGGGCGGCACCGCCGCGCCGACGCACGAAGCCGGATAGCCGTCGCCGGAGGCGGGTGTCCCGGCTGGAACCTCGTCCGTTATCGAAATTGAAGGCGGATAGCAATGCGAATCTCATCAAGACAAGGTTCGGCATCCTACTGCGTCATTTCGACGAATGTAAGTGACAGTTTGGCGAGGAAACGTCAAATCCGGCCGGCGTGGTGAACAGATGATGCGAACGCGACGGCGCGGCCGCGCGCGCTCGCACGGCAGCCGTTCGTCCGGCGCACGTCATGATGTATTGCGGTAGCAGAGGAAGCGCCGGCGAAGCGAAGCCCGGCCACGCGCGGGCCTGCTCGCACTCAAGCGTCGTCGACGTTGTCCGCGTAGTGGTCGATCGCGACCTTGCACTCGTCGAACACCACCGTCAGCAACGCGACGTCGTTCGACTCGAGCCACTTGCGGATCTGCAGGAACTGGCCGGTGCCGAGATCGGCGAGGCGGCCCGGATCGTCGGTCGTCACGTCGACGCTCGCGATCGCGCGGTTGCCGGGCAGCGGCGACAGCGTCGCCGCGATGTCGAAGCGGCGATACGATTGATCGATGCGCATGCGGTTCTCCCGAATCGGTTCGAAAAGAGCGGGCTCAGTCGAGCGTCTGGCGAAAGACCTTGCCGCCGAATCCCGTCACGACGTTGTCGACCGAGAACGGCGTGTCCTCCTTCGCCTCGAGAATGACCGCGACGCTGCCCGGCACGAGCCGCGCCGCAACCGTCTCGACGAACGTGCCGTCGAGCAGCGCATTGCCGGCCGCTTGCGCGAGAATGCCCGCGCCCGCGCCGGCCGCCATGCCGGTCACCACGCCGAGCGGCCCGGCGAGCAGCCCGAGCAAGCCGCCCGCGATCGCGCCGATCACGCCGCCCTTGAACGGCCGCGATTCGGCGTCGAGCACCGCGAGCTTGCCGTTCGCGTCCTTCTCGACGACGACGCCGTTCTCGATGTGGAATCCTTCGTTCTTCTCCGACAGTGCCTCGAAATCGTTCGCGGCCTGGCGGGCCGTCTCGACGCTGCCGAACACGGCGACGATCAATTGCCTGGTCATGCGACACCTCGCTCGATGGAATGATGGGGAGACCGCCGCACCGCGCACGGCGCGCCGGGGTTCGCTTCGAATGCCGCCCGGGTCGCGTTACTTGCGGACATGCACGTCGTCCTCGACGTCGTCGACGTCCGCCGGAAAGCGATGCTGGCCGAAGCTCAGGATCAGCACGCCGACCGCGAGCAGCACGATCCCGAAGGTCGTCATCAGCATCCGCTCGGGGCTGTCCGTCGCGCCGCGCAGGATCAGGTCGCGCGCGAGCGACGTCATCGCGATGAACAGCGGAAACCGCACCGGCAGCCGGCCGAGCCGCAGGTAGCGCAGGTCCATCGCGAGCACCTCCAGATACAGGAACATCAGCAGCAGGTCGGTCAGCGACACCTCGCCCGCGAGCACGACCTTCCACGCTTCCTGCGCCATCGCGAACGCGGTCGCCAGCCCGATCACGACCAGCCCGGCGAGCTCGGCCGCGTGAAGGAAATGGCCGAAGCGGCGACGGATGCGCTCGGCGGTCGTATCGGTGGATGCAGTGGACGTATTCAACGCGTTAACCGGTGTAGTGTCGTGGGCGCGGCGATCGATGCTCCGTCGCTGCAGCGAGTGGTTTCGGGCAACGGCAAGCCCGCGACGGGCGAACGGGAAACCGTTGCGCACGCACCGGCTCCGCTCGCGCCGGTCGCCTGCGCGACCGCGGACAGCGTGCGCCGGCAACACGCGTAAAACGCGACGCCGGCCTCGGTGCATGCGACCGCGTCGCCCGAGCGGTCCAGCAACAACCGGCAGCCGAGATAGCGTTCGAGCCCATCGAGCCGCGCGCCGACCTGCGCGACGTCGAGCCTCAGTTCGGACGCCGCGCCGGACAGCCCGCCATGCTCGACGATTGCACCGAAAATACGCATCGCTTCCAAAAGGTTCATCATGATGGCCGTGGTCGCGCGGAGCGAAACCTAATCTACTGCACGCGACACACCCGCTCAAGAGCACAGCGCCGCGGGCGCCAGGAGTACAGCTGAGCGGGCGCCGCACAAAACCCGGCCCGGTTTGATCCATTCGAATGACAGATCGTCGATACGTGTTCCAAAGACCCGCCGAAGCTGCTAGATTGCATGCTCGACGACGTTACGCGGTGCGGCCAGCCTTACGCGCCGGGCGAACGCGCGGCCACCCCGCCTGCCTCCCCTTCGCGCCCCGGGGGCCGGCCGCCGCCGCTGCGGCCCGTTGCGCGATGCCCGCGCAACGTCCTTCATCCGCATGTCACAAAGCACAGAGAACAGTCGCATGACACAGTTCAACCGTTCGCCTTCGCGCGCCGCGGCTACCGCGGCCCGTCCGTCCCGACATGACTGACCGGCAGGCCGCAATGCAGACCACTCCTCCCCCGCTCTCCCAGGCCGTTCACAGCACGATCACGCGCAGCGCGATCTTTCTCGTGGCGACGATCAATCCCGGCGCCGATCACGCCGACACGATCCGTTCGTGGTGCGGCGACATCGCCGCGCTGGTGCGCTCGGTCGGCAAGCGCGTACCGGGCGGCAACCTCACCTGCGTGTGCGGCTTCGGCTCCGACGCATGGGATACGCTGTTCGGCGAGCCGCGCCCCGCATCGCTGCATCCGTTCCGCGAATTCGGCGCCGGCCAGCGCGTCGCGGTCGCGACGCCCGGCGACATCCTGCTGCACATCCGCGCCGAAGCGATGGATCTGTGCTTCGAACTGGCGACGCAATTGCTCAATGCGCTCGGCGACGCGGTCACGGTCGTCGACGAGGTGCACGGCTTCCGCAATTTCGACCAGCGCGCGATGATCGGCTTCGTCGACGGCACCGAGAACCCGGAAGGCCGCGAGGCGGTCGACTTCACGGTGATCGGCGACGAGGACGCCGAATTCGCGGGCGGCAGCTACGTGCTCGTGCAGAAGTACCTGCACGACATGGCCGGCTGGAACGCGCTCGCGGTCGAAACGCAGGAGCGCATCATCGGCCGCACCAAATTGTCCGACATCGAGCTCGCGCCGGACGTGAAGCCGTCGTGCTCGCACAGCTCGCTGACCACGCTCGACGAAGGCGGCCGGGAAGTGAAGATCCTGCGCGACAACATGCCGTTCGGGCGCCCGGGCGCCGGCGAATTCGGCACTTATTTCATCGGCTATGCGCGCTCGCCGGCGCCGATCGAGCAGATGCTCGAGAACATGTTCGTCGGCCGCCCGCCGGGCAACTACGACCGCCTGCTCGACTACAGCCGCGCGGTCACCGGCTCGCTGTTCTTCGTGCCGTCGGCCGACCTGCTCGAAGCGCTCGCCGACCGCCCGGCGCCGCCCGCCGAAGCCACCCAACCGGAATCCACGCCGTCCGCGCCTGCCGCACCGCATCGCGACGGCTCGCTGAACATCGGCTCGCTGAAAGGAACCCCGACCTATGAATAACCTGCATCGCGAACTCGCGCCGATCTCGTCGGCCGCCTGGGAACAAATCGAGGAGGAAGTGGCGCGCACCTTCAAGCGCTCGGTGGCCGGCCGCCGCGTCGTCGACGTCGAGGGCCCCGCAGGCCCCGAGCTGTCGGCCGTCGGCACCGGGCACCTGCTCGATGTCGCCGCGCCGCGCGAACTCGTGAACGCACGGTTGCGCGAAGTACGCACCATCGTCGAGCTGACGGTGCCGTTCGAGCTGAGCCGCGACGCGATCGACAGCGTCGAGCGCGGCGCGCGCGACGCCGACTGGCAGCCGGCGAAGGAAGCCGCGCAGCGGCTCGCATTCGCCGAAGACAACGCAATCTTCGACGGCTACCCGGCAGCCGGCATCGTCGGCATCCGCGAAGGCACGTCGAACCGCCGGCTCACGCTGCCGGCCGACGTCGGCGCCTATCCGGACGCGATCAGCGACGCGCTGGAAGCGCTGCGCCTCGCCGGCGTCGACGGCCCGTACTCGGTCGTGCTCGGTTCGGACGCATACACCGCGCTCAGCGAAGCGCGCGACCAGGGCTATCCGGTCCTCGGCCATATCAAACGCATCGTCAGCGGCGAGATCATCTGGGCGCCGGCGATCAGCGGCGGCTGCGTGCTGTCCACGCGCGGCGGCGATTACGAGCTGCACCTCGGGGAAGACGTGTCGATCGGCTACACGAGCCACACCGACAAGGGCGTCCGCCTGTACCTGCGCGAAACGTTCACGTTCCTGATGCTGACGAGCGAAGCATCGGTGGCCGTGGCGCCGCAGGGCAACGCGGCCGCCTGAGCGCGGTTGCCGGCGCGCGATGCCCGCCCGGGCGTCGCGCGCGACGCCCGCACCGCCGGCCGCGGGTTCGTCGCCGATCCAGCCCATCTTGCATGGAGGATGTCATGAGCGAATCGAATGACGCATTACAGGCGCTGCAGGCGTCCGTCGCTACCCTGAAGCAGACGGTCGACGCGAATGCGGGCAGCCAGGCCGGCGACACCGCCGTGCTGTTTACCGTCGTGTCGCTGATGCTGGCCGAGCTGCCGCCCGACACGCGCAACCTGATCGAGGATTCGTTCTCCGTCTGGGCCAATGGTCTGCAGAATGCGGCGCTGTCGGCCGACGTGAAGCAGATCGCCCGGCAACGGCTCGCGATGAATCTGTCGGACTGATCGCGGTTCACCACGGTTGCGCGATGTCCGGCGCGTACCGTGCAACCCGTCTTCGCCCTCGCCGCCCCCCCGGCACGCATCGGCTGCGGTGCGTGCGGAGCCGGCCGTAACCGCTTCGCGCCAGCCCCGCGCGTCGCGCACCGGCTTGCGTCGCGTCCTGCGTCCCGTCTCCCCCGTTTGCCGGCTGCCTGCGCCCTGCGCGCCGATGTCGCACCTCGCCCCGTTCGCGCGCCACCCCTTGCTGTCCCCTTCCATCGCAAGCCGTACGCGCCGCGCATGCCCGCGCCGCCGCGCGCGTGCGCGTCTGTACTCCTTGGCGCCGGATCGCACGCCCATGTGAGGGTGCAATTCACGGCCGGCCCGGCAGGGAACTGTGTCTTGGATGGCCCGCGCCGATTCGCTATTTTGAACGCAGTCGAAGCGATGCCGTGGGCTCCTCTCAGCGCTCGCGCCTCCCGCCCCGACCGCGACCGTACGCCACGCCGGCGCGCGCTGCGCGATCGCACCGGTGCGGCACGCGCGCCGCCGCGGTGTGTGCCGTGCGCGTCGTGCGGTCGCGATCGGGACGCGCGAGCGCCGCACCGCATCGGGCTTCACCCTTCGACCCACCTTCACCGACAGGAGCCAGACCACCATGCCCGCACTTTGCGATATCTGTCACGCCCGGCCGGCCGTCGCGCGCGCCACCGTGATGCAGGACGGCGAGCGCAAGACGATCTCGATCTGCGATTACCACTTCCGACAGCTGATGCGGCATCAGAGCATGCTGAATCCGTTCGATTCGCTGCTGGGCGGTGGCGGACCGTCGTCGCTGTTCGGCGGCCTCGGCGACGACTCGCCGCTCGCCGCGGAGATTCCGCGCGAATCGGTCGACCCGACCGACGCATTCAGCGAACAGACGCTCGAACTGCTGCAGCGCGCGGCCGAGAAGGCGCATGAACTGCGCCGCAGCGAGCTCGATTCCGAACACCTGCTGTACGCGCTCGCGGACACCGACGTGTGCGCCGCGCTGCTGAAGGAGCTGAAGCTGTCGCCGGAGGACATCAAGTCGTACATCGACGCGCATGCGCACACCGGCACGGCCGACCCCGATGCGCCGCTCGACAAGCTGTCGATCTCGCCGCGCGTGAAGAAGGCCGTGCAGTACGCGTTCCAGGCGTCGCGCGATCTCGGCCACTCGTACATCGGCCCCGAACACCTGCTGATCGGGCTCGCATCGGTGCCGGACAGCGTCGCCGGCACGCTGCTGAAGAAATACGGCGTGACGCCCGAGGCGCTGCGCCAGAAGGTCGTGAAAGTGGTCGGCAAGGGCGCGGAGGACGGCCGCGTCGATGCGCCGACCGGCACGCCGAATCTCGACAAGTTCGGCCGCGACCTCACCGCGATCGCGCGCCAGGGCAAGCTCGATCCGGTGCTCGGCCGCGCGCAGGAAATCGAGAGCACGATCGAGGTGCTCGCGCGCCGCAAGAAGAACAACCCGGTGCTGATCGGCGAGCCGGGCGTCGGCAAGACGGCGATCGTCGAGGGCCTCGCGCAGCGGATCGTCAACGGCGACGTGCCCGAGGTGCTGCGCGACAAGCGGCTCGTCGAAGTCAACATCAACTCGATGGTGGCCGGCGCGAAGTATCGCGGCGAATTCGAGGAACGCGCGAAGCAGCTGATCGACGAGGTGACCGCGAAGCAGGACGAACTGATCCTGTTCATCGACGAGCTGCATACGATCGTCGGCGCGGGCCAGGGCGGCGGCGAAGGCGGCCTCGACATCGCGAACGTGCTGAAGCCCGCGCTCGCGCGCGGCGAGCTGAGCCTGATCGGCGCGACGACGCTCAACGAATACCAGAAGTACATCGAGAAGGACGCCGCGCTCGAACGCCGCTTCCAGCCCGTGTTCGTGCCGGAGCCGAGCGTCGAGCAGACGATCGTGATCCTGCGCGGGCTGCGCGACAGCCTCGAGGCGCACCACCAGGTGACGTTCGCCGACGACGCGTTCGTCGCGGCCGCCGAGTTCGCCGACCGCTACATCACGTCGCGCTTCCTGCCCGACAAGGCGATCGACCTGATCGACCAGGCCGCCGCGCGCGTGCGGATCGGCGCGACCTCGCGCCCGGTCGACATTCAGGAAGGCGAAGCGCAGATCGCGCAACTGAAGCGCGAGCAGGACTACGCGACCTCGCGCAAGCGCTTCGACGAAGCGAAGCAGTTCGAAGAGCAGATCAATGCGAAGCAGAAGGCCGTGGACGAGATGATGGAGGCGTGGCAGCGCAAGACCGGCTCGGAGACGCTCGAAGTGACCGTCGAATCGGTGGCCGAGGTCGTGTCGCGGCTCACCGGCATCCCCGTGTCCGAACTCACGCAGGAAGAACGCCAGAAGCTGCTGAAGATGGAAGAGCAGTTGCGCGAGCGCGTGGTCGGCCAGAGCGATGCGGTGGTCGCCGTCAGCGATGCCGTGCGGCTGTCGCGCGCCGGGCTCGGCCAGACCCACCGGCCGATCGCGACGTTCCTGTTCCTCGGGCCGACGGGGGTCGGCAAGACCGAGCTCGCGAAGGCGCTGGCCGAGACCGTGTTCGGCGACGAGCAGGCGATCATCCGCATCGACATGTCCGAATACATGGAGCGCCACGCGGTCGCGCGGCTGATCGGCGCGCCGCCCGGCTACGTCGGCTACGACGAAGGCGGCCAGCTCACCGAGCGTGTGCGGCGCCGCCCGTACAGCGTGATCCTGCTCGACGAGATCGAGAAGGCGCATCCGGACGTCTACAACGTGCTGCTGCAGGTGTTCGACGACGGGCGTCTCACCGACGGCAAGGGCCGCGTGGTCGATTTCAGCAACACGATCATCATCGCGACCAGCAACCTCGGCGCGGCGATCATCATGGACAATCTCACGCAGCCGGAAGCCGCGCGCAAGACCGACAAGGCGATCCGCGAGGAACTGATGCAGGTGCTGAAGGGGCATTTCCGGCCCGAGTTCCTGAACCGGATCGACGAGGTGATCGTCTTCCACGCGCTGTCGAAGGACAACATCCGCTCGATCGTGCAGATCCAGCTCGATCGCGTGGTGCGTACCGCCGCCGCGCAGGACATCACGCTCGTGATGGGCAGCTCGCTCGTCGACCACCTGACCGAAGTCGGCTACCAGCCGGAATTCGGCGCGCGCGAACTGAAACGCCAGATCCGCCAGACGATCGAGACGCGGCTCGCGAAGGAGATCCTCGCCGACCGGCTGAAATCGGGCGACAAGTGCGAGGTCGACTACGACAAGGACAGCGACGAAGTGAAGTTCAACACGCTCGCCGCGCCTGAAGCGAAGGATACGAAGGACGCGAAACCGGACGCCGACGGCAAGGCCAAACCCGACGGCAAGGCCGCCAAGGCGGCAGCAGACGCGAAGCAGGACGACACGCGCGCCGACGCTCCGCCGCCCGCGGCGAAGCCCGGCAAGAAGTCGTCCGGCGCGAAGAAGGACGCACACTAAAACAACGCTTGCCCTGCAATCCGGGGCACGCATGATCGGCTCCGTCCGCCGGACGGAGCCGCCCCACGCCGCGACACGGCGCAACCGAGCCACCCGCACCGGGCCCGGCTATTGGAGATTCACCATGACAAATCGACGCGAAGTGCCAGGCATCAGGAAATACGATGGGCCCGCCGGCGGTTGGGGCGCGCTTCGCGCGACAGCCGATGCGGTGCGCACGCAGATGGAAACCATCGAGGCGCCGATCGTGCTGATGCGGACCAACCAGCCCGACGGCTTCGACTGCCCCGGCTGCGCGTGGCCGGACAAGGAACACAAGTCCACGTTCCAGTTCTGCGAGAACGGCGCGAAGGCCGTCACGTGGGAGGCGACGACCAAGCGCGTGACGCCCGAGTTCTTCGCGGCGAACACCGTGTCGTCGCTGCTGCGCATGTCGGACTACGAACTGGAGAACATGGGCCGGCTCACGCATCCGCTCGTCTACGACCGCGCGACCGACACGTTCCGCGCGATCGAATGGGACGACGCGTTCGCGCGCATCGGCGAAGTGCTGCGCGCGCTGCCGCCCGAGCAGGTCGAGTTCTACACGTCGGGCCGCGCGTCGAACGAAGCCGCGTACCTGTACCAGCTGTTCGCGCGCGAGCTTGGCACCAACAACTTCCCCGACTGCTCGAACATGTGCCACGAACCGACCAGCGTCGGCCTGCCGCAGTCGATCGGTATCGGCAAGGGCACCGTGTCGCTGGAGGATTTCGACCACTGCGAGCTGATCATCTCGATCGGCCACAATCCCGGCACGAACCATCCGCGGATGATGGGCACGCTGCACGAGTGCGCACGCCGCAACGTGCCGATCATCGTGTTCAACCCGCTGCGCGAGCGCGCGCTCGAACGCTTCGCCGATCCGCAGGACATGATCGAGATGGCATCGTTCGGCTCCACGCGGATCGCGTCGACGTACTACCAGGTCGACGCAGGCGGCGACGCGGCCGCGCTGAAGGGCATCATGAAGGCGCTGCTGAAGCTCGAAGCCGAGCAAGGCAACGTGCTCGACCGCGACTTCATCGCGCAGCACACGAACGGCTTCGACGCGTTCTCGGCCGATCTCGAAGCGACGTCGTGGGACGACATCGAACGCGCGAGCGGCCTGAGCCAGGAACAGCTCGAACAGGTGGCGATCGCGTATGCGAAGTCGAACGCGACAATCGTCACGTACGGGATGGGCGTCACGCAGCACAACAAGGGCACGGCGACCGTGCGCCTGATCGCCGACCTGCTGCTGATGCGCGGCAACATCGGCAAGCCCGGCGCCGGTGTGTGCCCGCTGCGCGGCCATTCGAACGTGCAGGGCAACCGCACGGTCGGCATCACCGAGAAGCCGTCGGCCGAATTCCTGAAGAAGATCGAGGACGTGTGCGGCTTCACGCCGCCCGCGCAGCACGGGCACGACGCGGTGCAGGCGATGCAGGCGATGATCGACGGCACCGCGAAGGCGCTGCTGTGCCTCGGCGGCAACTTCGCGGTCGCGCTGCCCGATCCGGAACTGTCGTTCCCGGCAATGGCGAAGCTCGACCTGAGCGTACATCTCGGCACGAAGCTGAACCGCTCGCACCTGCTGGTCGGCAAGGAAACCTTCATCCTGCCGGTGCTCGGCCGCACCGAGCTCGACATGCAGGCCACCGGCCGGCAGTCGATCACCGTCGAGGATTCGATGTCGATGGTCCATGCGTCGGCCGGCAAGCTCAAGCCCGCGTCGGACCAGTTGCGCTCGGAACCCGCGATCGTGGCAGGTATCGCGCATGCGACGCTGCCGAACAGCAAGGTCGCGTGGCTCGACCTGATCGCCGACTACGACCGCATCCGCGACCTGATCGACAAGACCGTATCCGGCTTCGAGGCCTTCAACGAGCGCATCCGCACGCCGGGCGGCTTCCGCCTGCCGCTGCCGCCCACCGAGCGTGTGTGGCCGACGCCGACCGGCAAGGCGATGTTCTCGGTCTACAAGGGCGTGAAGGAGGACGCGGACGTGCTCGGCGCCGAGCAGGTGCTGCGTTTGATCACGCTGCGCAGCCACGATCAGTACAACACGACGATCTACGGGCTCGACGATCGCTATCGCGGCGTGTTCGGCCGGCGTGACGTGCTGTTCATGAACGCGGCCGATCTCGAGAAGTACGGGCTCGAACACGGCGACCTCGTCGACATCGAGACGGTCACGGCGTCGGGCCGCACGCTGCGCCTCGAGAAGATCACCGCGATCGAGTACGACATCGCGCCGGGCTCGGTCGGTGCGTATTATCCGGAAGCGAACGTGCTCGTGCCGCTCGACTATATCGACAAGGAAAGCGGCACGCCGTCGTACAAGTCGGTGCCGGTGCGCGTCGCGCGCTCGGCGGTGGTGTGATCCGCGAGCGGGCGCGGGTGCGGCACATATCGCTCCTTCGGCCCGCCTGCTACCCTGCGCTTCGCGCTCGCGGCCGTCGCATCGCAACCGATGCGGCGGCCGTTTCATTTGATCGCGTCGGACGACGCCGGGCTTATCGCGCCGCCGTCGGGCGTCGTCATATTGCCGACAAACCGACGGTCTGACGAACGGTAATGATCACTTCCTCACCATTTGACTCCACACCGTCCGCAGTATGTCTGCGTCAGACGAACTATCCCGTATGCAACGACTCTCGCCGCGTCATCGCGCAGCATTTAGGGTTGATACCGGCAACGGAGAAAATACGTCCTCTTTTCCGTCACGGCCCGTCCGTCCCCACAATTCTTGACTATGCCCCCGCCGCCGAACTGGTACGATGCCGGTCGCCTCGGCATAGAAAACGGGTATTTGATCGCCCCCTATTTATTGCCTTGCGACCGGACGATCCTGCCGTCTCGCAGCGGCAAGAGGCCCGCGAAACGGCATCCAGCCCGCTCAAGAACCCCGCAACACCCCGGCTCGCCCCGCGCGACCCGTTGCAGTAACCGTTGGAGTGGCGCACCCCGCGCCTGCAAGCATGAAGAAATCGAAGCAGCCCACCCGTCCCCCACGCGACAAAGACCGCACGCCGCTCGTACGCGCCGGCGCGTGGCTGCTGATGGCCGGCCTGCTGTATTTGCTGTGGCCGTCCGCCGAAACCGCCTACCTCGCGATGGAGTCGGTGATCCGCTGACGCGCGCGGCCAACCGCACACTACGCTATACTGCCGCGATGGAAACCCGACCTGCCTCGCCGATCGTGCATTGCTGGTGGCGCGCCTGACCCAGGCGGCCCGTTTCCTTTTGCATGTCCCAAACGTGATGCCGCCAGCCATGGCGGCATTTGCGTTTCTGCGCTGACGTCATGGCTGGCGGCTTCGACAACCCGGAGCCAACGACGACCATGACGCAACCCACCCGCCCGACCATCCTCACCGGCGACCGCACGACCGGTCCGCTGCACCTCGGCCACTACATCGGCTCGCTGCGCGCACGCGTGCAGATGCAGCACGAGGCGACGCAATTCCTGCTGCTCGCCGATACGCAGGCGCTGACCGACAACATGGGCCGCCGCCAGCGCGTCACTGAAAACGTGATCGAGGTCGCGCTCGACTATCTCGCCGTCGGCATCGATCCGGCGATCTCGACGATCGTCGTGCAGTCGCAGGTGCCCGAGCTTGCCGAACTGTCGCAATACCTGCTCAACCTCGTCACGGTCGCGCGCCTCGAACGCAATCCGACCATCAAGGAAGAAATCCGCCTGCGCGGGTTCGAACGCGACATCCCGGCCGGCTTCCTGACCTACCCGGTGAGCCAGGCAGCCGACATCACCGCGTTCAAGGCGACCCACGTGCCGGTCGGCGACGATCAGTTGCCGATGATCGAGCAGACCAACGAACTCGTGCGCCGCTTCAACGCGACCGTCGAGCAGCCGGTGCTGGTCGAGTGCGAGGCCGTGCTGTCGGCGGTCACGCGGCTGCCGGGGATCGACGGCAAGGCGAAGATGAGCAAGTCGCTCGGCAACGCGATCACGCTCGGCTCGACGCCGGACGAGATCGCGCAGGCCGTGAAGGACATGTACACGGACCCGAACCACCTGCGCGTGAGCGACCCGGGCCAGATCGAGGGCAACGTCGTGTTCACGTTCCTCGATGCGTTCGAGCCGGACGTGGCGAAGGTCGACGAGCTGAAGGCGCACTATCGCCGCGGCGGCCTCGGCGACAGCGTCGTCAAGCGCGTGCTGAACGAGCGGCTGCAGGCGTTGATCGAGCCGATCCGTACGCGCCGTCGCGAGTTCGAGGCCGACAAGGCCGAAGTGATGGCGATCCTGAAACGCGGCACGCTGCATGCACGGGAAGTGGCGGGAGCGACGCTCGCGGAGGTGAAGGGGGCGATGGGGTTGACGTATTTCGATTGAGCGGCGATGCCGGCGTGCATTGCACCCACCGCGCCATGCACGCCCGACATGAACATCGACAGGGAGCGTAACCGGCAACGATTCGAACACCTTCCGTCGCGGGCATTCCGTCGAAGCAAAAGATCGGCTGCGCGATGCTGCAATCGGCCCGGATCAAGGGAAGCAAAGCGACGCGGTGTATCGCATCATGCAAGCCGTCGCGCGACGCGACGCTCGACGGCCGTGCCGGCCCACGTCGCCATTTCGACAAGCAACAGGTAGCACACGGATAGTGCGAGCAATGTCTCGACGAACGCGAAGCTCGCCGAGCCGATACCGGTCAGCACGAATGTCAGTTCCGGTACGGTGACGATCGACAGGACGGCGGTTTCCTTGCTCAGCACGATGGCCAGATTGGTGAGCGCCGGCAGGATCAGCACCATCATCTGCGGCAATTGCACGCGAAAGGTCGTTTGCCAGCGGCTCAGGCCGAGACAGGATGCCGCTTCGACATGCCCCTGCGGCACGGCTGAAAATCCGGAACGAAATGCCTCGGTGAAATAGGCACCCGCATAGAGCGCAAGGCCGACCACACCTGCCGTCAACGGATCGAACGTCAATCCGAATGCCGGGCCGCCGTAGTACAGCAGAAAGAGCTGCACGAGAAACGGCGTGCCGCGGAACAGCTCCACATAGACGCGAATCGCCGCGCGTACGAAGCGGCCGCCCGCCTGCTGCGCAAGCGCCGCACCGAAACCGATCGCCGCCCCGGCGAGCGTACTGGCCGCCCAGGTCGCCACGGTCATCGCGAGACCCGCGCCGATCTCCGGCAAGTTGTTCACGAGTACATCGGGATGGAAAGTCAGCATGAGGGTCTCCGGCAAGTCACTGACGCGTCATGCCGCGCGCAGGCGTCGCTCCGCGCCATGCGCGATCAATGCCAGCGAACCGCAGAGCAGAAAATAGATCATCCCGGCCGCAACATAAGCCTCGAGCGGCTGATACGTGCTGGCGGCGATGTTCTGCGCGGTTCGCGTGATCTCCGCCACCCCGACCACGGAGACGAGCGACGACGCCTTGATCAGCAGCACCATTTCGTTGACGAGCGAGGGCAGAGTCATCCGCACGGCCTGCGGCACCTGGATCCTCCACAGACGATCTGTTGCCGAGAACCCGAGCATCGTCGCCGCCTCGAGCTGGCCCTTCGGGAGATTCGCGAATCCGCCACGGAGAATTTCGGCGATATACGCGGCAGAGCACAGCGACACGGCACTGACGGCCGCCATCACGGGCGGCACATTGAGGCCCACGAACGGCAGGAAGTAGTAGACGAGCAGCAGTTGCACGAGCAGCGGCACCCCGCGAAACACCCGGACATACGCACCGGCAGCGGTACGAATCGCAACGTGCGGTGCAAGCCGTCCGCAGCAGACCACGAGGCCGATGCAGAAGCCGAGCACCAGCCCGGCTGCGGAGACTTCGAGCGTCATCAGCGCCGCGTGGAACAGCAACGGCAGGCCGTCGATGAAGGTGTTCAGGCTGAACATGGCAGGTTGCCCGGTAGGGTTGCCCGGCGGTAGCGTATCGATGCTGCTGCCCGGACGTGGCACTCAATAGTTCGGCGTGGGCATCTCGGCCGGCATTGCGGTCGCAACGCCGAGCCATTTGTGCTGCAGTGTCGCAAGCGTGCCGTTCTTGTTCAACGCGACGAGCGCCGCGTTGAACGCATTGGCCAGCGACGCGCTGTCCGCATCCTTGCGCAGCGCATAGGCGAAGTAGACTTTTGCGCCGAACGCGGGTTGCACCACCGAGAACACCGCCGGGCGCTGCTTCGCGACATACGCGATGTTGGTCAGCGAGTTGGCGACGGCGACGATGCGCCCGGTTGCGAGGTCTGCATACGCCTGGTTGTTGTCGACGTATTCGCGGATCGTCGGCGGCTTCGGCAGCGTCGCCGCGTAGCTCTTCAACTGCTCGAGCTGCGCGCTGCCCTTGCCTGCGCCAACCACTTTACCCGCGATATCGGCAGAGGTCTTGAGACTGCCGTCGCCGGTTCGCTTCAGCAATGCATCGGTGGCTTCCGCGATCGGCAACGAGAACGCATAGCGCTCCATGCGCGCCTTCGTGACGGTCAGCGGCCCCGCGACCATGTCGAACTTGCCCGCGTCGAGCCCGGGCAGCACGCTTTCCCACGGCAGATCGATGAAGCGTACTTTCACGCCGATGATCTGGCCCACGGCCGCGAACAGCGCCTTGTTGAAGCCGGCCTGCTGGCCGTTTTCGAGGAAATCGAACGGCGCGAACTGCATTTCGGTCCCCACCACCAGCTCGCCGTGCTGCTTGACGCGATCGAGCAGGCTCTCGGCATGTGCGGCCACGCTGGCTGCCGCGAGGATCAATGCCACGAACAGCGAAGTACAGGACTTGGATCGTTTCATCTGACGTGTTCCGTTCGAATCGAAAAGTGACTGGATGACCGGATTGACGCCTGCCCGGTCATCGCCCGGCGCATCCGCCGTCAACGCAATTTATGCGGTCAATTTATCGCCAGAAATATTGTTTTCCGATCCACCGAAAAGCTTTTCCCTATGCACGCTGTTTTCAACGACGCTGCGCCGCCTCGCGGTGTCGGCGACGCGTATCGCACATACCGTCAATCGTCTGCCGATTCATTGCGTGGTGAACGGCTTGCACGGTTTTGTCGCGCCATGCACCAGCGCGACTCATCCCTCTGATCACACGGTGCACGAACAGAAGTATCGACGCCGTCCCTCGAACGCCCGCGCCAATACGCATGGGAAAAAATGATGCAGATTTTCGATAAGCCTCTTTTTGACTATGCAAAATGGCAGCGCGCCTCGCGTTGCGAGCCGTTTCCGATCCGATACTTTGCGAGCCACGCTTCATGGAAAACATTGCGTTGCGCTATTCGTTGCGCCAATTGCGCTACTTCGTGGTCACCGCGGAAACACTGTCGTTTACCGCCGCCGCACGCCAGTTGCACATCTCCCAGCCGTCGATCTCCACATCGATAGGCGAACTGGAATCTTCATTCGGCATTCAGCTCTTTATCCGCCATCGTGCGAGCGGCGTGTCGTTGACGCCCGCGGGACGCGACGTGCTCGGTCAGGTTCGCAACCTGCTGAAAAACGCGGAAGAACTGCAGACGATGGCACGCGAGATGGATGGCGGCATGTCCGGCACGATCGCACTGGGCTGCCTCGTCTCGCTGGCGCCGCCGTTGATGCCGGCATTGATGAGCCGCTTCGTTTCCGAGCACAGCGGTATCGGCTTCCGCACGATGGAGGCAAACCAGGACGACCTGCTGTCGGCACTGAGCAACGGCACGCTGGACATGGCGCTCACTTATAGCCTCGATATTGCCGACGACATTTCGTTCACGCCGCTCGTCACGCTACCGCCGTATGCCATTCTGCCGCTCGAACACAAGCTCGCTCGCAGCAAGAAAGTTGCCCTCGCCGATTTGCTCAACGAACCGTATGTTCTGCTCGACCTGCCGCACAGTCGCGAGTACTTTGCCGGATTGTTCGATCCGCTTGGCCGCCGCCCGTCGCCGACGTTCCGTTCCTCGCAGCCGGAAGTCGTGCGCGGCATGGTGGCCAACGGCCTCGGCTACAGCATCCTGAACTTCCCGCTTCGTTCGACCCGCACCGTCGATGGTGCGACTTTCGCGGTCCGTCCGTTTCGCGACGAGGTCGCGGCGATCACCCTCGGCATCGCGATGTCGCGCAGCATGAAACCCCGCCAGCTCGTCACGCGCTTCGCGCAATTCTGCGAAACCTACATCCCTCAGGTGCACGTCCAGGCAACCCCGACTGCATAGGGAAAAACTTCTTGTTGCATCCGAAAAGAATATTTCGACTCTTTATTGGACTTGTTAAATTGGTCTTCAATGTGATCGGTTTCAACGTTTCCAGGAGGCACGATGCGTTCCATCCCTACGGCAGCGCCGTCTATCGACGTGATCGTCCGCGACCTGAAAACCAATTGTGAACGCGACTTCGGCGACGCTCGTGCGATGCCGCCGGGAGTCTACACATCACCCGAATTCCTCGAGCGGGAACAGCAAACCCTCTTTCGCAACGAATGGCTGTGCATGGGCCGCGCGAGCGCACTGCCGAATCCGGGCGACTACCTGACCGCGGAGATCGCCGGCCAGCCGATTATCGTGATCCGCCGCGACGACGGCACACTGCGTGCAATGTCGAACGTATGCCTCCACCGCATGTCCACCCTGCTCGAAGGCCGGGGCAATGTGCGCCGGATCGTTTGTCCGTATCACGCGTGGAATTACTCGCTGGACGGCGATCTGCGCGCTGCACCGATGATGGACAGGCAGGACGGTTTCTGTAAGGACAGCTACAAGCTTCCGCAGGTTCGCTGCGAGATCTGGCAGGGCTGGGTCTACGTCACGCTCAATGAGGAGGCGTCACCTGTCGCCGCCCGATTGAAGGAGCTCGACGAATTGATCGTCAATTACGACATGGCGTCGTATGTCGAGACCTTCCACGAAGAACACGTGTGGGACACCAACTGGAAGATCCTCGCGGAAAATTTCATGGAGAGCTATCACCTGCCGATGCTGCATCGCGCGACGGTGGGCCCGCATTCGAGGCTCGACGAGATGGAGTGCCCGCCCGGACTTCCTGCATTCAACTATCACTGGATCACGAAAGAGGCCTCGCTGCCGATCGGCAATGCGCATCCGGACAATACCCGCCTGCAAGGCCAATGGCGCAAGACGACAGCGCTCCTCGCGATCTACCCGACCCATCTCGTCACGCTGACGCCGGGCTATTTCTGGTATCTCGTGCTTCAGCCGCTGGGCGTGGATCGCGTGCATATCCGCTTCGGCGGCGGCCTGTCGCCGGAATTCATCGACGACCCGAAGGCAGCCGAATACATGGCGGCGCTGAAGAAGCTGCTCGACGAAGTCAATCTCGAAGACCGGCGCGGCGTCGAGGCCGTGTTCCGCGGCGTGCA
This sequence comes from Burkholderia cenocepacia, assembly GCF_014211915.1. NCBI lineage: Bacteria > Pseudomonadati > Pseudomonadota > Betaproteobacteria > Burkholderiales > Burkholderiaceae > Burkholderia > Burkholderia cenocepacia. The sequence continues at coordinate 870,712 of NZ_CP060041.1, read as the reverse complement.
TGCCCCGCTTGCGAAGCCCGGTCACCTGAGTCATCTGGAACGGCCGAACTACGACTTCGCGCGCTATCTGGCGTCGCACGTCGCCGTCTGAAGCCGCACGCAAACGACTCGCCACCCACGTCACCTCATTGAAGCTCACGATGACCAGTCAACCCTACATTTCGTTCGTCGGCGTCAGCAAGTCCTACGACAGCCGGCATGCGGTTGTCGACGGTCTCGATCTCGACATCGCCCGGGGTGAATTCGTCTCGCTGCTGGGACCGTCCGGCTCCGGCAAGACCACCACGCTGATGATGCTCGCCGGTTTCGAGACCCCGACCGACGGCACCATCCTGCTCGACGGTCATCGCCTCGACGACAAGCCGCCGCACCAGCGCGACATCGGCATGGTGTTCCAGAACTACGCGCTGTTCCCGCACCTGACGATCGCCGAGAACGTCGCGTTTCCGCTATCGGTGCGCAAGACCGCTCGCGAGGAGCGCAAACAGCGCGTGCAACGCGCGCTCGACATGGTGGAGTTGTCGCATCTCGCATCGCGACGTCCCGCGCAGTTGTCGGGCGGCCAGCAGCAGCGCGTTGCGCTGGCCCGCGCACTGGTATTCGAGCCTCGCGTGGTGCTGATGGACGAACCGCTCGGCGCGCTCGACAAACGGCTCCGCGAAACGATGCAGTACGAAATCATGCGGCTGCATCGCGATCTGTCGCTCACGATCGTCTATGTGACGCACGATCAGAACGAAGCGCTGACCATGTCGAATCGCGTCGCCGTGTTCTCCGACGGACGCATCCAGCAGGCCGCGACGCCGACCGAGCTGTACGAAAACGCGCAGAACGCCTTCGTCGCGAACTTCGTCGGCGAGAACAACGGTCTCGCCGGGCGCGTCAGCGCGCTCGATGGCGAATGGGCCGTGCTTCAGCTTCGTGGCGGTATCACGATCCGCGGTCGCCGCGGCAACCAGGTCGAGGCAGGCGACGACGCCACGCTCGCGCTGCGCCCCGAGCGCGCGCAGGTACTCGGTATCGCCGAAACCGCGAACGTGCCGGCGGGATCGAACGCACTCGCCGCGACCGTGCGCGACATCGTGTATTGCGGCGATCATCATCGCGTGCAGCTGCAACTCGACAGCGGCGACACGATGGTCGTCAAGGTCCCCAACACGCGCCTCGTCGCGCTGCCGCCGATCGGCGCAACCGCGACGATCGTATGGCGCCCGGACGACTGCAAGGTGCTGTCGCCATCCGCCATCCCCCGCGTCGCAAGCTCCGCCGTTCGCTTACCCATCCCGCCTGTTGCCGTGCCCATCGCCTCTGGAGCCTGATAATGCAAAACCCTCGCTACGCGTCCCTGCCCCGCACGATCGCGGCTGTCGCCGCACTCGGCGCCTTTTCCGCGCTGTCTGCCGCTCACGCCGCGGATACGCTGTCCGTCGTGACATTCGGCGGCGCCTATGAAACGGCCGCTCGCCACGCATGGTTCGAGCCGTTCACCGCGAAGACCGGCACCCAGTTCCAGACCGAGTCGTACGACGGCGGCCTGGCCAAGCTGCAGGCCATGGAACAGGCGAAGAACCCGACTTGGGACCTGATCGACATGGAGACCAACGACGCGATCAACGCCTGCGACGAAGGTCTGCTCGACAAGCTGGACAGCAAGACGATCGGCAACACGTCGGATTTCCTGCCGGGCGCGCTGCGCGAATGCTCGGTGGCCGCGATGGTCTGGTCGACCGTGTATGCGTACGATGCGTCCAAGCTGAAGACCGCCCCGACCCGCATCGCGGACTTCTTCGACCTGAAGAAATTCCCGGGCAAGCGCGGCCTGAGAAAGTCGCCGAAGGTCACGCTCGAATGGGCGCTGGTCGCCGACGGCGTGGCCCCGGCCGACGTCTACAAGGTGCTCGCGACCCCGGCCGGCGTCGACCGTGCGTTTGCGAAGCTCGATACGATCAAGTCGAACATCGTGTGGTGGGAAGCCGGTGCGCAAGCCCCGCAGTTGCTCGCGGACGGCGCGGTGACGATGGTGCAGGCCTACAACGGCCGCATCGACAGCGCCGTTCACCAGGACAAGAAGCCGTTCAAGATCGTCTGGGACGCGCAGGTGTACGACTATGAATGGTGGGGTGTGCCGAAGGGTGCGAAGCACGCCGCGGCCGCGAAGCAGTTCATCGCTGCATCGGCGCAGCCGCAGGCATACGCGGATCTGTCGAAGTACATCGCTTACGCGCCGCCGCGCAAGGCATCGTTGCCGCTGATCGACAAGGCCCGCCTTGCCGACCTGCCGACCGCGCCCGCCAACTTCAAGCGACCGATCCAGATCGACGCGAACTTCTGGGCCGACAGCGGCGATGCGCTGACCAAGCGCTTCCAGACATGGCTCGGCCAGTAATGCGCCGCTCCATGACGTCGTAGTGGTATTACGCGACGCGTCCCGTGCCGGGCGCGTCGCTCCGGAGTCCCGATGAACAACTCGTCAATGCTTCCCATGACGGCGGCAGGCCCCGCGCTCGCGACAGAGCACGCCGTCAAATACCGGCAGGCGCGGCGCAAGGCGGCGTTACGCGCGCTGCTGCTGACGCTGCCCCTGCTCGTGTTCCTGCTCGCCACGTTCATCGCGCCGATTGCTTCGCTGCTGGCCCGCAGCGTGCGCAATCCGGAACTGTCCGGCGCGATGCCGTCGTTCGCGCAAACGCTGCGACACTGGGACGGCCACGGCGTGCCGGACGAGCCGGTGTTCGCCGCCCTCGCCGGCGGACTGAAAAGCGCCGGCGACGCCGGCACGCTCGGCGACGTGGCGCGCCGGATGAACTTCTACCAGCCCGAGTTCCGCACGCTGCTGCTGAAGTCGGCACGCACGGTACGCGCTCAGGATGCGGTCACGGCATGGAAGCCCGTCCTGCTGGCCGCCGACGAGCGCTGGAGCCAGCCCGAAACCTGGCGCCTGCTGAAACGCGCGGCATCGTCGTGGACGCCGGACTATCTGTTGAACGGGCTCGACGCACAGGTATCCCCCGACGGCGCCGTCCATTCGGTGCCTGCGAACAGCGTGGTCTACCGCACCGCGTTCATGCGCACGGTGTCGATCAGCGCCACGGTCACGCTGCTGTGCCTGCTGCTCGCGTACCCGGTATCGTGGCTGCTCGCCAACCTGCCTGCGAAGCAGGGCAACCTGCTGATGCTGTTCGTGATCGTGCCGTTCTGGACCTCGCTGCTGGTCCGCACGACCGCGTGGTACGTACTGCTGCAACCGGGCGGCGTGGTCAACCGCGTGCTGCTCGCGCTGCATGTCGTCGACCATCCGCTGCCGTTGATCTTCAACCGCGCCGGGGTGCTGATCGGCATGACGCACGTGCTGTTGCCCTACATGATTCTCGCGATTTACTCGGTGATGAAAAGCGTGCCGCCGATCTACATGCGCGCCGCGCAATCGCTCGGGGCGCACCCGGTCGTCGCGTTCTTTCGCGTGTACGTGCCCCAGACGCTGCCGGGCATCGGCGCCGGGTGCTTTCTCGTGTTCGTGCTGGCGCTCGGTTACTACATTACGCCCGCCCTGCTCGGCGGTGCAGGCGACGAGATGATCAGCCAGCTGATCGCGTCGCAAACCAACGATCTGCTCAACTGGGGGCTGGCCGGTGCGCTGTCCGCGTATCTCGTGATCTTCACCGCCGTGTTCTATTTCATCTTCAACCGGCTCGTCGGCATCGACCGGCTCCGGTTCGGCTGACGCCCGGCGTCACTGGAGCCGCATCGTGTCCGTGAATCCCAACAGCCTGCCGTCGACGCGCATTGCCACTGCCGGTGTGCGCATCCACTGCGCGATCGTGCTGTTCTTCCTGGTTGCGCCGATCCTCGTGATCATTCCGCTGTCGTTCAATTCGGGCTCGTATTTTTCATACCCGATGGAAGGCTTCTCGCTGCGCTGGTACGCGCAGGCATTCGGAAGCCCTGACTGGCAGCGGGCATTTCTGAACAGCATGGCCATCGGCGCGGCGTCGACCGCGATTGCAACGAGTCTCGGCACGCTCGCCGCGATCGGTCTCGCGCGCGACAACTTTCCGTTCCGCTCGCTGATCATGCCGATCCTGATTTCGCCCATGATCATACCGATCATCGTGGTCGCGGCCGGCTTCTATCTGATCTTCGCGCCGCTCGGGCTCGTCAACTCCTACCCGGGTGTGATCCTTGCGCATGCGGCACTCGGCACGCCGTTTGTCGTGATTACCGTGACCGCGTCGTTGCTGTCGTTCGACCAGAGCCTGCTGCGCGCCGCCGCCAATCTCGGGGCCGCACCGTGGACGACCTTTCGCCGCGTGACGCTGCCGCTGATCCTGCCGGCGGTTGCCACTGGCGCCGTGTTCGCATTCGCGACGTCGTTCGACGAAGTGATCGTGATCCTCTTCATCGGCGGTCCCGATCAACGCACCGTGCCTCGGCAGATGTGGAGCGGTATTCGCGACCAGATCGATCCGTCGATCCTCGCCGTCGCCACCGTGTTGATCGTGTTCGCGATTCTGCTCTTCACCAGCATCAACTGGCTGCGTGGCCGCGCGCAGGCCTCGAGCGCGGCGCGCGAAGCGGCCTAGCCGCCGTCTGCCGCGCAGGTGGAAGTCACCCTGAGCCAATGCCGTCGGTGTCGTACGTTGGGTTGCGTCCGCCTCCTTCCTTTTCCCTGATTCGATGGCGACCCCGGCGTCTTTTTGCCGCGGCCACGCGCCTGCGTTCCGTTCATTACCGGTCGATACGCACGCATCTGCATAGGCAAACCGGATGCAATTCATTTTTTAAATATATTTTTCAGATTCAGTGTACCGGCGTAGATTTTCTTCAACACGACGCACATCGCTTCGGACTACCGAGGCATTTCAGATTCTGCGCCTGAACGGCGCGATTGCGTCACGCGATCGTATCGCGACCATTGCGGCAAATTGCGGTGAAACGGACTTGTCAGTCCATGAATACCAAATCGATACGCACCAGGAAGAACCAACATGACCGTCGAAGTCACATCAATCGATACGCTGGTGGTCGGCGCCGGACAGGCCGGTGTTGCGATGAGCGAACACCTCGGTGCGCTCGGCGTGCCGCATCTCGTGCTGGAACGCGATCGCATCGCGGAGCGTTGGCGCACCGCGCGCTGGGATTCGCTGGTGGCGAACGGCCCGGCATGGCATGACCGCTTTCCCAACATGCATATCCGCGGCGTCGATGCGGACGGGTTCGCAACGAAGGATCAGATGGCCGAGTATTTCGTCGACTACGCGCGCATGATCGACGCGCCGATTCGCACCGGCGTCGACGTCAAGCGCGTGGTTCGCGAGAGCGGCCGGCAGGGCTTTGTCGTCGAGACATCGGATGGCACCTTCCATGCGAACCGCGTCGTGGTCGCGACCGGCCCGTTCCAGCGCCCGGTCATTCCGGCCATCGCACCCACCGACGCGCGCCTGACGCAGATTCATTCCGCCGACTACCGCAATCCCGCGCAACTACCCGCCGGCAACGTGCTCGTCGTCGGCGCGGGTTCGTCGGGCGTCCAGATCGCGGCCGAACTGCAACGCTCGGGCCGTCAGGTCTATCTGTCCGTCGGTCCTCACGACCGTCCGCCGCGCGCGTATCGCGGTCGCGATTTCTGCTGGTGGCTTGGCGTACTGGGTCTGTGGGACATGGAAACGATGCGCCCCGGCCGGTCGCACGTGACGATCGCCGTGAGCGGCGCGGACGGCGGTCACACGGTCGACTTCCGCCGTCTCGCGCACGACGGTGTGACGCTGGTCGGCGTGACCCGCGCCTTCGATCGGGGCACCGTCACGTTCGAAGCGGATCTCGCGGCCAACATCGCGGCCGGCGACGAAAACTATCTGTCGCTGCTGGACGCCGCCGACGCGTACGCCGCCAGCAACGGTCTCGATCTGCCGGAGGAGCCCGAAGCACGTCGCATTCCCGCCGATCCGCCATGCCTCACCGAACCGCTCACGCAGCTCGACCTCGCCGCGGCAGGCGTCACGTCGATCATCTGGGCGACCGGCTACGCGAACGACTTCGGCTGGCTGCAGGTCGACGCCTTCGACGAGAACGGCAAGCCGAAACATCAGCGCGGCGTCGCAAGCGAGCCCGGACTCTATTTTCTCGGTCTGCCGTGGCTGTCGCGGCGCGGCTCCGCGTTCATCTGGGGCGTCTGGCACGACGCCAAACATGTGGCCGGACATATCGCGACGCAGCGCAGCTACCAGCACTATCACGAGGCCGCCGCGCAACGGAATATCCCCGCCGCGCCGCTCGCCGGCGATCATGGTGCCGAGCCGGTAGTCCCGAGCCCGATGCTGACCAGCGCCGCCGCGCACTGAACGCCCGACCGATGCGCACCGTACCGTCCACCGAACCCTCCTTCAGGAATGCATGACGATGAGCCAGCCGACCCACACCCGTATCCGGATGTTCAACACGAAAGATACCTATCCGAACCAGACGCTGGACAACGATCTGTGCCAGGCTGTCCGGGCCGGCAACACGGTCTATGTGCGCGGCCAGATCGGCACCGACTTCGACGGCAATCTGGTCGGCCTGGGCGATCCTCGCGCGCAGACCGAACAGGCCATGAAGAACGTCAAGCAACTGCTCGAGGAAGCCGGCAGCGACCTCTCGCATATCGTCAAGACCACCACGTATCTGATCGATCCGCGTTATCGCGAGCCGGTCTATCAAGTCGTCGGCAAGTGGCTCAAGGGCGTCTATCCGATCTCGACCGGCCTCGTGGTCAGCGCGCTCGGCCAGCCGGAGTGGCTGATGGAAATCGACGTCATCGCCGTGATTCCCGACAACTGGCAGCCGACCCCTGCTGCCGGAGCCTGACATGACATTCTCGATCGTCGGAAGATGCGCCGAAACCGGACAACTCGGCGTCGCAATCAGCTCCTCGAGCATCGCAGTGGGCGCACGCTGCCCGTGGGTTCGCACCGGGGCGGGCGCCGTGGCGACGCAGAACGTCACGCTGCCGTCGCTCGGCCCACAGGTGCTCGACCTGCTCGGCGACGGCGCGACCGATCCCGCGCAGGCGCTCGAAGCCGCGCTCGCCACCGATCGCTGGCGCGACTATCGGCAGGTCACGGTCGTCGATGCGCAGGGCCGCACGGCATTCCAGACCGGCGCGCAGGCGCTCGGCCTGCATCACGCGGTGGCGGGCAGACAGTGTGTCGCCGCGGGCAACATGCTCGCCAGTCAGGACGTGATCTCCACGATGGTGCCTGCATTCGAGACGACGCCCGGCCCGCTCGCCGACCGTCTGCTCGCGGCGATGCAGGCGGCGATCGACGCAGGCGGAGAAGCCGGGCCGGTGCATTCGGCCGCGTTGAAGATCGTCGATACGCAGGTATGGCCGCTCGTCGATCTGCGGGTCGACTGGACCGACGACGCCCCGATCGCGGCGCTCGCCGCGCTGTGGCATGCATACCGTCCGCAGATGCAGGACTACGTGACGCGTGCACTCGATCCGACGACCGCACCGAAATACGGCGTACCCGGCGATGAGTGACCCGACCAGCCGCACGCTGCTCGCCGAACTGATCGGCTTCGATACGGTCAGTCGGCACTCGAACCTCGCGATGATCGAGTTCATCCGCGACTATCTGGCGGGCTACGGCGTAGACAGCGAACTGTTCTACAACGACGCGCGCTGCAAGGCGAACCTGTTCGCCACGATCGGACCGCGCGAGCGCGGCGGTATCGTGCTCTCGGGTCATACGGACGTGGTGCCCGCCGACGGCCAGGCATGGACCGTCGAGCCGTTTCGGATGAGCGAACGCGACGGCCGGCTGTATGGCCGCGGCACCGCGGACATGAAGGGCTTTCTCGCGTCGGTACTGGCCGCGGTACCGATGTTCGTCGCGCGTCGATTGTCGTTGCCGATCCATCTCGCGTTCTCGTACGACGAGGAGATCGGCTGCCTCGGCGTGCGGCCGATGCTGGCCGAACTCGCGAAGCGCCCGCATCGGCCGGTGCTGTGCGTGATCGGCGAGCCGACCGAATTGAAACCGGTGCTCGGCCACAAGGGCAAACTGGCGATGCGCTGCCACGTCAAAGGCGCCGCGTGTCATTCCGCGTATGCACCGTATGGCGTCAATGCGATTCAGTATGCTTCGCGTCTGGTCAACCGGCTGGAGGAAATCGGCGAGCGCCTCGCGCAACCGGAGCATCACGACCCTCGCTTCGATCCGCCGTTCTCGACGGTCCAGACGGGTCTGATCCACGGCGGCAAGGCGTTGAACATCGTTCCCGACGCATGCGAATTCGATTTCGAGGTCCGCACGCTGCCCGGCTTCGACGGCGATGAAGTGACCAGCGAATTGCAGGCCTATGCGGAGCAACATCTGACGCCGAAGATGCGCGCGGTTCACGCGGATTGCGATATCCGGATGCAGCCGCTGTCCGCCTACCCGGGCCTGTCGACACCGGACGATGGCGACGCCGCCCGCCTGCTGTCGATGCTCAGCGGATCGAGCGCGTTCGGCACCGTTGCGTTCGGCACGGAGGGCGGACTGTTCGAGCAGGCGGGCATTCCGACCATCGTGTGCGGACCGGGCAGCATGGATCAGGGGCACAAGCCGGACGAGTTCGTGAGCATCGACCAACTGCAGGGTTGCGACGCGATGCTGCGGCGGCTGGCCGAACATCTCACCCCGTCCGAAGCGACCGATCGCGAGACTGATTGATCTCGATTCCGTCGAGCGCACCGGCGGCCACCGGCGCGCTGCATTGGAAAAACCTGCGAATGACATTCGAAAAGAGTTTTTCCCGCTCAATATTGGCCACGTAAAGTCCGCTCATCGAACTTGCGCATTGCGTCCTTCGCGTGACACGAGTGAATACGGCGCGACGACCCGAACCGATCGAGGCAATCATGAACGCAGTCAGCGACATCCCCGCAAGCGTACCCGCCGCCACGCTCGCCCGAGCGTCCGCAATGCCGCTCGTCGAAATCAAGGATTTGCACAAACGTTTCGGCGAGACCGACGTGCTGCGCGGAATCGATGTGTCGATCGCGCAATCCGAAGTGGTCTGCCTGATTGGTCCGTCCGGGTCCGGCAAGAGCACGCTGCTGCGCTGCATGGCCGCCCTCGAAACCTACGATCACGGCGAGATCCGGATCGGGGGCGAGATGCTCGGCTACGTCGAACGCAACGGCGTGCGCGTGCGCGCGTCGAACGCCGAGATCAACCGCGTGCGTCGCAACATCGGCATGGTGTTTCAGCAGTTCAACCTGTGGCCGCACATGAGCGTGCTCGGCAACGTCACCGAAGCGCTGCGGCGGGTGCGCCGCCTGCCGGTTGCCGAGGCGAACGCCATCGGCGGCCGCATGCTCGAAATGGTCGGTATGTCCCACAAGGCGGATGCCCATCCGTCGAAACTGTCCGGTGGCCAGCAGCAGCGTGTGGCGATCGCCCGCGCGTTGGCGATGGAGCCGAACCTGATGCTGTTCGACGAGCCGACCTCCGCACTGGACCCGGAACTCGTCGGCGAAGTGCTGCAGGTCATGAAACAGCTCGCGCGCGACGGGATGACGATGGTCGTCGTCACGCACGAGATGGGCTTCGCCGCCCAGATGGCCGATCGCGTCGTGTTTCTCGACCATGGCCGGATCGCGGTGAGCGGCGCGCCGGGCGAGGTGTTCCGCCGCTCCACGAACCCCCGGCTGCAGCAGTTCCTGCAGAACTATCGCGATCGCAACGCGTTCTGGAATTCGGACGATGCGACGGCCGACGCGGAAGGACCGCCCTGAGACAGCAAGCGGGTCGACGCATTGAGGCGTGGCCGGCGCTCGGCCGCCCGACCGGTCGAACCTTTTCGGCAACTCCGCTGCGCCCAACCATGAACTTGCGGCCCGCGCCCCTGCCGGCGCCCCTTTTTGAAACGCTTGCGCTCACGTACTTCGATATGAACGAAACCCGGCTTCGCACCGATCTCGCCGCCGCCTTCCGCTGCTTCGCCCGCCTCGGCATGCATGAAGCGGTCGCGAACCACTTCAGCGTCGCCGTTTCCGACGACGGCCGTCGCTTCCTGATGAACCCCAAATGGATGCACTTCTCGCGAATCCGCGCGAGCGACCTGGTGCTGCTGGATGCCGATGATCGCTCGAGCCTTGAAAACGGCAGCATCGATCCGACCGCGTGGGCAATCCATGGTCGGTTGCACCAGCAACTGCCGCACGTGCGCGTCGCCATGCACCTGCACCCCGTCCATGTCACCGCGATCTCGACGTTGTCCGATCCGACCATCCCGCCCATCGAGCAGAACACCGCTCGCTATTTCAATCGTGTCGCGCTGGACACCGCATTCTCCGGCATGGCGGATACCGAAGACGAAGGCGCCCGCCTCGTGTCGCTGCTCAAGGACAAGTCCCGTCTGCTGATGGGCAATCACGGCGTACTGGTGACCGCGCCGACGATCGGCGAGGCGTTCGACGACATGTACACGCTCGAGCGCGCGTGCCGGATTCTCGTCAACGCATACGCGACCGGCAAGCCGCTCAACGTGCTGTCCGACGAAGTGGCCGAGAAGACCGCGCGTGACTGGGAAGGCTTCCGTGACTTCTCGATCGCGCATTTCGACGAGATGAAGCGCATCCTGGACGTCGAGGAGCCGTCGTATCGGGATTGAGAAGGTGGGAATCAGCAGGCGCGGTTAATCCTGACACATTCACTGACCGCAGGGCATCGCCACCGTCACGGCCGCCCGCGCTCCGCCCCCGCCGCATGACACACGGCCTCGACCCGGTTGCCGGCCGGATCGATCAGAAAAGCCGCGTAGTAGTCGCCGTGGTACTGCGGCCGCAATCCGGGCTCGCCGTCGGACTGGCCGCCCGTCGCGAGGCCGGCCTCGAAAAACGCCTGCACCTGCTCGCGCGATGCGGCCTTGAAACACCAGTGCCGCTTGCTCGTCCCGACTTCGGCGGGATCCAGATACACCGCCAGAAAGGTCGATGCGACGTCGTTCGCATTGCAACGTTCGCCGTAACCGAGCGCAGTGGGCCGGTCGTAGACCTTTGCTGCGCCCAGCGCAGCCATGACGGCATCGTAGAAAGGGCGTGCCTGGTCGATATCCGGCACGCCGATCGACACGTGATCAAGCAATTGCATGGTGTGGGCTCCATTGAACGAGCCCGAGTCTACACACCTCTTCCCGGTTCGACCGATCAACCTTACGGGTGACTACACTACCGACCCACGCTGTCATGTGATCTGATACGTCGACGCCGGCACGAACTCCTCCGGCAGCGGCCGATCGCCGAGTTCGAGCACCGACCGCTCGATCGTACGCGTGATCGCATCGAGCGCGAGCGCATTCGGCGCGAGGCCGAACGGCTCGGCCACCTCGTTCGCGATCGCTTCGAGCGCGATCAGCGTGTAGGAAATGAACACGCAGATCAGCGGCGTGAAGAACTCCGTCGAATCGACGAGCCCGAACGGCAGCAGCACGCAATACGCATAGACGGTGCGATGGAGCAGCACGCTGTACGAAAACGGAATCGGCGTCGACAGGATGCGCTCGCAACCACCGACGGACTTGCCGAGTTCATCGAGTTGCGTCTCGAACATCCAGCACGTCGCGTCGCTGCCGGGCGCGCGCCCCAGCGCACGGACAATGCCGCCGCGCAGTTCGTCGAGGATCGCGACCGGCTTGTAGCATTTGCCCCCGAGCACGGCCGTGCGCTCCGCCCCGAGAATGCGCACCAGGTCGTCGGTGGGATCGGTGTGACGCAGCTGGTGCTTCAGCGCATATGCGAGCGCGATCAGCAGATCGGCAAGCCGGTTGCGCTCGGCGTCGCTCACGCTGTCGGGCAGGTAGCGATGCAGTTGCGACGTCACGGCACGTGCGGCGATCAGCAGGTTGCCCCACAGATGCCGCGCCTCCTTGAAGCGCTCGAAGCTCGCATTGTTGCGAAACCCGAGGAAGATCGCGAGCGCGAGCCCGAACAGCGTGAACGGCGCGGTGTTCAGCGGAATCTTCTCGCCGAAGATGCGCCCGTTCGTGAAGACCGCCAGCGTGCTGACGATCGCCATGAACACGAGCTGCGGAATGATGGATTGCAGCACGGAGCCGTTCCATACGAACAGCATCCTGAGCCAGTTCTGTCGTGGTCTGACGATCATGATGTTTTCTCGACTGCCAAAGGAATACGCAACGCAACCCGTTGCGCCCGCACCCGATGTGCAACGGCCCGCGCGTGGCGGGCCGCTTTCTATCGGGTGCCGTGCCGGGCGCCGCGCCGCGCTGCGCGTGATGATACGCAAGCGCTGCGCCCCGTCACCTCGCTTGCCGCTCAGTGATAACCGATATCGCCCTCGCGCACCTTGCCGCGAAACACGCGGTACTGCATCGCGTTGTACACGAGGATGATCGGCAGCACGATCACCGTGCCGCCCAGCGCGAACAACTGGCTCGAATGGCTCGACGACGCGTCCCAGATCGTCAGCGACGGCGGCACGATGTTCGGCCAGATGCTGATCACGAGCCCCGTGTAGCCGAGGAACACGAGCGCGAGCGTCAGCAGGAACGGCGTGGCCTCGTGCGCACGCTTCACCGTGTGGAAGATGCCCCACACGCACGCGACGACGAGGATCGGCACCGGCAGGAACCAGCCGAGGTTGCCGCTGCCGAACCAGCGGTGCGCGACGGCCGGCAGCCCGATCACGGTCCACAGGCTCACCACGCCCATCACCGCGAGCAGCACGCCCGTGAGCGGCTTCATCAGCAACCGCATCTTGCGCTGCAGTTCGCCGTCGACCTTCAGGATCAGCCAGCCGCAGCCGAGCGTCGCATAGGTGACGAGCACGCCGATCCCGCACATCATGCTGAACGGCGACAGCCAGTCGAACGGCCCGCCCGCGAACTGGTTGTTCTCGATCTTGATGCCCTGCAGCAGCGAACCGAGCACGATCCCCTGGCAGAACGCCGCCAGCGCCGAGCCGCCGATGAATGCGAGGTCCCACATGTGCTGCGTGCGGGTGGCTTTCGCGCGCAGCTCGAACGCCGCGCCCCGGAAGATCAACCCGACCAGCATCAGCACCAGCGGCAGGTAGTTGGCCGGCAGCAGCGTCGAATACACGACCGGGAACGCGCCATAGAGGCCCGCGCCGCCGAGCACGAGGAACGTCTCGTTACCGTCCCACACCGGCGCGACGGTGTCGAGCATCACCTGGCGCTCGGCCTTCGCATCGAAGAACGGAAACAGCAGACCGATGCCGAGATCGAAGCCGTCCAGCATCACGTAGATGAATACGCCGAGGCCGATGATCGCGGCCCAGACGACAGGAAGATCGATGTGCATGGTTACTCCGCCTCGGTGACGTTCAGCGGCGTGGACAGCGCGCTCTTGCGCAGCCCCGGATGCCGGTGCAGTTCGATGTAGCCGGCCTGGGCCGCCGGCCCGCGCTTCATCAGTTTCATCATGTAGTAGATACCCGTGCCGAATACCAGGAAATACACGACCACGAAGACCAGCAGCGACACGCCGACCTGCTGGGCGGTGAGCGGGGAGACCGAGTCGATGGTGCGCAGCACGCCGTACACGGTCCACGGCTGCCGCCCGACCTCGGTCGTGATCCAGCCGGCCAGCAGCGCGACGATGCCCGACGGCCCCATCGCCACCACGAACCACTGGAACCAGCGTGTTTCATACAGGCGCCCGCCCTTTCTCAGCAGCAGCCCGAGCAGCGCGGTGAGCAGCATCAGCATCCCGAGGCCGGCCATGATCCGGAACGTCCAGAAGATGATCGGCGAATACGGGCGGTCCTGCGGCGGGAATTCCTTCAGCCCGCGGATCTCGCCGTCCCAGCTGTGCGTGAGGATCAGGCTGCCGAGGTGCGGCACCTGGATTGCATAGCGCGTGGTTTCGGCCTGCATGTCGGGCAGCCCGACGAGGTTCAGCGCGGTGCCGCCCTTCTCGGTTTCCCACAGCCCCTCGATCGCCGCGATCTTCGCCGGCTGGTATTCGCGCGTGTTCAGCCCGTGCGCGTCGCCGACGACGATCTGGATCGGCGCGAGCACCAGCAGCATCCACAGCGCCATCGAGAAGCTGCGCTTCACCGGCTCGTCGCGGCGCCCCTTCAGCAGGTGCCACGCGCCGCACGCGGCGACGATGAAGCCCGCGACGATGAACGCCGCGATCGTCATGTGCACGAGACGATACGGAAACGACGGGTTGAAGACGATCTTGAACCAGTCGACCGGCACGACGAGGCCGTTCTCGATCTTGTAGCCTTGCGGCGTCTGCATGAAGCTGTTCGACGCGAGAATCCAGAACGTCGAGATCAGCGTGCCGACCGCGACCATCAGCGTCGCGAAGAAGTGTGCGCGCGGGCTCACCCGCTGCCAGCCGAACAGCATCACGCCGAGAAAGCCGGCTTCGAGGAAGAACGCCGTCAGGACTTCATACGTGAGCAGCGGCCCCGTGATGTTGCCCGCGACGCGCGAGAACCCGGCCCAGTTGGTGCCGAACTCGTACGCCATCACGACGCCGGAGACCACGCCCATCCCGAAGCCGATCGCGAAGATCTTCGACCAGAACTGAAACATGGATTTGTAGGCGGCGTCGCCGGTGACGAGATAGCGCCATTCCAGCACTGCCAGGAAGCTCGCCATGCCGATGCTGATCGCGGGGAACACGATGTGGAACGACACCGTGAATGCGAATTGCAATCGGGCGAGATGGAACGCATCGAAGATTTCCATGACCGTAATTTGCTCGTGGTTGTGAGGACGTACGCTCGAAGCAGGAAATCGCGCGACGGCTTGGCGACGACACATGCGAACACAAGCGATCGCTCGCACGGCATCGAAGCGTGAATGACGATATCGCGTTTGCAACGATACTCGCAATCACTCGAACGTGCGCTGAAACTGTGCTGCTTGCGCCGCCGAAGATGTGTGCACGGAAAACATATTCGGCGCCGGCGGGACGCTCAGCTGTACTGCTTTCCGCGTGGCGGCGCTGTGCCTGCGGCGCACTGTTCACTCCACTTAACATCTTATGCAACGCCTGCCCGCGGCGGTAGTGCGCCCTTCGGCGCCCGTCCGGCAGCCTCGATTCCCGTCGTTCGGCGTGCGCGCCGAGCCCGGCCGGCCCGCCGGCCGCCCCGCCTGGAGAAAACCGCATGGAGTCCTGCACTCGCCGTGAAGATCCGACCGGCAGCACCGCGTGTCAGGTGACGCGCCACCGTGCCGGCGACGCGCGCGACACCGGCGACACCGTCGATCGCGTCGTCGACGAAACCCCGGTTGCACTCGTGTTCAACGGCATCTCGCACACGGTCATGATGGCGACGCCGATCGACCTCGACGCGTTCGGCCTCGGCTTCGCGCTGAGCGAAGGCATCGTCGAGCGCGCATCGGACGTCTTCGACATCGAAAGTGAATACCGGCCGGGCAGCGCCGAAGTGCGGCTCACCGTGTCGCAGCAGGCGTTCATGGCGCTGAAGGCGCACCGCCGCGCGCTGGCCGGCCGCACGGGCTGCGGCGTGTGCGGTATCGAAAGCATCGCGCAGCTCGACCTGCACCCGCCGCGTATCGCGGCCGCCGGCGCGGCCGCGGGCATCGGCGCCGACGCGATCGCGCGCGCCGCGCATGCGTTGCCGGCCCGGCAGACGCTGATGCGCGAGACGGGCGGCATCCACGCGGCCGCGTGGTGCGACCGCGACGGCGCCGTGCTCGACGTGTTCGAGGACGTCGGCCGCCACAACGCGCTCGACAAGCTGATCGGGCAGCTCGCACGCCACCGCGCCGACCTGCGCGCGGGCTTCGTGTTCCTGTCGAGCCGCGCGAGCTACGAACTGGTGCGCAAGGCAGCGCGGGTCGGCATCCCGATGATCGCGACGATCTCGGCGCCGACGTCGCTCGCGATCGACGTCGCCCGCGAAGCCGGCGTGCGGCTGCTCGGCTTCTGCCGCAACGACGGCTTCGTCGAATACGTGTCGCCCGCCGCCGTTCATCTCGACCCACCGCTTGCACCGGCGCAGCCGGCCCACTCGTCATGAAACACCTGTTCGATTTCGACACCGCGCAGCAGCAATTCGCCGGCGCGTTCGCACCGCTCGAGGCCGCCGCATCCGTGCCGCTCGCGCACGCGACCGGCCACGTACTGGCCGCGCCGCTGACCGCGGTGCTCGACCAGCCGCCGGCGAACCAGAGCGCGATGGACGGCTACGCCGTGCGCCACGCCGACCTCGCGCACGGCGAGCCGCTGCGCGTCGCGCAACGCTGCTATGCCGGCGACACACCCGCGCCGCTCGCCCCGCGCACGGCAGCACGCATCTTCACCGGCAGCCTGATTCCGCCCGGCGCCGACACGGTGGTGATGCAGGAGCATGCGCACGAACAGGCGGGCTGCGTCACGTTCGACGCACCCCAGCGCAGCGGGTCGCACATCCGCCGCCGCGGCGAGGAAGTACGCGCCGGCGACCTGCTCGTGCCGGCCGGCGTGCGCCTGGGCGCGATGCACGTCGGCGTGGCCGCCGCGCAAGGGTTCGCGCGGATCGACGTGCGCGTGGCGCCGCGCGTCGGCATCCTGACGACCGGCGACGAGCTGGTCGCATGCGGCCAGCCGCGCGCGCCGCAGCAGATCTACAACAGCAACGCGCCGATGCTCGCCGCGCTGGTCGGCGGAACCGGTGCCGACGTCGCGCTGAGCCTGCACGCGGCCGATACGGCGGCCGCCGTCGATCGGGCGTTGCGCGACCTGCACGCGCAGTGCGATCTCGTGATCTGCGTCGGTGGGGCGTCGGTCGGCGACAAGGACCTGCTGCGTCCGGCGCTGACTGAACTCGGCGCATCGTTCATCGTCACGGGCGTGCGCATGAAGCCGGGCAAGCCGGTCGCGCTCGCGGCGCTCGATGCGCGGCCCGTGGTATTGCTGCCCGGCAATCCGGGCGCCGCGATGACGGCGTTCGCGCTGTTCGTCGCGCCGCTGATCCGCCGGCTGCAGGGGCGCGACGCGTGCCTGCCGGTCGTGCCGTCGCTGCCGATCGACACCGGCTTCGAGCCGGATGCCCAGCGCGAGCGCTTCGTGCGCGTGCGCTGTACGGTAGGCGCTGACGGCGCGCCGGTGCTCGACACACTGCGCCAGCAAGGCGCCGGCACGCTGCAGTCGCTCGTGCTGGCCAGCGGGCTCGCGCGGCTGCCGGCCGGGCGCACCATCGCGCGCGGCGACGCTGTTCCGTACTACGAATTCGCGCGCTGGCTCGCATGAGCGCGACGCTGGATAGCCGCCCGATGCGGCGCCTTCGCTCTTTTCGCCGCCCGGTTCGTCGCCCGATTCGCCGCGCCTGTCGCGCGTCCCGCGCGGCGAACTGTATTCCTGCAATTCGGGCGGGATTGTGTCTCTGCCGACAAAACGCCGCGGACTATGCTCACGATGAGGCTCGTCACGACCTGTGCGCCGACACGTCGGCATCCGCACGGCTGAGCGGCGACGCCTCTTCGCTTACTTCATGCAGGCCGACGACCCGATCGTGAATGCCATCGTTTCCGCCGCGCCGGCCGCCGCCGCCTCATCCGGCGACGCATCGCCCGGCGCTGTCCCCCGCCCGTCCGACACGCTCGGCCGCCCGCTGCGCGACCTGCGCCTGTCCGTCATCGACCAGTGCAATTTCCGCTGCGGCTACTGCATGCCGCGCGAGAGCTTCGGCGCCGACTACGCGTTCATGCCGTCGTCCGAGCGATTGTCGTTCGCGCAACTGGAAAAGATCGCCCGCGCCTTTACGTCGCTCGGCGTCGAGAAAATCCGCATCACGGGCGGCGAGCCGCTGCTGCGCCGCAATCTCGAAGCGCTGATCGAACGGCTGGCCACGTTGACGACCGTCGACGGCAAGCCCGTCGAAATCGCGCTGACGACCAACGGCTCGCTGCTCGCCGCGAAGGCACGCGCGTTGCGCGATGCGGGGCTGTCGCGCGTGACCGTGAGCCTCGATGCGCTCGACGACGCGTTATTCCGCCGGATGAGCGACGCCGACGTGCCGGTGGCGCGCGTGCTGGCCGGCATCGAAGCCGCGCATGCGGCCGGGCTCGCGCCGGTCAAGGTCAACGCGGTGATCGAGCGCGGCGTGAACGACGACCAGATCCTGCCGCTCGTGCGGCACTTCCGGCATACGGGCGTGGCCGTGCGGTTCATCGAATACATGGACGTCGGCGGCGCCAGCTTCTGGTCCGGCGACAAGGTCGTCCCGGCCGCGCGGATGCGCGAGCTGATCGACGAACACTATCCGCTCGTGCTCGTCGGCGAACCGGGGCACGACGCCACCGCGATCCGTTGCGCACACATCGACGGTGCAGGCGAGGTCGGCTTCATCGCGAGCGTGTCGCATCCGTTCTGCGGCACCTGCTCGCGCGCCCGCGTGTCGGCCGACGGCCAGCTTTATACGTGCCTGTTCGCGACGCAAGGCACCAACCTGCGGCCGTGGCTCGACGACGCCGCGTCGACCGCCGACCTCGCCGCCGCCGTGCGCGCACGCTGGACGCAGCGCGACGACCGCTATTCCGAGCGCCGGGCCGCACGGCCGGCCCGCGCGCCGGGCAAGACCTATCCGACCGTGCGCATGTCGCTCGTCGGCGGCTGACGGGCCGGCCCGCGATACAGGATGCGCCGCCCACTGGAGAACCTGTCATGACGACCTTCACCGAATCCCGCGCCGGGCTGCCGGACGATCCGCCGCGTGCCGGCAGCGCCCCGCCGCACGTCGACGCGACCGACCCGCACCCCGAATCGGCGCCCGCGATCGCCGCCGGCTTCGAAGTGCGCGTGCAGCATGCGCCGATCGACGCGGGCGCGGAGCTTGCACCGATCGTTCGCAATCCGAATGTCGGTGCGGTGGTGAATTTTCTCGGGGTCGTGCGCAAGGAAGGCGACGTCGACGACGTCGTCGCGCTGGAAGTCGAGCACTACCCGACGATGACCGAACAGGCGCTATGGAGCATCGTCGAGGAGGCCACCGCGCGCTGGCGGCTCGAAGCGGTCAGGATCGTGCACCGCGTCGGCCGCATTCCGCTCGGCCAGCCGGTGGTGCTGGTCGTGGTGGCCGCCGCGCATCGCGCGTCCGCGTTCGATGCGTGCGAATTCCTGATGGATTTCCTGAAGACCCACGCGCCGTTCTGGAAGAAGGAGATCCGGCACGACGGCGAATCCGGCTGGGTCGAGGCGAAGGCGCACGACGACCAGGCGATGCGGCGCTGGGGCTGAGCGCGTTCGCTTCGTGTGTTCCGATTCCGCCGCTACCGCTCTTGCTCGAGACATTCCAATGAAACTGACGATCAAATACTTCGCGAGCATTCGCGAACAACTGGCGCTCGACGAGGAAACCGTCGAAATCGATGCCCGCGAACTCACCGTCGACGCGTTGCGCGGCACGCTGGCCGCGCGCGACGCGCGCAGCGCGGACGCGTTGCGGATGGACCGCCCGGTGCGGGCAGCCGTGAACCTCGAAATGGTGACCGGGGAATTCGTCGTGCGGGAGGACAGCGAGGTCGCGTTCTTTCCGCCGGTGACGGGGGATGACACGACGCGCGAGGCGGCGCGCTTGCATGCAGTCATTTCGCCGCGATCGACGCATCGATCGCGAACGCGAACGCACACGCGCTCACCGGCGTCAAAACAGATACCGGGTAGATCTGCTGCCTGCTTCGGCGTGTCACTGTGGATGGCACTTTCACCCGTCCGCCCGTTCAACTCTCGGACCGTTTCAGCCTCATGGAAACGGAAAATCGTTCGGCCGGGTGAATGCTGATCGAGATTTCGAACGCCACGCCGGTCGAATCGAGATAACGCCGCACGATTTCGAGCGCGGCCGTTCCCGTCGGGATCTGTAGGCGCGCAGCCATTTCCGGCGAGACGTTCACCGCCTGCACATTCTGCTGGATCTCTGCGACGCATCGTCCGTAACGCGCTTCAATCAATGCACTGATCAACATATCCGGCTCGTGGCGAGCCGTCTCCGCGATCTCCAGATAGCCCGGATCGATATAGACGTCCGTCCAGCCGATTGGCGGACGCGTCGCGTCGCGTTCCACGCGCAGGCTCGAAATACGCAGCCAGCGTGCGCCTTCTTCGCACTTCAGAACCTGCGCGAGCGTGCCCTCCACCGCAAGCGCCTCGATCGACTGCACCACGCGCAGGTTCTCCGAACCGAACTGGACGAGATCTTCGATCGAAGCGAGCGACGGCCGGAAGTCGTTTTTCGGTTGGGCGGATTCGACACGCGTTCCGGCGTTCTTGCGGCGCGACACGAAGCCGAGTTGCTGCAGCTCGTGCAGCGCGGCGCGGACCGTGTGCCGGCTCGTCTTGTACAGATCGCGCAATTCAAGCTCGGTCGGCAAGTACGAGCCGACCGGAAAGCGGCCGGACGCAATGCCTTCCGTCAGGTCGCGC
This sequence comes from Burkholderia cenocepacia, assembly GCF_014211915.1. Lineage (NCBI taxonomy): Bacteria > Pseudomonadati > Pseudomonadota > Betaproteobacteria > Burkholderiales > Burkholderiaceae > Burkholderia > Burkholderia cenocepacia. The sequence continues at coordinate 850,311 of NZ_CP060041.1, read as the reverse complement.
GCGATCTCGGCGAAGTGGGGTCTGTTCATTTTCTCTGCGTATCGGTCATCGCCCACAGTTTAAGGGTAAACATCGCTGGATCGATATGTCCGGACATAATACGCTTCAATATGTCCGGACATATCGAGTCGCTCGATGTTGAAGGCCCGCGGTCTTTCCCCGTTTCCGTTTCCAGAGGTCGCCATGCCCAGTCGCACCATCCCTGTCTCCAGCACCGTCGTCGATTCGATTCTGTTTCGGGATGCCTTCGGCACCGCGAAGATGCGCGCGTTGTTCTCCGATTACGCGCTCGTGCAGCGCTACATCGACGTCGAAGTCGCGCTCGCGAAGGCCGAGGCGCGTGTCGGTGTGATTCCGGCCGAAGCGGCCGACGTGATTGCACGGGAAGCGAGCATCGAGCGCATCGATTTCGATCACATGCGCGAGGAGACGGACATCGTCGGCTATCCCATCCTGCCGCTCGTGCACCAGCTCGTCGCGATGTGTGGAGACGCGGGCCGCTACGTGCATTGGGGTGCAACGACGCAGGACATCATGGATACCGCCGTGTCGTTGCAAGTGAGCGATGCGCTCGATTCGATCGACGGCGATATCCGCGAGTTGCGCGGCATCCTTGCCGATCTCGCGCGCAAGCATCGCGATACCGCGATGGCGGGTCGCACGCATCTGCAACAGGCACTGCCGGTCACGTTCGGATACAAGGCCGCAATCTGGCTCGCGATGTTCGACCGGCATCAGCAGCGGCTCGCGGAGCTGCGCTCGCGCGTCGCGGTCGTCGAGTTCGCGGGCGCGGCAGGCACACTGGCGTCGCTCGGCGACAAGGGGTTCGACGTCCAGAAGGCACTTGCGGAAGAACTGAAGCTCGGCGTGCCCGCGACGACCTGGCACGTCGCGCGCGACGGCTTCGCCGAAGCGGTGAACCTGCTTGCTCTCGTCACGGGCTCCCTCGGCAAGATCGCGATCGACATCATGATCATGGCGTCGAACGAGTTCGCGGAAGTGTACGAACCGTTCGTCAAGGGGCGCGGCGCAAGCAGCACGATGCCGCAGAAGCGCAATCCGATCTCCAGTGAGCTGATGCTGGCGGCGGCGAAAGCGGTGCGGCAGCACGCGGGCCTGATGGTCGACGCGATGATTCAGGATTTCGAACGCGCGACAGGTCCATGGCATGCGGAATGGATCGCGATTCCCGAAAGCTTCATCCTGACATCGGGGGCGCTGCATCAGGCCAAATTCGCGCTCGGCGGGCTGATCGTCGATGCGGAGCGGATGAAGCAGAACCTCGGCATCAGCAACGGGCTGATCGTCGCCGAAGCCGCGATGATGCAGATGGCGCCGTTTACCGGGCGCCAGCAGGCGCACGACATCGTGTATGACGCGTGCCGTACGGTCAACGAGAAGGGCGGCACGCTCGCCGAAGCGCTGGCCGCACTGCCCGACGTGACCCGGCACTTCGATCGCGACGCGATCGAACGCATGACGGATCCGGTCAACTACCTGGGCCTCGCCCCGCAGATGGCCGATCGGGCGATCGCACTGTCCCGCGAAATCTGAACGGACGTCGTGGAGGAGACACCATCATGAATCACGCACAGACCTCGCGCGACGAACCGGTCGCCCCGGCACCGAAGCGCCCGTGGTATCGCAAGCTCGGCATGCAGGTGCTCGCGTCGCTAGTGCTCGGCGTCGTTGCCGGGCTGCTTTTTCCGAAATTCGGCACGCAACTGAAGATTCTCGGCGACGTCTTTCTCGCGCTGATCAAGGCCGGCGTCGCGCCGCTCGTGTTTCTGACGATCGTGCATGGCATTGCTTCCGCCGGCGACGTGAAGAGCGCGGGGCGGGTCGGCTGGCGGGCGATCGTCTACTTTGAAGTCGTGTCGACGATCGCGCTGGCGTTCGGCCTGCTTGCCGGCAATCTGCTACAGACCGGCCAGGGCATGACGTCCGTGGCGGTCGGCAAGGTGCCGGTCGCCGCGGCAAAGGCGGCGCCGCAAGGGTTCACGGAATTCGTGATGCATCTCGTGCCGGACAACTTCATCGGCGCGTTCGCGAAGGGCGAGCTGCTGCAGGTGGTCGCGCTCGCGGTGATGGTCGGCATCGGCATTCTTGCGATTCCCGAAGGGCGGCGCGCGCGAATCAACGACGGGCTCGACCAGATTTCGGAGGTTCTGTTCTCGTTCATCAATCTCGTGATGAAGCTTGCCCCGCTCGGCACCTTCGGCGCGATCGCGTTCGCGGTTGGCAGCAACGGGACAGCCGTGCTGGTCGCGCTCGCTCAACTCGTGCTCAGCTTCTACGCGGTCGTGGTGCTGTTCATCGTCGTCGTGATGGGCATCGTCGCGAAGCTGGCTGGCTTCAGCATGTGGCGCTTCATGCGCTACATCAAGGACGAGATCCTGATCGTGCTCGGTACCGCGTCGTCGGAAAGCGCGCTGCCGCGCCTCCTGATCAAGCTCGAGCGACTCGGCTGCGCGAAACAGACGGTCGGTCTCGTGCTGCCGACTGGCTATGCGTTCAATCTCGACGGGACGTCGATCTTCATGGCGATGGGCGTGATGTTCATCGCACACGCGTACAACGTGCCGCTCACGTTCGAGCATCAGATGGGCATCCTGCTGCTGATGCTGTTGACGTCGAAAGGCGCCGCGACGGTATCGGGCGGATCGTTCGTCGTGTTCGCGGCGACGGTGACCTCGACGGGGCTGCTGCCGGTAGAAGGACTCGCACTGATCTTTGGCGTCTACCGCTTCATGTCGATGGCGATTGCAACATGCAATACGATCGGCAACAGCCTGGCCACGGTAGTCGTTGCGAAATGGTCGGGTACGTTCGACGAGACGGTCGCCCGACGCCACCTTTACCCGGAACGTTATCCCGCGACAGCGCGTGTCGATGCGAAGTTCGACGATGGCAACCTTCTTCCCCAAGACTCTGACGACGTGAATCCGCATTCGTCGGGAATCCCGCTCAAGCGCGGCGGTCTGTAGCCTTGGCTTGACGCGAAAGCGACGCCTACGGAAATCCACGAGGAACCAAAACAAAGCCGGCGCGAGGCCGGCTTCGTCATCGACGCGCAACGTACCGTGCACCCGTTCACCGCATGCACGCCGCGGCCAGCTTCCCGACCGTGATCACCGCCTGCTCGATCTCCGGCGACCACGGGCTGCTGTAGTTCAACCGGATGAAGTTCCGGTAGTTGTCGGTGATCGAGAACATGTAGCCCGGCCCGATCGTGATCCCCTGCTCCAGCGCGAGCTGGTACAGCCGCATCGCATCGACCTGCGCGGGCAGTTCGACCCACAGCACGTACCCGCCTGCCGGGCTCGAAATGCGCGTGCCTTCCGGAAAGAACCGCGACACCATCGCGCGCATCAGGTTCGCCTGCTGCGCATACGCCTTGCGAACCCGCCGCAGGTGATGTTCGTAGCCGTCGCGTTCGAGAAACTCCGCGATCGCGAGCTGCGGCAACGACGGCGTCGCCAGCGTATTCAGGAACTTCAGCTTCTCGACCTGATCGCGATAGCGGCCCGGCAGCGCCCAGCCGATCCGGTACGCGGCCGTCAGGCTCTTCGAGAACGACGAACAATGCAGCACGATCCCGGTCCGGTCGTAGGATTTCAGCGAACTCGGATGCGTATCGCCGAAATACAGTTCGTTATACACACCGTTCTCGATGATCGGTATGCCGGCCTTCGTTGCGAACTCAACCAGTTCGCGCTTGCGCTCATCCGGCATCTGGAAACCCAGTGGGTTCTGGAAGTTCGGCATCACCATGCACGCGGCGATCGGCTGCGACTTCGCGATCGCGGCCAGCGCCGCGATGTCGATCCCGTATTCCGGGTGCGTCGCCACCTCGATCGCCTTCATCCCCATCCGCTCGATCGCGTGCAGCATCGCGTAGAACGTCGGCGACTCCACTGCGATCGTGTCGCCCGGCTTCGCGACCGCCTGCAGGCACAGGTTGATCGCCTCCGTCGCACCGACCGTCACGATGATCTCGTTCGGGTCCACCGACATCCCGTTTTCAAGGTAGCGGCGCGCGATCTGCCGGATCAGCCGCGGATGGCCCGGCGGCAGCCCGTCGGTCACGCCCCACAGCGACTTGTCGCGACCGGCCGCGTACGCGTAGCGGTTCAGCTTCTCGAACGGAAACAGGCTCGGGTCCGGATACGGCGAGCCGAGCGGCACCGCGTCGTCCGTGCCGATCGAGCGCAGCGTCGACAGCACGAGCCGGCTCACGTCCACCGACGACGAGATCGCGATCGGCTTCGACGGCCGCAGCTCGCGCACCGGCGCGTGGCCGTCGTCGCGCCGCAGGTTCACGAAATAGCCCGACTGCGGCCGGCTTTCGAGCAGCCCGCGGCTTTCCAGCAGCAGATACGCATGCAGTACGGTCGTGATGCTGATCCGGTGCTGCTGGCTCGCCTGCCGCACCGACGGAATCCGGTCGCCGTGCCGGTACCCCCCTGGCGGATCAGCCGCTCGATGTCGTCCGCGAGTTTTTCATAGAGTTTCATCGTGCGTCTCCTGCCGGCGCGCGCCGCCCCGCCGCCGCCCCGTGTGCGCCCGATACGCACGCGTTGCACGTGTTTCGCCCGCCGACCGGGCCGTCGTGATTCCTGATCTTTCCCTCCGGTTTTGCCTTTTCCATCGCACTGGCTCTCTCTTGAAGATGCGCCGGCAGGGTTCCCGGAACAGCGGGATCTGCAGCACTGTGCACTTGATGATCGAATCTTAAGAGAAGAACAGTTGGCGCCGAGTACACACATCGAGCCCGCGGACAAGAGTACAGTTCGGCGCGAATCGCGCATTCCGGGAAAACTGTACGTCTTATGAAATGGCCGGACGGCCGGTTGGCCAGTGGGCCGGCACAGCGCGGCCGGATTGGCTCAGGACGGCCGCCGTACGGGCCTTCGTGCGGTCGGGCCAATAGGGGCGCAATGCGGGTTTTCGTGGCGAGCGCCCCACCATGCGGTACACGGTCGAACCTGTAACCGGCGTCGGCGGTGCAATGCACGCCGTCCGATCAGTACAGAAGCAATCGCGCCAGAACGACGCGACCGACCAGAAGTGCACACCTGTCTGATCGCGCCCTCGTTGATCTGCTCGTCGCAAGACCGACCGACACGACCGCCAGCGCGCGCTTCACCGGCACCGCGCGCTGGGCGCCGCTGCCGATCTGCGAACTCGATCCGGTCGTGTTCCCGGAAGTCGCGCGTGCGGCCGATCTGCTCGTCAGCGTGGCCGCGTTCGCGCTCGACGACGATGCAACCCGCGCGGCGGGTGGGGCCCGCGTGACAGACCCGGTTCGCCGGCGCGATATCGAGATGCAACGCCGGCCGCGCCTGAACCGGTTGCCGGACTTGCCGCTGGGTGTAATGGCGCGAAATCGCAGGCAGATGCTGTCGCTCGTGTTCGCCGAACCCATCCGCGCAAGGCAGGATCACGATCGACGAACGCCACGTGCGCGCCGGCGCGTGGTCGGTGCATTGCGCGACCGGCCGCGTGACGCGTGACGCGCGACGGCGAGCCGGTCGAACCGGCGATCGCGCCGCCGCCGTCGCTGCTGCGCGCGGTGCCGTGGCTGCCTTGTGACGAAGCGCTGCTGCAGCGGATCGTCGACGTCGTCGCGGGGTGGCTCGACTGAGCCGGCACCGTCAGATCGAACCGAACAGCGCGCGCGGCCGGTCCTTCAGCGTGCCGGACAGGATGCGCAGCCCGTTGACGAGTTCGTCGCGGGTGGCCGGGCACGCGAGGTTGATGCGCACGCCGTGCTCGAGTTCCGCGCGGTCGACCGCGAAAGTCGACGACGGCATCACGATCACGCCGCGCGCTTTCGCATTCGCGGCGAAGTCGTCGGCCCGCCACGGCGGCGGCAGCCGCAGCCACACAAACATGCAGGCGGGGTCGGCCTTCAGTTGCCCGGCCGGCAGCAGTTCCCGCGCGAGATCGACGCGTGCGCGAATCTCCGCGAGTTGCGCGGCCATGATCCGTTCGGCGGTGCCGTCCTCGATCCATACCGCCGCGATCAGCATCGACGTGGGCGCCGGCATCCAGGCGGTGGTCCGCACGGCTTCCGCGCACAGCGCGACGCTGTCGCGCGGGCAGCTCAGGTAGCCGAGGCGCAGCCCCGGCGCGAGGACCTTCGACGTCGCGCCGATATGGAACGTCAGCTCCGGGCACAGCCCCGCGATCGCCGGCAGCCGGTCGCGCACGAGCGGGCCGTACACGTCGTCCTCGATGATCGTCACGTGATGGCGCCGCGCGATGTCGACGAGCGCCATGCGGCGCGCGAGGCTCATCGTCGTCACGGTCGGGTTCTGCAGGTTCGGCACGACGAAGATCGCCTTGACCGGCATGCGCTGGCAGATCCGTTCGATCTCGTCGGGCAGCAGGCCGTCGTCGTCGGCCGGCGCGCTGACGATCTCGAACTGGAACACCGGCGCGAGCGCCTTGAGCCCGTAATACGTGAGGCGGTCGGCGACGATCACGCCGTCGGTGCCGATCAGGCTGTTGAGCACCGCATACAGCCCGTGCTGCGCGCCGCTCGTGACGACCACCTGGTCGGGCGACGGCGCGAAGCCCGGCGCGGCCAGCCACTGCGCACCGGCCGCACGCGCCCAGTCTGGGCCTTGCGGCGGCTGGTATTCCTGCAACGCGGCGAAACGCGGGTCGTTCGGCAGCGTGGCGAAGGTCTGCGCGAGGCTCGCGAGAAATTCGCCGGTCGCCGGGCGGTTCACGGTCAGGTCGATCACGCCGTTGCCCGCCGCAAGCGATGCGCGGGCCGGCTCGATGCTCGGCATCGCGCCGCCGGTGACGAGCGAGCCGCGACGCTTGCTGCCGATCACAAGGCCGCGCAGCTGCAATTCCTTGTACGCACGCGACACCGTCGACACGTTGATGCCGAGTTCGGTCGCGAGCTGGCGCTGCGGCGGCAGGCGGCTGCCGGGCGGATACATGCCGTTGCGGATTTCCGCCTCGATCGAGCTCGATACCTCGACGTAGGTCGGCCGCTTCGCCGGTGCCGGCAGGCCGCTATCGCGCTCGCCGGAAAGTTTGTCTGATGCCATCTGTCGCCTATGACCACACAAAAAGCGTTTGTCTGCCGTTTTGGCTTGCCCCGCGATTGTATAGGACCTCCCCGCCCCGTCAATCATTCATCGAAAAGTCTGCTGAATCAGCGAGTTGAAATCGGGTAAACGCCAGAACCACACAATATTATTTTGATTGCACACAAAAATTTACTGTGTGATTCTTGATCGCAACTTTGTGTGAATCATCTCCTCCGGAGGGGAAGCGTCATGGCGAACGTCGCCATCGTGGGTGCAGGCTTCATCGGGCTCGGCGCGGCGGCATGGCTGCAACGCGACGGGCATCGCGTGACGCTGTTCGATCCGGCCGGCGTCGGCCAGGGCGCATCGTTCGGCAATGCCGCGACGTTTGCGCCGTACGGTTGCGTGCCGGTGAACGGCCCGTCGGTGTTCCGCGACCTGCCGCACTTCCTGTTCGCCGCCGACAGCCCGCTGCGCATCCGCTGGCCGTATCTGCTGCACGGCGCGCCGTGGCTCGCGCGCTTCCTGCTCGCGTCGACGCCCGCGCGCCACGCACGCAGCGCGAGTGCGCTGGCCGCGCTGCTGTCGCGCGCCGCCGACGGCTATGCGCCGCTGCTCGCGCCGTCGCGGCTCGCGGCGTTCGTGCGGCCGCGCGAATGCCTGTACCTGTACGCGCGGCAGGCGTCGTTCGACGCCGCGCAGCCGTCGCTCGCGCTGCGGCGCCGGCTCGGCGTGCCGTTCGAGACGCTCGATGCAAGCGCGATCCGCCGGCTCGAGCCCACGCTCGCGCCGATCTTCTCGCGCGGCGTGCTGTTCGCGGGCAGCTGGCATTTCTCCGATCCGCACGGGTTTCTCGGCGAACTGTTCGCCCAGCTCGCCGCCGCCGGCGCGACGCTCGAACGCGCGCGAGTCGAACGGATCGCCCCGGCCGGCGACAGCGTGAACGTGCACGCGGGCGGCACGGTGCGCGCGTTCGATCACGTCGTCATCGCCGCAGGCGCCCGTTCGCGCGAATTCGCGGCCGCGTGCGGCGATGCGGTGCCGCTCGATACCGAGCGCGGCTATCACGTGCAGTTCGGCGCGCACGAGCCGATCGTCACGCGGCCGGTCGGCTGGGCCGAGCGCGGCTTCTACATGACGCCGCTCGACGAAGGGCTGCGCGCGGCCGGCACCGTCGAGCTCGGCGGCTTCGACGCGCCGATGAATCCGTCGCTGGTCGCATTGCTCACGCGCTCCGCGCGCGAAGCCGTGCCGTCGCTCGGCACGCCGACGCGCAGCTGGCTCGGGTTCCGGCCGACGCTGCCCGACGGCGTGCCCGTCATCGGCCGCGCACGCGACAGCGCGCGCGTGATCCACGCATTCGGTCATCAGCATCTCGGCGTGACGCTCGCCGGCATCACCGGGCAGATCGTCGCCGACCTCGTCGCCCGGCGCGCCCCGCCGCTGGACCTCACGCCATACCGGGCCGCGCGATTCTGACGCGCACCACGATTTCCACCCCTGCAAGGAGAAGCATCATGAATCGTCGTTACTGGCTGGCTTGGCTGGCCGTCTGCTCGATCGGCACGGTCGCGGCGGCCGCGCAGGCCGCGGACCCGGAAACCGTCAGGATCGGCTTCGCCGGCCCGCTGACGGGGCCGGTCGCGCGCGTCGGCAAGGATCTGCAATACGGCGCACAGCTCGCCCTCGACGAGGAAAACGCGAAGCATCCGACCGTCGGCGGCAAACCGGTGCGCTTCGTGCTCGACGTACAGGACGACCAGGCCGATCCGCGCATCGCGATCCAGGTCGCGCAGAAGCTCGTCGACGACGGCGTGGTCGGCGTGATCGGCCACTACAACTCCGGCTGCAGCATTCCGGCGTCGGCCGTCTACAAGCAGGCGAACGTCGCGATGATCACGCCCGGCTCGACCAATCCGCAACTGACGATGCAGGGCTTCAGGAACGTGTTCCGCACGATGGGGCACGACGGTGTCGGCGGCGTGGTGGCCGGCCGCTTCGCGGTCGAGCAGCTGAAGGCGAAGCGGATCGGCATCATCGACGATCGCACCGCGTTCGGCCAGGGTCTCGCCGATGCGTTCGAGAAGGGCGTGAAGGACGCGCACGGCAGCATCGTCGGCCGCGAATACACGAACGACAAGGCCGTCGATTTCCGCGGCATCCTGACGACGATGAAGAGCAACAACATCGACCTGCTGTTCTTCGGCGGGCTCGACGAACAGGGCGCGATGCTCGTCAAGCAGATGCGCTCGCTCGGCATCCGCGCGCAACTGTTCGGCGCCGGCGCATTGAAAAGCAACGCGTTCCTGAAGATCGCCGGCAACGCGGGCGAAGGCACGCAGGATCTGGAGCCCGGCCCGGCGCTCGACAAGCTGCCGTCGGCCGTCGCGTTCGCGCAGCGCTACAAGGCGCGCTTCAACCAGGATGTCGAACTGTATGCGCCGTTCGCGTACGACGCCGCGCTCGCGATGATCGCGGCGGTCCGCAAGGCCGACTCGCCCGATCGCGGCAAGATCGTCGCGAGCCTGCCCGGCGTGTCGGTCACCGGCGTGACCGGCAAGATCTCGTTCGACGAGCGCGGCGACCTGGTCAAGCCGCCGTACACGCTGTTCCGCGTCGAACAGGGGCAATGGCGCAGCATTCGCACGGTCGACGGCGCGTCGAACTGATCGACGCCGGGCAGCAGGCGGCAGGCGACGCCTATCGCGCCGTCTGCTGCCGCTGCACCTCCTGCGCTTTCATCTGCAGATACGCGCCGCGCTCCACTTCGTGCAGTTGCTGCGGATACTGCTCGGTCGCGTCGAACCAGCGCGCGAGGCGCTGGTCGACCGGCTTGTCGAGCGTCGCGAGATACGTGTCGATCGCGAGGTAGTAGCGCATCGTGTTGCGCTCCAGCAGCCCGCGCACGCCGCCGACGTACTGCGGCTGCGCGGCCGCGCCGACGTTCGTGAACCCGACCTTGTCGCTGCCGACCGTCGCGAGGTAGGTCTTCATCGCCATCCGGCCGACCGTGCCGAAGCCATACGAATACGTGAGATGCAGGAACGTGCGCGACGCGCCGACCGGCACGGCCTCCAGCGCGATCCGGTAATCCTTCGTACCCATCGGGCCGCTGTCGGCGGTCAGGTCCACCTGGAAATAGTCGGGCGTCGCGGCCGCCACGCGATAGCGGAACTGCACGCGATAGGTGTCCGACAGCTTCTGCTCGATCTTGCGGCCGAGGTTCACGTCGAGCACCGCGCCGTTGCCGCCGCTCGACGCGTGACAGTACTTCGTGTTCAGGTGCAGGATCAGCACCGCGCACCAGTTCGCGGGGCCTTGCGCGGGATCGTTGAGCTGGCCGTTCACGACCGCGAACGGATAATCGACGACCGCATAGATGTCGCCCTTCAGCGACGACGATGCCTCCGACGATTCGAGGACCACCGGCCGGTGAAACGCATTGTCCTTCAGTTGCGCGCCGAGGCTGCGGTAACGGTCGAGCAGCGCGGCCGCGCCGTTCGCGCCCTCCGCGCCGAACGACAGCGCGCTCCAGCCCACGCACAGGGTCGCGACGAGCGCGTGCCAGACGCGGCGCGCATGCCGCGTGCCGCGTGAAGGTCCGGATGTCTCCATGTGTTTACTCCGTGGCGCACGATGGTCGCGCGCATGTGTCACAGAATACGCCTGCCGCTGCGGGCGTGACGTCGCATGCAGCAGGACCGTCATCGGCCGCGCTTCACCGGCAGCGGCAATTGCGCGGCGGTGAGCCGGATCAGCGTCGCGAGCCATTCGCGATCGTCCCAGCGATCGCCGGCGATGACGAGATGCGGCTTCGCGCCCGGATACGGCGGGGCTTCGTCGCACGCGCCGAGATACGCGCGGCCTTCGGGCGTCGGCTTGACGAACAGCCGGTCGTCGCAGACGAGCGCTACCATCCTGCCGTCGCAATAGATACCGTATTCGCCGAACATCTTGCGCGCCGATACCGTACCGGCCGCCGCGATCTGCTCGACGATGAAATCGACCGTGCCCTGGCTCGATGCCATGCGATTCTCCGGGATCGAAACATCGTCTGACCCGCGTCGACGCCGCGCCGTTCAACTCATTTGTCGATACCGAACGCGCTCGACATCTGCCGCGCCCGCTTCACGTCGTCGCCATGCAGATAGATCGACGTCGTCGAGATCGATGCATGCCGCAGGTTGTCGCGCACCGTCGTCAGCTCCGCGCCGCGCGCCAGCGCGTGGGTCGCATGCGTATGCCGCATCCAGTGCGGGCTCGCCTGGCGCAGCTTGTGCGCGAGCGCCGGGTGGTCGGCTTCGACGGCGTCGGCCGTCTGCGCGAAGAAACGCTGCATCACCTTCCACAGCCGCACGCTCGTGATCGCGGTCGCGTCGTCTTCCGCGACGCGCGGAATCAGCGGCGTATCGGGCCGCCAGCGCGCCGGCGTGACCGGCAACCGGCGCGCGACCAGATAGCGATCGAGCGCCGTGCGCGCCAGCGGCGGCAACGCGACGCGGGCCGCCTTGCCGCCCTTGCCGATCACCTTCAGCCACGCGTCGCCGTGCGCATCCGTCTCGATGTCACCGAGCGTCGCGCCGACCAGTTCGCTCGCGCGCAGCCCGGTTGCATAGCCGAAATCGAGAATGAAGCGCAGCCGTTGCGCGGCGGCCGGCGTCCAGCCCGACTGCGGTGCGCCCTTGACCGGGCGCTTGCCGAACTCGAGCCCGTCGGCGATCGTGCGGACCAGCAGCCACTCGCCTTCGGTGAACGCGTGCGACGTGTCGAGCGCGCTCGCGCCGCGCGTGTCGCGTACCTTCACGCCCGCGAACGGATTCGCGAGCACATAGCGCTGCTCGATCAGCCAGCGGAACAGCGCGCCGAGCACCGACAGCGTGTACGCCGCCGACCGCGCGGACAACGCACCGGAGAACGGCCGCCAGTCGGGCGCACCGCGCGGCCGCACGGGCCCGACCCAGCGTTCGTGCGGCGTCGGGCGGCGGATGAACGCGCGATACGCGAGCGCATCCTCGGTGGTCAGCGACGACAGCGCGCGGCCGCGCTCGACGATCGCCCACAGGATCAGCCGCTCGGCCTCCTTGCGGTATGCGCGCCGCGTCGCGGCCGATTCGTGCAGCGACAGCCACGCGTGCACGGCCGCGTAATCGTTGTCCGCGTCGAGCGTGCTGGTCGCGCGCGGCGCGCGGAACGTGCCGGCCGAGCCGTCGACTTCGTGCGGCAGCTTCAGGTGCTCCCACGGCACGATGCTGCCGCGCGGCGTCGCGGCGATCAGCGCGCGCGCCCGTTCGGTCAGGTCCGGATGCGCGGCGAAGAATGCCTCGATGCGCCGCGCGCTGGCCATGCCGAGGCCCGCGATCGCGCGCCACCACTGGCGCCGGCGCGGAATCCGCACCGTCAGGTCGGCGAGCGTCGCGATCCCGTGCGCACGCAGTGCCACGACCGCGCGTGCCGGCAACCACAGGCCGACGTCGTCGCTGATCTGCGGCACCGGCGCGCGCGCATGGCGCAGCAGGCCGATCGCGTCGGCGGCCGCTTTCGCCTCCCGCAAACGCTCACCGTCCGCGTGGCCGAGCCGTTCCGCGAGGTCGGGGCGGCCAACCTGCCGCGCGACGCGCACGAGGCGACGGCGAATCGCGCCGATCACGCCGCGCGCCGACCGCCCGCCGCCGAGCCGGTCGGGCAGGTAACGTTCGACGGCCTGGCGCACGGTCATGCCCGCGTACCACGCACGCAGCGCGGCCAGTTCGTCGGCGTCGGGAAAGCCTGCGGGCGCAGGCGCGGAATCGGAGGAAGGCGGTGAAGCGAGGCGCGGTTTCATGGGCGCCAGTTTGACAGAAGCGCCGAGCGGGCGGCAACGTCGAAGCGGCCGATATCCCCATCGGGCAGGACCGCACGAAGACGCAGGCGACGGCAAGCGACCACGCGCAATCCCGGCGGCGCAACGGTTGTCGCCGATCGTCGCGAAACCGACGCCCGACGTGCGCCGCCGCCTCGCCCGACCGCGTCACTCCTCGCCTTTCGGCCCCGGGTTCAGCATCACGACGAAGCCGGCGACGCCGACGATCAACGCGATGGTGCCGCCGCGCAGCGCCGTCGCGGCATCGAACAGCAGGCCCGTCACGACGGCCATCATCCCGGCGAGCGACACGAACACGGCGAGCGCCGCGACGACGATGCGGTACTGGCGGCGTATCATCGCGCGCACCGCGTCATGCCGCGGCCGCGGCGGCCGACTCGTCGGCATCGTCGCCGCGAATCAGCAGCACCGGGCACTTCGAGCCGCGCACGAAACGCTCGGCGACGCTGCCGAGCAGCACGCGCCGGATGCCGCGCCGCCCGTGCGTGCCGACCACCGCGAGATCGATCCCGCGCTCCTTCACGTAGCGTTGCAGGCGTTCCGCGATGTCCTCGCCGATGCTCTCGGTCTCGACGAGTTCGGCTTCGCCCTTCGCGCCGGCCAGCGCGATGATCTGTTCGGCTTCGCGCAGCACCTTGCGCCCGTCGTCGCGAATTTCCTCGACGAGCGCGTGCGGATCGAGACGGCCGGCGTACGTGAACAGCACCGACTTGTCGACCACATACACGACGCTGACGTGCGTATCGCCCGCCAGCGCCACCTTCACGGCTTCGGCAAGCGCCTGTTTCGACGAAGCGCTGCCGTCGACCGCCACCATGATCTTCTCGTACATGCGAACCTCGCTGGGGTGAGTTTTTGCATGGCAGCGCGCTTTGTTGTGCGCGGCCATGCCTCTATCATCGGCCGGCGGCGGGTTCGGATATTGATAGCGATCAAGCCCGGTGGCGGCCGCGCGTGCGGCAAAACGGCGCGACGGGAAGGGGGGAGCTTTGCGTTTTCGGCACGGCCGCGAGCCGGGCCGGCAATGCGGGCGCCGAGGCCCTTTCGAGCGGCCATCGCGCCGAAGGCGCTATCATCGACCATGCGACTTTCGTCCGGCCCTTTTTTGCCGGCCCCACTTTCAATTCGCTCAACCGACATGACAACGACTACCGAACGCGTGGACGGCGCCGCCCAGCATCTCGTCGCCGCCCGCCATGCCGGCTCGCCCGGCCCGCTGTTGCCCGATGCACTGCGCCCCGACGACATCGAAACCGCGCTCGCGATCCAGCAGCGCGTCGCCGACCTGCTCGGCGAACCCGTCGGCGGCTGGAAATGCGCGCTGCCGCCGCCCGATCGCGTGATCCTCGCGCCGATCTTCGCGTCGACGATCCGCGAAGCCGATGCGCCGTACCGCGTCGTCGGCGGGCCGATCGTGCGCATCGAACCGGAAATCGCGTTCGTGCTCGATCGTGACCTGCCGGCACGCGAGCAGCCGTATGACGAAGGCGACGTGCGCGCCGCGATCCGCGAGGTGCGCATCGTGCTCGAAGTCCTCGGCTGCCGCTATGCGGAGCCGGCGCGCGCGTCGAAGTTCGAGCTGCTGGCCGACGGGCAATTCAACCAGGGGCTGTGCGTCGGCCCGGTCGTGCCCGACGGATTGAACGTGCCGCTCGAGACGCTGGCGCTATCGTTCGAAGGCGCGCTGAACCGCACGATCGACGGCCGCCATCCGGACGGCGATCCGCTCAAGCCGCTGGTGTGGCTCGTCAATTACCTCGCGTCGCGCGGCGATGCGGTGCGCGCCGGCCAGATCGTGACGACGGGCTCGTACGCGGGCGCGATCGAGGTGCCACTCGGCGACGTGCTGACGGTGCGCTTCGGCGAACTCGGCAGCCTGTCGGTGACGTTGACGGCGTAACGGTCCACGTCTCTTTCCCGCCCAATTCGCCATGTCGCTGACACCGCTTCCCGCCCTGCTCGACACCACCCTGCGCACCGTCGCGCGCCGTTACCGGTTGCCGCCGCTCGAGCGTGCGTCGTCGCTGACCGACGCGACGCACCCGGCCACCGCGCTGGCGATCGTGATCGAGGAAGCGCGCAGGATGCGGGCGGACGGCCAGACGCCCGACGCGGATTTGCGGCAGCGCTTCATCGATGCGCTCGCGCGGATGATCCGCGACGCGATGGACCCGTCATCCGGCGATCCGTCGTTTCAGGCATCGGTGCTGCGCCACGATGCGCCGAACGTGCGCGAATACGCATCGTTGTCCGCGCACGCGGAGCAGGACCGGCGTGCGCTCTACTCGGCCGTCAACGCGATCGCGCATCCGGCCAAGCTCGAGCGCAGCGCACTGGCATGGCAACGCGACGGGCTCGCACGCCTGCATGCGGCCGCGACCGCGGCGGCGTGGGCCGAGCTGCATGCGGCGCTCGCGCACCTGCTCGCGCTGCCCGAGATGGCGACCGACGCGGCGTTCGAGCAGGACATCGTCAGGCTCAAGGACAGCCCGGCGCTCGAACGCATGCTGCGGCTCGATGCGCTGGCCGCGGACGAGGACGTCCGTCGCTACCGCGCGCTGTGGGTCCGTCAGGGGCCGCTCGTCGGCAGCACGGTCGCCGTCGCGCAGGGCGCCGCGTCCCAGCAGCGCGGCGCGGCCGTCGAGGCGCTGGCGGCCCAGGCGCTCGACGCACTGGCGCACAGGCTCGACGCGGTGGACGCGCAACGCACTTATCGCGTGGTCACGTCGATGCGCGTGCCTTCGTCGATCCCGGGCCGGCACGATCGCGCGAAAACCGAATGGGATGCGATCCTGCTCGAACGCGCGCGCGGCAGCGACCCGGCGTCCGCGTGGAACGTGCGCTTCCTGGTCGAAGCGAAGGCCTCCGCGGACGCGGCGACGACCGATCTGCCGCGGCTGCTGCGCGGCCTGAACCTGCTCGCGCAGGCCGCGCCCGACACGGTCTATGCATTCGAGACGCATCAGGGCACGGTGCACGTGCATGGCGCATCGCTGCACGCATTGACGACCGACGAAGCGGCGCTGCCACGCGAAGTGCTGTATTGCTGCGACGCGTCCGCGGACACGACGCCGCGCCTGCTGGGCGCCGCAAGCCGGATGCAGTTGCTGTCCGCACAGGCGAGCCTCGAATACGCGAGCGCGCTCGCGCAACGGCCGGATGCCGATCCGGACGGCCTCGGCGTCATCTGGCACGCGCTGTTGACCCTGCCGCAATGGCAAGCCGTGCTGCATCAGTACCCGTCGTTGCGGCAGGTGCGCGAACTGATGGTGGCCATCGACGACTTGCGCGCCGCGCTCGACGAGATGGACGATGGAGGCATCGCCAGCAGCGTCTGTGCGTGATGCGCTAGCGCGCGTTCACCGCGCGATGCTCACGCGCGGCCCGCTCAGTTGGTGAGCACCCCGAACGGCAGCGTCCATCCCGCCAGCCGGCCGCCGTCGCCCCAGCGCGCATCGGCCGCACCGCACGGCAGCAGGATCGGCGCGGCCGCGCACTCGCGCGTCTCCTTCGGCGTGTGGCCGAATTCCGCCTTGAACAACCGGTGAAAATATTTCTCGTCGGGAAAGCCGTGCGCCCACGCGATTTCCGCGATGCGCTGATGCCGGCGCTGCGGATCGCCGAGCACGTGATACGCGTGACGCAAGCGCCGCCGCGTGATCTGCCGCATCACGCCGCCCTCTTCCTTGAACAACTGATAGAGCCGCGCCCGCGACACGCCGATGTCGCGGCAGATCCGTTCGGGCGTGAGGTCCGGCTCCAGCAAATGCAGGTCGATGTAGCGACGCACGCGATCGACCAGCGCATGGTCGATCGGGCCGCGCGCGTCGTTCAACGCCTGCGCGCTCGGCGACACCGCCGCGGCCAGCAGCAACAGCATCGATTGAACGATGCTCGGCACGTCCTGCATGCGCAGGTTCGGCAGGTTCCGGAACAGCGACAGCATCTGGTCGGCGACCAGCCGGCCCACGCCGCTCGTCAGCGTCTGGCCGTGCGCCTGGGCTGCATGGGGCGGCAGCAGATAGCGGGGTACGACGAGGCTGATCACGTCGCCGGCCTCGACCTTGCAGTCGTTGATCTGCGCGACGTCGTAGACGAACAGGTCGCCGGCGCCCTTGATCAATTCTGGCCCGCCGGTATGGCTCGCCAGCCGCCCGCCGAGCAGCAGCGTGAAGCGGATCGAATCCTGTCCGTCGAGCCGGATTCGCCGCGGCGTGCGGCGCACCGTATAGGTCGGCGCGCGCGAGTGCCAGTGCCGGCCGGACAAGATCAGCGGGCCGAGCGCCGCGCCGGTTGCTTCCGCGTCGCACGGGCCGTGGCCGCCGTCGTCGTCGAGCCGGTAGTCGCACAGCATGTCCTTGACCCAGACGTGGAACCGGTCCGGCTCGGGATAGTCGGTCGTGCGGAACCTGAAAACAGGGACAAATGCGGCTTGATCCATGACAGTTTTTTTATCGAACCGGCGGGTCAGGAAGAAACGGTTCGTCAATTATCGGACCAAACTGCGTCGGCGCAAGGCCCACGCGGTGCATCGTCCCCCTAAGCGATCGACCAACGCCCGACGCCGGGCGTGGTCGTCATCGCGGCCATCACCGTTGCGGATGGCATTCCCAGTTGTTGTACGTCGGCCGATCGATCGGCGTGAGCCCTGGAATCATAAACACCGTACAGCCGAAACGCCGCCCCTTGCCGGTCGTCGCGTCGTAACTCACCTTCTGGCCGCCCAGCCCGTCCTTCTTCCCGTACTGGACGTTGGCGATCGTGATCTCGTCCGACGACGCGAGCCCGAGCGTCTTCGCGGTCGACGTCTGGACGTCGACCATGTTCATCTGCGTCGAGCCGCACGCGGCGAGCACGAGGCCGGCGACGGTGACGGCCAGCGCGGTCCGGGCGGTGCAATACAAGGTTTGCTTCATGGTTTCTCCTTCGATTTCCCCAATACGAGGCGCTTACGTGCCCGGCGTATAAAAACTGGCCTGGATCTGGCTGCCGATCGTCGCGACATACGATTGCCAGAGCAGCGCCATCGCCCCCGTCGCGTTGACGGCCAGCGCGGGCCACGACGCGCTCTGCGGCGCCACCGTCGACGCGCTCCACGCGCCCTTCCGGTAGCTGGCGGCGATCACCGCCGAGCCGCCCGGCAAGCCCGTGTCCTGCCATGCGGCCGTCACGCTGCCGCCCGCATCGACCACGAGCGGCGGGTACTGGTTGGCCGCGCCGTTCAGGTGCTCCGTCAGCCGCTGCAACGGCCCCCAGTTGCCGCTGGCATCGGACACGCTCACCTGCAGCGCCGCGCCGCCTTCCGCCCACATCGCGGCGGCCACGCCGTTTTCGTTGACGGCCAGCATCGGCGTCGCGATGAAACCGGTCGACTCGACGATCGCGGGCGCGACTGGTTGCGACGGCTGCCACCCGGTGCCGGACACGTAGCGTTGCGACATCGTGGTGGTAGTGATGTGCCCGCCCGTCACGTCGAGCTGCCCCCAGAGCAGCGTAATGTTGCCCTTCGCGTCCATGCCGGCCACCGGCGAGATGATCGTCGTGAACAGGCTCGTGTTCGACACGGCCTGGTTGACGTCGGTCCAGCCGTTGGCGGCGTCGTAGGTGGCCGTCCACAGCGCCGAGTGCGTATGGTTGGTCTGCCGCCACGCGAGCACGGCCCGGCCGGACGACAGCACCGAGATCATCGGCCCCACGTTGTCGGTGTTGCCGGTCACCGCGCCCGGCCCGGTTTGCACCGGCATCTGGATCAGCGCCGTCGGCGACCACTGGCCGGCCTGCGTGTAGCGCGTCCATGCGATACGCGTGTCGAGCAGGCTGATCGACTGGGTCCACGCGACGAGCGCATTGCCCTGGCCGTCGATCCCGGCCGAATAGGTCGACCCCGTCACGTCCGGCGCGACTTCGAACGCCGTGCCCCAGCCGCCGGCCGGGCTGTACGGGCGCGCCCACAGCGCATACGTGTTCGGGCCCGGCATCCATTCGGTCCAGAACGCGACGGCCTGCCCGCTCGCGTTGCCGACCACACGCGACGGGCTCGAACTCGTCGTGTTCATCGAATGCGAGCCGTCGCCCGTGTCGAGCCGCGTCGCGGTGCTCCAGCCCGAACCTGCGGCATAGCGCGCGCCCCACATCTCGTTGCCGTTCGCGCCGGTCGGGCCGTTGGTCATCCAGGTGGCGAGCGCATTGCCGCTCGCGTCGATCGTCACGCTGGGAGCGCCCTCCGGCCCCTTGCCGTCGACCGCGGCGGCGGTCGACCAGCCGGCCTGCGGCTGCGCGGTGCCGCCGCCGGTCGGGCTGCCGTTCGACCCGCCGCTCGTTCCGCCCCCGGGCGACGTCGAGCCGGACGGCGAACCGGGATTCGTCGGCGTCGACGACGATGACGACGCGCCGCCGTTCGGCGCGACATCGTCGCCGCCGCATGCGGTCAGCGCGAGCGCGGCCGCCATGACCATCCATGTAATGGGTTTCATCGGAATCCTCTTGTTTTCATTGTCCGGCGCACTCTCGTCTGCCGTTGGCCGACACGACGTATCGTGTCGCCCTTAAAATTGTTAAGTAATGCTACTGAACAGGCATGGAAAACGGCATCCGTTCGCCTCCCTCTCATGATCGATTCCGTCGCGCGGATCGATGCGAACGCCGCTTTCGGCAGACCTCCCCCGTCGTGCAGTGCGGCCCCCGTCAGGTCGTCTATCGTCGGACGTCCGCCGCTGCCGGCTGCATCTTAATTCAAGCGATCCGGATTCAAGGTGGCGTTGCGTCCACACTGAGTGGATTTCCGTTTCGCGGGGCCGGCCCGCGGCGCGGCTGGCGGCCCTGCGCACCGCCGGCCGTCACGCCCCGTGAGGTACGATACGCGCCGGGGCAAAACACCCCCTGAGAGAACCGGCCGTCGCGGCCCCCTACCCGGCACAAGAAAAATGCGAAGAAACCCGACGCTGAACCGAAACCTGTTCGCCGCGCTGGCGGCCAGCCTGCTCTGGACGTCCGCCGCCCACGCCAGCGGAGACGACGGCTGCTACGTGCCGAACACGCTCCGGCAGACCTCCTACTCGTGCGGCAACGTGCCGATGCTGACGCCCGCCAACGACACGCGCATCAACGCGATGCTGATGATGGTCGACAGTGCCAAGGTCGCGCAGGTGTTTCCGGACCCGAAGACCATCCCGGCGAAAGACCGGATCAACCAGATCGTCGTGCCGTTCCCGATGGATTTCTCCGGATGGATCTACATCGGCCAGAAGGAGCCCGACAAGAGCGGCGGCGCAGCGGATGCCGATGCGTCGTCGAACCGGTATGCCGACGGCGAAGGCAGCATCTGCCGCAGCATGAGCGCGGGCGCGGACGCGTTCAACGACGCGCTGGGGGCGCCGGCGGCCTGCCCGCCGACGAAGCCGCGCGCCTGCGCGCGGCGCGCGCCGACATCGCGCAGAAGACCTGTGCCGCGGGCAGCGCGAGCGCCGCGTGGACGAAGCCGCCGGTCAAGTCGCCGCTCGGCCAGCAGTTCGCCGCGTACCTCGACGGCACGAACGCGTTCTACCGCGCCGACTTCCTCACCGCGACCCGCGCGTTCGCGAACGCATCGCACAGCGCGGACCCGTGGCTGAAGGAAACCGGCCTCTACATGGCCGGCCGCGCGCAGTTGAACGCCGCGCAGGCCAACGTATTCGACAACGACAGCCCGACGCCGACGCGCGCACGCGTGACGAAAGTGTCGCTCGACGCGGCGAACACGGTGTTCCGGACCTACCTGAAGGTGTATCCGAAGGGACGCTATGCGGTGTCCGCGAGCGGGCTGCTGCGACGGGTCGCGTGGCTCGGCGGGAACGTCACGCAGCAGGCCGACCTGTACGGCCATGCGCTCGCGCGCTGGTCGCCGGCGACGTCGAACGTGCCGCTGATGCAACTGGCGAACGAACTCGACAGCAAGCTGCTGTTCGGCTCCGAATTCGACGCCAGCCAGATCCAGTCGCCGACCGTGCTCGCCACCGTCGACCTGCTGCGCATGCGCGCGTCGGACAGCAGCGATGCGAACCGCAAGCCGATGACGCTGGACGAGCTGCAGGCGCAGAAGCCGCGCTTCGCGAACGCGCCAGCGCTGTACGACTACCTGCTCGCGACCTGGTACGTGCAGATCGGGCACAAGCCGGACGCCGCCCTCGACCTGCTGCCGCAAACGCCCGCTGCGCCACTCGACTACTTCGGGCTGAGCCAGCAGGCGCTGCGCGGGTTCGCGCTGGAGGACAGCGGCCAGAACGACAAGGCCCGCCAGCTGTGGCGCGACCTGATCCCGCTCGCGACGTTCCGCTTCCAGCGCGAAATGCTGGAACTCGCGCTCGCGATCAACCTGGAGCAGGCCGGGCTCGTCAACGACGCGTTCGCCGACGATTCGCTCGTACGGAACGTCGCGATCCGCGCGGTGTTGCTGCAGCGCGCGGCCAATGCCGAGCTGCTGCGCGCGCAGGCGCAGAATCAGGCGACGAGCGGCGCGCTGCGCGATACCGCGCTGTACACGCTGCTGTACAAGGAGCTCACGCGTTCGCACTACGCGGATTTCATCGCCGATACCGCACTGGTGCCCGGCGCGCCCGCCGATCCGTTGAAGCCGTTCGTCGCAGCCGCCGCGAAAAACGAGGACGGCTACACGTGCCTGTCGGCGCGCGACATCGCCGCGACGCTGCAGCAGAATCCCGCCGACCCGAAAGGGCTCAACTGCCTCGCCGATTTCGTGCGCCTTCATCCGCCCGCGTACGGCCTCGAAACCGATCCGGTGCCGTCGTGGGTCCGCAACGCGTCGAGCACGGCCGCCACGCGCGTGCCGCCGACGCTCGGCGCGGCGCCGTCGCAGTTCGCGGGCAAGCCGTACGAACGGATGTCGAGCTACGTGACGGTGATGGCCGATACGCAGGCGAACCCGAACGACCGCGCGTACGCGTTCTATCGCGCGATCAAGTGCTACGCGCCGGGCGGCTCCAACGAATGCGGCGGCAAGGAGGTGCCGAAGAGCACGCGCAAGCGCTGGTTCGACACGCTGAAGACCGTCTATCCGGGCAGCCCGTGGGCGCAGAAGCTCCGCTACTACTGGTAAGCACCGCATGAAGCGCATCGCGTGCGTCGCGCTGCTGCTGGCCGCGCGCGTCGCGCTGGGCGGCACCGTCGACGCCGCGCGGTACGACGCATTCTGGCTCTGGGCCGGCGTGAAGCCGCAGGCGGTCGTGCACGGTGCGCGCCTCGTCTACGTGCTGCAAGGGCAGATCGAAGCGTCGCCGCGGGACGAGTCGCAGGTGCGCGTGATCGCGCAGGGCGTCGCGCTGCCGCCCGCGCCCGACGCGCGCGTGTGGCTCGTCTATCGTGCGCATACGCTGCGCTGGACGCCGCGCGTCACGCAGATCATGCTCGCGCAGCTCGCGCGCTGGCGTGCATCGGGCCGCACGATCGCCGGCATCCAGATCGATTTCGATGCAGGCACGCGCCACCTGCAGGATTACCTCGGATTCCTGCGCACGCTGCGCGAAACCTTGCCCGCCGATTGCCGGCTCAGCATCACG
Source organism: Burkholderia cenocepacia (assembly GCF_014211915.1). Lineage (NCBI taxonomy): Bacteria > Pseudomonadati > Pseudomonadota > Betaproteobacteria > Burkholderiales > Burkholderiaceae > Burkholderia > Burkholderia cenocepacia. Next base: position 827,848 of record NZ_CP060041.1, on the reverse strand, counting down.
GGGCTGCTCGACTGGAGCAGCCGCATCGATACCGACCAGGTCAACGCGCTCAAGGGCATCGTCGACGAGGTGGTCGTGCAGACCTACCAGGGCCGCCGGACAATCCCCGACTACGCGGCCTACCTGCCGCGCGTCGCGCGGCTGCAATTACCGTTTCGCATCGGCGTGATCCAGGGCGGCGAGTGGGACGCGCCGCCGTATCTCGCGTCGAATCCGTGGTTCCGCGGCTACGTCGTGTTCCTGCGCAACGATTAGCGGGCGCCAACGCGGCGCCAGCGACGCGTAACGCCCATCGCCGACACGCTACGCGACGCCCGCGATCGTGCCGCCGAGCCCGGCGAGCGCAATCGCGAGCAGCGCAAGCGCCGACGACGCCGAGATCCACCGCTGCTTCCGATGAATCGCCGGATGGTTGATCGCGGCCATGTAGCCGGTCATGATCGTGAAATCGACCGCGATCCACAACGCGGCGAGGATCGCGAGGCTCACGCGCGAATCGGGCGTGATGCCGACGAACTGCGGAAAGAACGCGACGAAGAACAGCAGATCCTTCGGATTCGCGATGCCGACGAGGAAGCCGCGCACGACGCCGGGCAACCCGCGCGGCCGTGACGCCGGTTCGCCCGCCGCCGTGCCATCGCCACTGCGCCCGCGACCGGCGCGCCATTCGCCGACCAGCGTCCGGATCGCGAGCACCGCGATGAACAGGCAACCCGCGACGTGCAGCCCCACAAGCAGGCGAGCGCTGACCATCACGACGCCGAACACCATCAGCATCGCGCCCGCGATCAGCACGAGGCTCGCGGCATTCGCACCCACCGCGGTCAGCACGCCCTGACGGAACCCGCGCCGCGCAACCGTGCCCGTGACGAGCATGACGACCGGGCCGGGCGTCGCGATGAGCAGCACGATCGCGGCCAGATAGGCAAACAGCAGCGGATAATGGAGTGTCATGACAAAAAGTTGTTCGATGAGTCGACAGGCGTGCCCGTCACGGTGGCATCATGGGGGCCACGATGTGGCGGAAAACATGGTGACGAGCAGTATCACGCGCCCGGCCTGTCGATCGAAAACGGAAAATCCTGCCTGATGACATGAGTCTTGTTCATACTCGAAACCGATGAAGGCCAAACCGCTTCCCCCCGTCTATGCGCTGCGCGCGTTCGAGAGCGCCGCGCGCAACGGCTCGTTCACGCTGGCCGCCGAGGAACTGAGCCTGACGCAAAGCGCGGTCAGCAAGCACGTGAAGACACTGGAGGCCTACTTCGGCCGGAAGCTGTTCGTCCGGCACGGGCCCAGGATGACCGTGACGGCGGAAGCCCACATCTTCGCGGCCGGGCTCAGGCGCGGGTTCCGGCAGGTCGAGGAAGCATGCATGCTGTTCCGCACGCAGCGCGACGTGCTGCGGCTCAAGGCGCCGTCCACGCTGACGATGCGCTGGCTGCTCGACGCGCTGGCCGCGTTTCGCGGCACGCGGCCGGCGTTCGAGGTACAGATCGCGAGCGTGTGGATGGATGTCGACACCGTCGATTTTTTCAGCGAATCCTACGATTGCGCGATCCTGCTCGGTACAGGCAAGTTCGGCGAAAGCACGCATTGCGTGAAGCTGTTCGACGAATGGCTGATTCCGGTGTGCTCGCGGGCCACCGCCGCAGTCGCGCGCGCGAATCCCGCCGCGTGCGAGCTGATCCACCCGTCACCCGACCGGCGCGACTGGCGCCGCTGGCTCAACGGCAGCGGTCACGACCTGAATGTGGACATCACGCGCGGGCAGGTGTTCGACATGCTCGAACAGGGCATCGCGGCGGCCATCGCCGGCCACGGGATGTCGATCGGCGACCTCGCGCTGTGCGCGACGGCGATCGACGAGAAGCAGCTCGTGCTGCCGTTCAAGACGGCCGTGAGCACTGGCGATGCGTACTACCTCGTATGGCCGGAAGATTCCGCCAAGGCCGCGCAGGTACGCGAGTTGCACGCGTTCCTGGCCGGCCGGATGCCGCGTCTCGCGCATCCGGGCGTTCGCTTCGTCGATTTGGGGTGAAGCAGCTCGGCGGGCGATCCGTCCTTTTCCACGCGCGGCCGGATCGCCTGCCTTCGATCATGGCGCCGCCCGCCGCGGCGGGCCGGCGCCGACACCGTCAGCCCCGCACGAACGCGAGCAGGTCGGCGTTGAGCACGTCGGCATTGACCGTCAGCATCCCGTGCGAATAGCCCGGGTACGTTTTCAGCGTGCCGTTCTTCAGCAGCTTGACCGATTTCAGCGCGGCATCCGCGATCGGTACGATCTGATCGTCTTCGCCATGCAGCACGAGCGTCGGGACGGAGATCGACTTCAAGTCCTCGGTCTGGTCCGTTTCCGAAAACGCCTTGATGCCGTCGTAATGCGCCTTCGCGCTGCCTTCCATCCCCTGCCGCCACCAGTTGCGGATCACGCCCTGGTGCACGGTCGCACCTTCGCGATTGAAGCCGTAGAACGGGCCGCTCGGCACGTCGAGGAAGAACTGCGCGCGATTGTCGGCGAGCGCCTTGCGGAAGCCGTCGAACACCTCGAGCGGCAAGCCTTCGGGGTTCGAATCGGTTTTCAGCATCAGCGGCGGCACCGCGCTGACCAGCACGGCCTTCGCGACGCGGCCGGCCGGCTCGCCGTGCTTCGCGACGTAGCGCGCCACTTCGCCGCCGCCGGTCGAGTGACCGATATGCACCGCATTGCGCAGGTCGAGCGCTTCGACGACCGCGAACGCGTCGGCGGCGTAATGATCCATGTCGTGGCCGTCCCAGACCTGCGCCGAACGCCCATGGCCGCGCCGGTCGTGCGCGACCACGCGATAGCCGTGCTGGACGAAGAACAGCAGTTGCGCATCCCAGTCGTCGCTGGACAGCGGCCAGCCGTGGTGGAACACGATGGGCTGCGCGTCTTTCGGACCCCAATCCTTGTAGAAAATCTCGACGTTGTCCTTCGTGGTGACGTATGGCATCGCGGTACTCCTGTGAGGTGGATGAACGTGGCGAACGGGCCGCTGCCATTATCGGCTTTATTGTGAAACCACGACGCCATCGTGCAATGCGATGGCCGATCATCCACCGGCAGGAAACGAACGACGCCGCGCGCGTCAGCCGTCAGCCGTCCGTCGACACCGTCACGGCCTCCCATGCGCGGATTTCGTCGTCCAGCGCCGCCAGCTTGTTCCGCACGAGCCGCAGCGCGTCGCTGCCGAGCAGCAGATGCGCGGGCGGATGGTCCGCCGCGATCACGGCGAGCATCGCCCGCGCGGCCTTCGCGGGGTCGCCCGGCTGCTTGCCGCTTTTCTCCTCCCGCGCGCGGCGGATCGGATCGAACAACGCATCGTAGTCGGCGATCGAGCGCGGCGTGCGCGCCATCGAGCGGCCGGCCCAGTCGGTGCGGAACGAACCCGGCGCGACGGCCGTCACCGCGATGCCGAACGGTTCGAGCTCCTTGCCGAGCGTCTCGGAAATGCCCTCCAGCGCGAACTTGCTGCCGCAGTAGTACGCGATGCCCGGCATCGTGATGTGCCCGCCCATCGACGTGATGTTCAGGATGCGGCCGCGCCGGCGTTCGCGCATGAACGGCACGACGGCCTTCATCATCGCGACCGCGCCGAACACGTTCACGTCGAACTGCCGGCGCATCTCGTCGAGCGGCGCCTCCTCCATGATCCCTTCGTGCCCGTAACCCGCGTTGTTCACCAGCACGTCGACGGGCCCGACGTTCGCCTCGATGTCGGCGACGACGCCGTCGATGCGCTCGAACTCGGTCACGTCGAGCACGCGCGCGACGGCCGCCTGCGGGGACAACGCTTCGAAGTCGCGCGCCGCCTGCGCGCCGCGCACCGTACCGACCACCGTGTGACCGGCGGCCAGCGCTTCCTGGGCCAGCGCGCGGCCGAACCCGCTGCTGACGCCGGTGATGAGCATGATGTTGCCGGATGCCATGTGAGCCTCTCCCGAATGTCGATTGGAGCATGCATACTAGTCTGACGAACGACGCCGAATAAGCCCGATTCCACTGATTTTCTTGCACAAAACTATGAGCACTACGCCCGGCTCCAACCGAGCTTCGTTGCTGTCGTCTCGCGACCGGAAGCGCCTCGTGACGCTGCTGCGCACGCTGGCGCCCGACGAGGGCTACAACCTGACCGCGCTGCCGAGCGTGCGCATCCTGCGCTCGAACCGCGCGCTGTCGCGCACGCCGGTGCTGTACGACCCGGGCATCGTGATCGTGTGCCAGGGATCGAAGCGCGGGTACTTCGGCGGCGAGCGCTATTTGTACGACGAGCACCATTACCTGGCCGTCTCCGTGCCCGTGCCGTTCAGCATGGAAACCGACGCGACGCCCGAGCGCCCGCTGCTCGCGCTGTACCTGCACCTCGATTTCACGCTGGCCGCCGAACTCGCCGCGCAGATCGACCGAGCCGGCGTCGCGGAAACCGTGCAGGCGCCGAAGAGCATGATGTCGACGCCGATGGATCAGGCGATGCATGCGTCGGTACTGCGTTTCGTCGAGGCGATGCACCGGCCGCTCGATGCCGCGGTGCTCGGCCCGGCGCTGCTTCGCGAGCTGTATTTCCGCGTGCTGACCGGCGCGCAGGGCAACGCGATGCGCAGCGCACTGGCGATGCGCGGGCAATTCGGCCGGATCGGGCGCTCGTTGCGCGTGATTCATACCGATTACGCACGGCCGCTCGACGTGTCGCAACTGGCCGACGAAGCCGGCATGAGCGTGCCGAGCTTTCACAGTCACTTCAAGGCGATCACGCAGGTGTCGCCGATGCAGTACCTGAAGTCGACGCGCCTGCATCAGGCGCGGCTGTTGATGGTGCGTCAGGACCTGACGGCGGAAGCGGCCGGCTACGCGGTCGGCTATACGAGCCCGTCGCAGTTCAGCCGGGAATTCAAGCGCCTGTTCGGCTTGACGCCGGCGAAGGAAACGCAGCGCATGCGCGCGAGCTTCGCGATTCCGCAGGCGTTCGACGATGCGGTGTTCGTGTCGTCGCATTGACGTCATTGACGTGCGCCGAACCGGGCGCGCGACGCACGCGTTCATCGCGCGGCATCGAGCGCGAGGCCGGCCAGCGACTTCAGGATGAACGCGGTCACGCCCCAGATGTCCTGCGGCTGATCGGCCCAATACCAACCGCCCGCACGTTCGCCGTCCGCGTCTTGCCGCGGCAAATCCGATCCACCAGCGCGGCAAACGGGAACACGACAATTTCCTCGGCTCAACCGGCCGACATCGGTTCGCCCGCGGCACCGACCGTCGCACGGGATGCCCCGATCCACGCGGCCGCCGTCACCGCACCGGCCGCGACGAGCATCATCGCGCCCCACCCGAGCCGTTCGACGAGCATGCCTGCCGCCACGGCGCCGCCCGCACCGGCTGCGTAGTACAGCGTCAGGTACGCGGCGTTCAACGCACCGGCCCGCGCGGGCTGAATCGCCACGACCCGGGCCTGGTTCGCGACCTGCGCGGCAAAACAACCGGCATCGAACACGGCCAGCCCGACGCCCAGCCAGCCCGGATGACCGAGCGCAACACCAAGCAGTAACGTGGCAAGCGCCGCCACGGCGAGTCCGCCGCCGATCACCGCTCGATCGCCGAAGCGATCCGTGAGCTTGCCGGCCACGCGCGTCACGCCGAGGCCGAGCACGCCGGCGAGACTGTATGCGCCGATCTCGGCCGCTCCCAGGTTGTACGGCGGCGCGGCCAGACGGATCGCCAGCCCTACCCACACCAGATTGAACGCGAAGAACCACAGCATGCCGGCGCAGGTGCGGCGCCTCAATGCGGCGCTGTCGCGCAGCAGCCGCGGAATCGCGCCGATCGTGGCAGTGTGGCCGGAACGCCGTTCGGGGCGACCGCCAGGCAACAGCACGCCACTGCCGACAGCCGCCAGCGCCACGCAACCGGCCAAGGCGAGCAGCGCACCGCGCCACCCGCACCATTGCGACAACGCACCGCCGACGAAACGGCTCAGCAGGATGCCGGCGGAAATGCCCGCGGACACCATCCCCATTGCTCCGCCACGCCGCTGCGGCTCCGCATGCTTGCCGACGACCGCGCTGCATTGCGCCGCGACCGTCGTGGCCGCCCCCACCAACAGGAAGCAGGCGTCGAGCGCGAGCGGCGTCGACGACAGCGACGCGCACGCGAGCAACGCCGCGAGCACGCCCATTTGCGCCGAAACGAGCGTGCGCGGACCGAACCGGTCGACCAGCGGAACCAGCAGCGCCAGGCCGGCCAGATAGCCGAGCATCGTCACGGACGCGAGCGTCGCCATCCGCGCGGCTGGCACGCCGAAGCTGCCGGCAATGGCCGACAGCGACGGCTGCAGCGCATAGCCGTTGGCGATCGCGACGCCCGCCGCGAGCGCGAGCATCGCGATCGCGGTGCGGGACAGGAATGCGTGCGGGCCGGCGACCGTCATGCGACGGTCCGGACCGCGATCGCCTCGACCTCGACGCGAATCTCGGGATCGACGAACGGCAACGCATGGACCAGCGAGAACGCCGGCCGGATCTCGCCGTATATCTCGCCATGCGCACGTGCCGCGTCTTCCCAATGGTCGAAGTCGGCGACCACCAGCCGGCTCTGGACGACATCCGACAGCGCGAATCCGCTGTCCGCGAGGACCTTGCCGAGCGTCGCCAACGCATCGCGCGTCTGCGCATACACGTCGTCGCCTTTACCGGCCGTCCCCGACACGTAGATCGTGTTGTCGACGACCACGGCCCGCGAATAGCCCACCTTGGGCTCCCACGGGGAGCCGGTACTGATCCGTTGACGCATCTTGATGATCCTCCTTGGCAAGGTTTGGAAATCTCACTTACTACTTCGGTAGTAAGTGAGATCGATTCTATACTACTCCGGTAGTTAATCAAGCACCGCCGTGATGCTGATCACGGCCATCCGAGTCCACCCACATGAACGAAAACGCGGAACTGATCACGTCCCTGATCCGGCTTGGCTTTACGCAATACGAGGCGCAGGCGTACGCGGCGCTCGTCGGCCAAGCCGCGCTGACGGGGGCGGAAGTCGGCCGGCGCGCCGGCATGCCGCCATCGAAGGTCTACGAGACGCTCGGCCGCCTGGAGGCGCGCGGCGCGGTGCTCGTCAACCGCTCCGAACCGGTCCGCTATGCCGCCGTGCCGCACCGCTCGCTGCTCGAAGAATTGCGCACGCGCTTCAACGCGGATCTCGAACTGGCGGCGGGCGCGCTCGACCGGCTGCCGGTGCGGCAAGAGCCGGGGCTGGTCTGGTCGCTGAGCGGGCGGGAGGCGATCGTCAGCGCCTTCGCGCGCGTGATCGACCACGCGAAAACGGAAATCTTCGCGGGCGTCTGGGACGAAGAGATCGACGATCTCGGGCCGCTGCTCGAAGCGGCCGCGGCGCGCGGCGTCGATACGCACGTGGCGATCTACGGCACGCGCACACTCGACGGGCCGCGTCACTACGACATGGCCAAATGCGGCGCCAGCGCGAGACTTCGGCTCTCCGGAAGGCGGCTGGCCGTCGCGGTCGCGGACGACACCGAGGCAGTGGTCGCGGAATTCGGCGATCAGTCGCCCGACCTGGCGACGCTGACGACCAATCCGGTCATCGCGCTGCTCGCGGTCGAGTACATCAAGGCCGACGTGAGCGGCCGCGTACTGATCGACGCAATGGGTCCGGCGGAATACCGGAAAGTGCTGAAGCATCCCGACATGCAGGCGATGCTTGCGCCGCCCGACAAGCAGGGCTGACCTCGACGAGATATCGATGACCCAATACACCTTTCGCCTGCTGAACGTCTTCGCCGAATCGACGTTCGGCGGCAATCCGCTGTGCGTGTTCGACGATGCGCGCGGCATGGACGACGCGACCATGCAGGCGCTGGCCGTGCAGTTCAATCTGTCGGAGACGACCTTCGTACTGCCGTCCGATCGCGGGCACGCGCGCGTGCGGATCTTCACGCCCGGCTACGAGATGGCTTTCGCGGGCCATCCGACGCTCGGCACCGCGCACGTCGTGCGCGATCTGCTCGAGGCAGGCGATGCGCTGTCGCTCGAATTCAAGGCCGGCGTCGTCGACGTCACCGCGCGCGACGACGTGTGGACCTTCATCGCGCCGCACGCCGGCATGCCGAACACCGCGCCATGCGCGTTGCCCGATGCGCAGGTCGCGGCCCTGCTCGGGCTCGCCGAGGACGATCTGCTCGCGCCGCCGCTGTGGGTCAATACCGGTGCCGACCAGTTGCTGGTCGCGCTCAAGGACCCGGCCGCCGTGCGGCGCGCGCGGCCCGACGGCGCGCGCGTCGACATCTGGCCGCCAAGCAGCCTCGGCCGCAGGACCGCGTACGTATTCGCATTCGACGACGCGCGCCCGGGGACGGTCGTGTCCCGCTACTTCTTCGTGAAGCAAGGCGGCGGCGTGGCGGAAGATCCGGGCACCGGTTCGGCCTGTGCGAACCTGGGCGGCTGGCTGCTTGCGGCCAGTCACGATCTGCCGGCCGCGTTTCGGGTCGAACAGGGCGAAGCCGTCGGCCGGCCCTGCCTGCTGCACTTGTCGGTCGATGCAGCGGGCAAAATCGGCGTCGGCGGGCGCGTGATCGAACTCGGGCGCGGCGCGATCAACGTGTGATCGACGCGCGCCCGCCGACGCCGCCGCTCATCGCGCGCCCACCCGCCACACCGTCACTTCGTGCAGCGTCTCGCCCGGCTTGAGCGCCGTCGACGGGAAGGCCGGATGATTCGGCGAATCGGGAAAATGCTCGGCTTCCAGCGCGAATGCATCGGTTTGCCGGTAGACCGTGCCGCCCTTGCCCGCGACGCTGCCGTTCAACCCGTTGGCCGTATAGAACTGCAGCCCCGGCTGCGTCGTGTACAGCTCGAGGAAACGCCCCGACGCCGGGTCGTAGGCACGCGCGGCGAACGCCGGCGCCGGCTGGCCGCCCTGGTCGAGCACCCAGTTCTGGTCGTAGCCATGCGCGATCGCGAGCTGCGGATACGCATCGCGCAAATGCGCGCCGATCGGCGTCAGCTGGCGCAGGTCCATCGGCGTGCCCGCAACGCTCGCCAGTTGCCCGGTCGGAATCGACGTATCGTCCGTTGGCGTGAAGCGCGATGCGGCGATCTCGATGAGTTGCCGCTCGACGCTGCCGCCCGCCTGCCCGGCCAGATTGAAGTAGCTGTGGTTGGTCAGGTTGACGACCGTATCCTTGTCCGTCGTGGCCCGGTAGTCGATGCGGATCTGGTTGTCGCGGGTCAGCGTATAGGTCACGTCCGTCGTCAACGTGCCGGGGAAGCCGTTCTCGCCGTCGGGGCTCACGTAGCGCAGCGTGACGCCCGAACCGGTCGCGTCGCTGTGCGTGCCGGTGACCGTCCAGACCTTCGCGTCGAAACTGTCGGGGCCGCCGTGCAGCGTGTTCGGCCCGTCGTTGACCGGCAGCTTCCACGTCTTGCCGTCGAGCGCGAAGCGCCCGCCCGCGATGCGGTTCGCATACCGGCCGATCAGCGCGCCGAAATGGATGTTGCCGTTGTGCGCCTCGTAGTCGCGCAGCGAATCGAAGCCGAGCACGATGTCGGCCGCGTGCCCGGTGCGGTCGGGCACGTCGAGCGCGGTCACGATACCGCCGTACGTGATGACTTTCAGCGTCACGCCGCGCCGGTTCGCGAGCGTGTACTGGCTCACCGCCTGCCCGGTCGCGGTCGTCCCGTAATCGGCTCGGCTGATCGAGACTTCGGGCGCCGCCGATGCAACGGCTGCGTGCAGCCCGAACGTTGCGAACACACCTATCGCGAGCATCGGTTGTCGCGGCCAGCGTCGTTTCATGAAGACCTCCCAAGTGATGCGGCCCGTGCCGGTGCGCAAGTTGCGTGCCTGCACGTCGCCGCGTTTGTCATGCCGTGCTCCGCATCCGCATCGCGACGCTCACGTATGGTCCGCGCGCCACCGGCGAGGCGTGACGCCGGTCAAGCGCGTGAAGGTGCGCGAGAAATGGCTCTGATCGGCGAAGCCGCACGCAACGGCGATCATGCTCAACGGCATGTTCGGGTCGCGCATCCATTCCTTTGCCCGTTCGACGCGCTGCACGATGAGCCAGCGATGCGGCGGCAGCCCGGTCGTTCGATGAAACGCCTTGACGAAATGGCCGCGAGACAGCCCGCACGCGCTCGCCACGTCGGCCAGACCGATGTTGCCGTCGAGGTGCGCGAGCAGCAACTCCTTCGCGCGGCGCGCCTGCGACGGCGTGAGCTTGCCGTCCGACCTTTCCCGCCGCTCGCCGACGCCGCCGTAACGATGCGCGACGTGCGCCTGAAACGCCAGCCCCACGTGATCGATGAAGATCTGCGACGCTTCAGCGGGCCGGGCCAGCGCGGGCAGCAGCGCGTGTCCGAGCGCATGGATGACCGAATCGTGGGTGCTCAGATGCGGCGGCAGATAAAGCTGCGGCCGCTGCCGGCCGCCGAGGTCGTCGACCGTTTCCTCGAGCGTGTGGCGCGGCAGATGGAAATGCAGGCAGTCGAACGCGCCCTGGAGATCGGCCACCCAGCGACGGTCGAGATCGTAGATCGACACGGTTCCCGCGTCATACGGAACGAACGGTGCGGGGCGGCCGTCGAGCCACAGATCCTGCTCGCCGAACGGGTGCAACTGCAGCACGATCAGATCCGTATTCTCGAGTTCATAGGGCGCGGTCAGCCCCATGTTCCTGCGCAAGGTCTTCAGCCGGACGATACCGATTTGCCCGTTCGGCAACGCTTGCGTGACGACGGTCTGCCTGACGTCGGCGGGGATGAAATCGGACGATGCGGTATCCGGCTGAGGGGCGCTCATGGGGCGAGGCGGGAAGCTGAATGAACGAGGCTTATCACTCTAGCAAATCGCGGCGACGCACGCTGCTCGCGCTGCACCCCGCACTGGTATGATGCGCCAGCCACCCCCTACCGGAATTTTCGATGAAGCTGTCATTCGAAGCGCTCGAAGCCCTGGACGCGATCGACCGCACCGGCACCTTTGCCGAAGCAGCGGAACTGCTGCATCGTGTCCCGTCCGCGCTCACCTACCTGGTGCAGAAACTCGAAAGCGATCTCGGCGTGGCGCTGTTCGACCGCAGCGGACGGCGCGCGAAGCTCACGCATGCGGGCCGCATCGTCGTCGAGGAAGGCCGGCGCCTGCTGCGTGCCGCCGAGCAGCTCGAAATGAAGGCGCTGCGCGCGCAACAGGGCTGGGAAACGGAAGTCCGCGTCTGTATCGACGAAATCCTGCCGTTCGACGCGCTGTGGCCGTACGTCCACCGGTTCTACGCGCTCGGGATGGACACGCGGTTGCGGCTGTCGACGGAAGTGCTCGGCGGCGCGTGGGATGCGCTGATTTCGCGGCGGGCGGATCTCGTCGTCGGCGCGGCGGGCGAACCGCCGGAATTGCCGGGCATCGTCGCACGGCCGATCGGCTCGCTGAAACACGTGTTCGCGGTCGCGCCGTCCCATCCGCTCGCGGCGCTGCCCGAACCGCTGGCGATGGCGTCGGTCGTCCAGTATCGCGGCGCGGTGATCAGCGATACGTCGCGCGAACTGCAGCCGCAGTCGGTCGCGATCGATGCGGGCCAGCCGTATCTCGCGGTACCGACGCTGGCCGCGAAGCTGGAAGCGCAATGCGAAGGGCTCGCGGTCGGCACGCTGCCCGAATGCATCGCGGCGCGCGCGATCGCCGACGGCAAGCTCGTCGCGCGCCAGGTGACCGGCATGCGCGATACCACGCACTGCTATCTCGCGTGGCGCGGCGACGAGGCGGGCCGCGCGCTGCACTGGTGGGTCGAGCAACTCGACCAGCCCGATCTCGTCGATCGTTTCACGACGCCGGACTGACGCGCGCGTTTCACGGCATGCCGGCGCCCCTCGCGATCCGGTCGCACGTCAGCCGAGCGAATCGTGCAGCCGCTTCATTTCCTTCTCGAGCCACCCGATCAGGCTGAACCCCGCGTGCGCCTTCTCGACCGGCGGAATCATCATCCGTTCCTCGGTCGCGATATGGTCGGTGAGCGACTCGCACATCAGCCGGCCCAGCGCCGGCTTCCTCGCGATCAATGCCGACAGATCCTCGCTGCGAAGCTGATGCACGGTCATCGCGGTGACCGCGTGAACGGTCGCATGAAGCCGCGTGCCGGCGAGCACGACGGACTGCCCGATCGCATCGCCCGGCGCCATCCGCCGGACTTCGACGTCGCCGGACGCGCCCGGCACGAACACCGCCGCGACGCCCGATTCGACGATCGTCAGCACGCGCGATTCCGCATTCGACGCATAGATCACGTCGCCCTTGCCGAACGAACGCGCGACCAGCGCATCGGCCAGCACGGCCAGATCGTCGTCGTCCACGCGCTCGAACAATTCGACCGCGCGCAACAGCAGTAGCCGACGCGATACCGACTGCCCTGGCGAAGTCGATACGGACGCCGGCGCTGAGCCTGCTAGCGGTCGCCACGCGACGCCCGCCGCGGCCAGATGCCGATGCGCGAGATCGTAGAGCGCGTTGCGCACGGTGATCTTCTTCTGCAGCGCGTCGACGTAGCAGACGAGTTCGTACTGGATCGCATTCGCGCGGAACGCCTTCACGACGGCGATCGGCGCGGGGCGCGCGAGCACGTCGAGCGAACTCGCCGCGGCCCGCTCCAGCGCACCGACGGCCACCGCCGGCCGCACCGCGGGATCGAGGTCGAGCGCGAGCGTCACGCCGTGCAGGCCCGCGGGTTCGCTGAGATTCACGATCGTCGCGCGCGCCGCGGTGCTGTTCGGCACGACGACCAGGTTGCCGAGGCTGTCGATCAGCTTCGTCGCACGCCAGTTGCTCTCGACGATGCGCCCTTCGAGTTCGCCGATCGAGACCGTATCGTCGAGCCGGAACGGTTGCGTGGTATTCAGCACGAGCCCGGAGAACACGTCGTTCAGCGTGTTCTGGAGCGCGAGGCCGAGTATCACCGCCACGGCGCCGGAGGTCGCGACCAGGCCGCTCAACGGCAGGCCGAGCACGTAGCCGAGCGCGGCCACCGCGGCCGCGCCGAACACGATGGCTTCGGCGAGGTCGTGAAACAGCCGCTGGTTGCGCCACGCATGCGGCAGCAGCAGATGATTGAGCAGCAGACTGAACACGATCGCGCACTGGAGCCACCACGCGATGCAGATGGCCTGAACCGCGATCCGGTCGAGCCCGCCGAGCGATGCGGGCACGGCGAGCGGGCTCACGCCGGTCGCGAACAGCACCGCGCTCAGCGCGGCGAACGCCGCACAGCGCCGGATGGCGCGCGCCACGGCGCGATCGCGCCCGACCAGCCGCCACGCGGCGAGATCGACCAGCACGATCGGCGCGCCGTAGAGCGCCGTATCGGAGAAATTCAACATGTCGGAACGCACGCGCGGCGCGCAAAAGGATGGGCGCGGCAGCACGTACGTCGCCGCGCGGACGGAATCGTCGGGCACATGGCGTGCGGGTCGCCGACGCGCTGGCTGCGGCTAGGCGCGCCGGCGCATGACGCCCGGCAGCGGCAACACGTAGCGGCCGGCGCCCGCGATCGCGATCGTGCCGAACAGGATCAGCAGCATCCACGCGAACTGCGCATCGCGCAGCGGCCAGTCGGGGTGGACGAACACCAGCGCGACGAGCGTGACGATCATCACCGGCAGCGCCGCCAGCCTCGGGTACAGACCGACGATCATGAAGACCGGGCACACGACCTCCGCGAAGATCGCGAACAGGATCGACAGCGTGCGGCCGAGATGGAACGGATCTTCGATGGCCGCGGCTTCGGCCGTGTAATGCACGATCTTCGGCAAGCCGTGCACCACGAGCAACAGCACGCTGGCGGCGACGCGCAGGAACAGCAGGCCGAGATCGGTCGCATGACGGGAAAGGAGGTCGGGTTGATCAGGTTTCATGCGGCGGGTCGTCGGTTGAGCGGGATGCGCGGCGACGCGTGCGCCGGGCGTTTCGCCGCGCCGGCGTTCAGCGGGATCGCGCGACGTCGGCGAGCGCACGTGGTCGATGTGCACGCGTGCCGACGGGGTGTCGGCACGCGCCGTTCAGGCAATCTACGCGCGCTGCCTGCCGCCGTCCTGTATCCGAGCTGAATCGTTCTGAAACACGGGAGACGCGCACGAAGCCGGCGTCACGACTCGCGCGACGGCAGTTCGGCCTCGGCCGCATCGAATCCGAGCGCGTGCACTTCCGACCACGCATCGTGCACGACCTGCGTCGACCCTGCGGTATGCGCGAGCGCCGCCGCATACGCGGCCAGCACCCGCACGCGTGCATCGTCGGACACCCCGGTTGCATCCGCGTCGCGCATCGCATCGAGCGCGACACGCGCGCGCTCGCGACATTCGTCGACGAGCGACAGATCGAACAGGCACGGCACCGCGACGGCCGCGAGCGCGATGCCGAGCGCCGCGTCGCCCTGCGCCGAAAATGCCCAGTCGAGCGCGGCACGCAGATTGCCGAGCTCGCGCCGGACCGCATCGAGCCGGGTCGCGCCCTCCGGCCCGCTGCCCGGCGCGTCGCCATCGTGGGCCGCGCGCCGGAACAACGCGAGGAAGTAGGTCGCGTGCGCGCGCGCCGCGGCCGCGCCCTCGCCGTGACTGTCGAGCTGCTGTTGCGCGTAGGCCCGCGTGGTCGTCAGCAGCCGGTAGCGCGGCACGCCGTGCGCGGTCTCGAGGATCACCAGCGATTTCGACACGAGGCCGGCGATCGTATCGAGCAGATCGGCGCCGGCCGGCCCGTTGGCACCGACGACCTCGCGCACGGCCTCGATCGAGAAGCCGTCGCGAAACACGCCGAGCCATCGCAGCAGCAGGCGCTCGGCGTCCCCGAGCAACCGGTAGCTCCAGTCGTACATCGCCTGCAGCGTCTGATGGCGCGGCAACGCGGTGCGAAAACCGCCGGTCAGCAGCCGAAAGTGATCGTCGAGATGGGCGGCCAGCACGTCGATGCCCAGCACGGCGGCGCGGGCCGCCGCCAGCTCGATCGCGAGCGGCAGACCATCGAGGCGACGGCAGACCGATGCCATCAACGCCAGGCTGCGCGCGTCGAGCGGAAAGCGCGGATCGGCCGCGCGCGCCCGCGCCGCGAACAACTGCACCGCGCTGGCGTTCATCGCCTCGCGATCGCCGGCGCCTTCATCGGGGACGTCGAGCGGCGGCACCGGGCACACGCGCTCGCCGTGGATGCGCAGCGATTCGCGGCTCGTCGCGAGCACGCACAGCCCGTCGTCCGCATCGGTGAGCGCGCTCGCGATCTGCGCGGCGGCGTCGAGCAGGTGCTCGCAATTGTCGAGCACGAGCAGCATCCGGCGACGTGCGACGCTGGCGAGCACCGCTTCGAGGGTCAGCGAGCCGGTCGGCTGCGTGATGCCGAACGCGCCGGCCAGCGCGTCCGGCACGAAGCGCGGACACGCGACGGTCGCGAGCGAAACGAATACGGTGCCTTCCGGAAAGCGTGCGTCGGCGCGCGCCGCCGCTTCGATCGCGACGCGCGTCTTGCCGATGCCGCCCGCGCCGACCAGCGTCACGACGCGCGCGCCCTGCAGCGCGGCCAGCACGTCGGCGACCGTCTGTTCGCGGCCGAACAGCGTGCTCGGCGCCGCGGACGGCCGCCACGTCGCGGGACGCACGGGCGCGTCGCCGTCGTCCTGCCCGGCGACCAGCCGATAGCCGCGGCCCGGCACCGTCACGATCAGGTTGCGGTCGCCGGCCAGCGCCTTGCGCAGCGACGCGATGTGCACCTGCAGGTTGTTTTCCTCCACCACGGTGTGCGGCCATACGCGCTGCATGATGTCGTCTTTCGATACCAGCGCACCGTTCGCCCGAATCAACAGCTCGAGAATTTCGAATGCGCGGCTGCCGATGCGCAGCAGCTTGCCGTTCGAACGAATTTCACGTCTGTCGAGAAAAACGTGAAGTGTTCCAATCCGGATCATGAGAATTTCTTGAGGGTGACATTCAACGGCGCCCCACTGAAATCGGGTGCCGGTTCGGCATCAATGCTACGGTATTTGCATGGTCGAATGATTCAAATTATCAGAATGAACGGCTCGAATTTTTTGAAATGACGAAAAGTCCCGCCGGGCGGCGCTGTTTTGTGCCCGATTACCGCCCAGGCACCGAAATACGGCGAGGTCATGCACGTTTCATGTGCAAATCGTGCATGCGTCCATGAATGCGATTTCGATATATCAGACGAAATTTTTTGAGCGGAAAAATGCGGCGCATTTTCTTTTCGATTCGCACGGCCGGTTTATTTTCGGGCGCCTCTATCGTGCCGGCCGAATATCCGTCGGCTCATTTGCCTGCGCGGCCGGCGCGATGCGCCGCGCGAAACGGGCGGCGCGTGCCCCGCGCCGCCGATCGGCGTCGCGGAGCTCAGTCCTGCGCGAACGCCAGCAATTCGTCGTTCAGCCTGGCCGCATGCGTCAGGTACAGCGCATGCGGGCCGCGTTCATAGACGCTCAGCGTCGCATTCGGCACGAGTTTCGCGGTCGCGGCGCCGGTCAGCGCGAGCGGCGCCGTCTGATCGTCGTCGCCATGAATCACGCGCGTCGGCACGTCGAACCGTTGCAGGTCGGCGCGGAAATCGGTTTCGGAAAATGCGCGAACGCACTCGAGCGTGCCCTTCAGCCCGCCCTGCAACGCCATCACGGAGGTCCAGCCGAGCGCCGCGCGCGACACCGTCGAGCCGCCGCGGTTCGAACCGGTAAAGAGCGGCCAGAAGCCGTCGAAGAACGCCGCGCGATCGGCCACGATGCCTGCGCGAATGCCGTCGAATACCGCGACGTCCACGCCTTCCGGATGATCGTCGCGGCGCGCGACGAGCGGCGTCACGGAGCCGATCAGCACCGCCTTCGCGATGCGGCGCGTGCCGTGCCGGCCGATGTAGCGCGCCACCTCGCCGCCGCCCATCGAAAAGCCGACGAGCGTCACGTCATGCAGGTCGAGCGTCTCGAGCAGCGTCGCGAGATCGTCGGCCAGCGTGTCGTAGTCGTAGCCGCTCCACGGTTGGCCGGAGCGCCCGAAGCCGCGCCGGTCGTACGCGATGCCGCGCAGGCCGTGCGACGCCAGATGATGCATCTGCACGTCCCACATGTCGGCATTCAGCGGCCAGCCATGAATGAACACGACCGGGCGGCCGCTGCCCCAGTCCTTGTAGTGGATCGACACGCCGTCGCGGGTGGTGAACGTGCTCATGAAGGCTCCTTTCGAGTAGGGAGGCCGCGCCTACGAACGCGGCCGAAGCGTGCGGCGCGGCGCGTCATGCCCGGGACTGCCGGGCGACGAACTGCTCGAGCGCCGTCGCGAGCACCATCTCGCGGCAGTTCGCGGGGCGTTTCTCGCCACGCCACTGGGGTTTGTAGATCGCGTCGCCGACCCGGATCGGTTGCCCGGTGAGCGCGCAGCGCGCCACCCTGCGCGCCTTCGCGCTGATCCAGCGTTGTTCGTCGTAGCGGCAGCGTGTCGGATCGCTCCACGACACCAGCATCGACGAATCGGTCTGCCGCTCGACGGCGACGATCGCGCTGCGGCGGCGCACGTCGCCGCTCGACGGCACCGGCGCATCGTCCCGATGCGGGCGACGCGAGCCGTCCGTCTCTCGCGTGCGCGGCATCGGCGGCATCCGGACGCCCGTGGCAGATAGCGGTCCGAGCGACGTGATCATGTGCTCCCAGCGATTGAAGGCGTCCATGGCGGCTTATCCAGGCAGGTGACGGGCGGCGCGGCCGGTCGGCTCCATTCGCGTGGCGCGCGACGTATGCCGATGACCCGATGCTGACGATAGCCGCCGTGCGCTGAAGAGTCCCGGTCGCGGGCTTAATTTTTCTGCAGTGCGGCAAATCCGTTGGCGGCGCCGCGGCGTTCAAGAGAATTCAGCCGGATTTCAGTACGGCGCGCACCGCGCCGGATTACGCTCCCGACGGCATTCGTTCGTCCGCGCGCCCCCGTCGACGCGTGGCGACGCAAGCCGGACGGCTGCCGGGCGGGATGGCCGCGGCCAGCCGCCACCGATCCGCCATCCCGTGCGGCCTCGCCGCCGCATACCTCAGGAGTCCAGATGCATCCCGAACAGACCGACGCCGTTTCGTCGGCCCGCCGCCGCGACATGCTGCTCGCCGGCGCCACGGCCGTCGCGGCAGCCGCGCTGCCCGCCATGGCCGCCGCGGCCGGCACGCCGTCCCACAGCCCCTCTTCCGCACATCCTGGAGCGCACACGATGAACACGATCACCACCAAGGACGGCACGCAGATTTACTTCAAGGATTGGGGCAGCGGCCGCCCGGTCGTGTTCTCGCACGGCTGGCCGCTGTGCGCGGACGCGTGGGACGCGCAGATGCTGTTCCTCGTGCAGCACGGCTATCGCGTGATCGCGCACGACCGCCGCGGCCACGGCCGTTCGGGCCAGCCGTCGCGCGGCAACGACATGAACACGTACGCGGACGATCTCGCCGCGCTGCTCGACGCGCTCGACGTGCGCGACGCCGCGCTCGTCGGCCACTCCACCGGCGGCGGCGAAGTCGCGCGCTACATCGGCCGCCATGGCACGAAGCGCGTGTCGAAGGCGGTGCTGATCGGCGCGGTGCCGCCGCAGATGGTGAAGTCGCCGACCAATCCGGGCGGCTTGCCGATGGACGTGTTCGACGGCATCCGCAAGAACGTCGCGGAGAACCGCTCGCAGTTCTACAAGGATCTCGCCGTGCCGTTCTTCGGCTTCAACCGGCCGAACGCGAAGGTGTCGCAGGGCACCATCGACGCATTCTGGTCGCAGGGCATGATGGGCGGCATCCACGGCCAGTACCTGTGCGTGAAGGAGTTCTCGGAAGTCGACTACACCGACGACCTGAAGAAGATCGACGTGCCGACGCTCGTGCTGCACGGCGACGACGACCAGATCGTGCCGATCGACGATTCGGCCCGGCTGTCGTCGAAGATCGTCAAGCACGCGGTGCTGAAGGTGATCGAAGGCGGCTCGCACGGCATGTGCGTCGTGAACGCCGATCGCATCAACGCCGAGCTGCTTGCGTTCCTGCAGGCGTAAGCACGCGGTCCGTCGCGGCGGCGCGCATGCCGCCGCGACGGATGCGACGGACGCGCCGTTCAGGACTTTTCAGGAAATTTCAGACCGCCCGGTGCCACACTTACGGCGCCCGCACCGGGCGCAACAGGATGCCGAGCAGCGCGCCGGCGAGCGCGAACGCCATCGCCACCCGGAAGTTGTCGGCCAGCGCGAGCGTCGTGGCCTGCACGCGCACCGCGCGATCGACGAGCGCATAGGCCGCCTGGTTGCCGGTCGCGAACGTGGCGCCATGCGCGACCAGCGACGCCGCGCCGGCCCGCAGCCGTTCGAGTGTTTCGGGATCCGACAGCGACACATGCAGACCGACGAGATTCGAATGGGTAGCCTCCCTGATCCGCTGAATCACCGCGATCGACGTCGTGCCGAGCTGCCCGCTCAGCAGGCGCGTCGCCTGCACGACCGCGCCGAACGTCAACGCGTGCTCGGCCGTCACGTGCTTGCCGAAGAAGAAGATCACCGACGTGAGCGCCATCGTCTGACCGAGCGCCTGCAGCAGCTGCGACGGGATGAAGTCGGGCTCGGCCCACACCGGCGTGAGCCGCGACCCGAGCGCGAACGCGATCGCCACCATCGCGAAGCCGGCGACGATCAGCCGGCGCGGATCGACCCGCTGCAGCAACAGCGCGACGCACGGCGCGAACAGCAGTTGCGGGATCGCGATCCAGCGCAGCGTATCGCCGATCTGCAACGGCCGCAGGCCGTACGTGCTGGCGAGGAACAGCGACGGGATGAAGCTCGTGTTGAGCACGGTGAAGCGCACGAGACCGACGAGCACGATCAGCAGCGCGATGTTGGGCCGCGCAAGGTAGCCGAGATCCAGCCCGGCGCGCGGCGACGCGAGTTCGTGGATCAGGAATGCGGCGATCATCAGGATGCCGGCGGCCAGCAACGCGACGATCAGCGGCGACTGCAGCCAGAACAGCCGCTCGCCCTGATCCAGCGCGATGCACAGGCACGCGAAGCCGCCCGCGCCGAGCAGCATCCCGCGCGCATCGATGCCGGACGCAAAGCGCTTGATCGGCTCGTCGGCGAGCGACAGCATCAGGCACGCGATGAACGGCACGGTCAGCGCCGCGTTCTGCCAGAACAGCCAGCGCCAGCTCAGATGTTCGCTGTACCAGCCTTCGAGCGTGGCCGACAGGTTCAGCGACATCTCCAGATTCATCGCATACGCGGCGATGCCGAACGGAATCAGCCGCGGCGGCAGCGTGCGCACGACGAAGCCGACCGTCAACGGCACGAACACGCCGGACGCGAGCCCCGCGATCGCCTGGCACACGATGAACGCGCCGAATTGCGTGCACAGCGGCAGCACGCTTTCCGCGCCGAGAAACACCACGGCGCCCGCGACCAGCACGCGGCGCGTGCCGAACATGAAGGCCGCCGCGATCGCGAGCGGCCCGACGAACATCTGCGACGCGGTGAACGCGGTGTTGATCCACGCGCCTTCGTCGACGCCGACGCCGAGCGCGCCGCGCACGTCGGCCAGCCCGAGCGACGTGATGCGCGACGTCAGCGTCGCGATGATGGCGCCGAGCAGCACGGCCGCGATCGCGGCGATCGACCGAAACGTCGGAATGTCGGAGGCCGGGCCTGCGGCCGGCGCCGGCACGGCACTGCCGGTGGCGAACGTCGTGTTCATCGTCGAGCGGCTCCCGCATATCAAGCTGGCGCAAGCATAACGCGGTGCGTCGAATCCTGCCCGTACGACGGAGTTTGCCGATCATGACCCCACCCTCTCCCGCGCCGTCGCCCGCTGCGCCCGCGCGTTCCCGACGGCTGGCCGTCGTCACGATCGCCGTGATCGCGCTGCTGCTCGTCGCATTGCTCGTGTACGAGTTCGATGCCCGCGATCGCGGCACCGACGACGCGTACGTGACCGGCCACCTGCACGTGATCTCGCCGCGCGTCGCCGGCACGGTCGAGCGCGTGCTCGTCGACGACAACCAGTTCGTGCATGCGGGCGACGCGCTCGTGCAGATCGACCGGCGCGACTTCGACGTGCGCGTCGCGGCGCAGCGCGCCCGCGTCGCCCAGGCGCATGCCGATGCGAGCCGCGCACGCGCGCTGATCGAGCAGGCGGACGCGGCGCTCGTGTCGGCGCACGCCGATGCCGAAAAGGCCGAACTCGATTACGCCCGTGCACGCGAACTGACCCGCGAGACGCCGCGCGGCTTGTCGAAGCAGGAATTCGATGCGGCCGATGCCGCCCGCAAGTCCGCCCGCGCGCGCGTCGCGGCGGCCGATGCGCAACGGCGCAGCGCGCTCGCCGCCGCTCAGGCCGCCGAGGCCGCGTCGAGCCAGAACGACGCCGAATTGCACGACGCGCTGCTGCAACTCGGCTACACGACGGTCGTCGCGCCGTCGGACGGCTACGTCGGCAAGAAGACCGTCGAGACCGGCGAGCATGTCGCGCCCGGCCAGGCGCTGCTCACGCTGGTCGAGCCGCATCCGTGGATCGTCGCCAATTTCCGCGAGACGCAGCTGCGGCACGTGCGCGCCGGCGACGCCGTGCAACTGCGCTTCGATGCGCTGCCGCAGCGCACGTTCAGCGGCCGCATCGACAGCCTGTCGCCCGCGACCGGCGCGCAGTTCGCGCTGCTGCCGCCCGACAACGCGACCGGCAATTTCACGAAGGTCACGCAGCGCGTGCCCGTGAAGATCCTGCTCGACGGTCCGGCCGCGACGGAGCCGCGCATCCGTCCCGGGCTGTCGGTCGTCGTCACGCTGCAGCCCGGCAGCGAATCGCGATGACGCGCGTCTTCGCCCTGCTCGCCGCGAGCCTGCTGGCCGCGTGCTCGATCCCGCCGCAGCCGCTCGCGCCCGTCCCGGTCGAAACCGACCGGTTCCGCCATGCCGATCCGGCGACCGATGCGCACGCACCGTCGCTCGCCGCATGGCCCGCGTGGTTCGGTGACCCGCAGCTCGGCCGCCTCGTCGACGCCGCGCTCGCGCACAACCTCGACATCCGCGCGGCGGCCGCGCGCGTCGACCAGGCGCAGGCGCTGCTCGGCGTGCGCGAAGCCGCGCTGGCGCCGACCGTGCGCGTCGACCCGTCGTTCAGCCGCACACGGGTGTCCGGCACGGTCGACAACGCGCTGCCGAAGCGCACGATGCACAACTGGTCGGTGCCCGTCGCCGCGAGCTACGAAGTCGATCTATGGGGCCGCTTGCGCGGCGATGCCGACGTCGGCGAACAGAACCTGCTGCAAGCGGCGGCCGATCGCGATGCGGTGCGTCTGCGGGTGGCGACCGAAGTGGCCGTCGACTACCTGACGCTGCGCTACGTCGACGACGATCTCGTGACGCTCACGCGCGCGATCGGGCTGCGGCGCACCGCGCTCGACGTGATCGCCGCCCGCGTGCGGGCCGGCGCGGCCAGCGATCTCGACGGGCTGCGCGCAGCGGCCGATCTCGATACCGCGCATGCCGATCTCGCGGAGAGCCGCCGGCTGCGCGAGAACCTCGTCGACGCCATTGCAGTGCTGACCGGCGTGTCGCCGACCGCGTTCGACGTCGACGCGGGCGCCGTGCCCGTGCCCGTGCAGGTGCCGGAGGTGCCGGCCGGGCTGCCGTCCGCGCTGCTCGCCCAACGCCCGGACGTATTCGCGGCGGCGCGGCGCGCCGATGCGGCGTCGCTCGAACTGGGCATCGCGCGCACCGCGTGGCTGCCGACGCTGACACTGACCGCCGACGGCGGTTTCGCCACCCGCGACCTGCGCTCGTTTCTCGACCGCAACAGCTCGTTGTGGAGTCTCGGCGCGAACGTCGCGCTGACGCTGTTCGACGGCGGCAAGCGCGATGCCGCGGTGGCCGCCGCGCGAGCCGGCACGAACGTCGCCGACGCCGACTATCGCGCGACCGCGATCGGCGCGTTGCGCGACGTGCAGGATGCGCTCAACGACATCGCCGCGCAAAAGGAGCGGATCGTGCGCTACGACAGCGCGGCGCGCACGACGGACGCGGCGGCGCGGCTATCGCTGAGCCGCTACGCGCATGGGTACGTCAGCTATCTGGAAGTCATCGACGCCGATCGCGACGCACTGAATGCGCGGCGCCAGCTGATTCACAGCCGGCAGGCGCTGGCCGTCGCGACGGTGAGCCTCGTGCGTGCATTGGGCGGCGGGTGGACGCCGCCGGTACGCGCCGGCCGGGGCCAGTTGCGCGACGCGACGCAAGCCGACGCGCGATGAAGGCATCGAACGACCCGCGAGCGCGTCACGCGCGCGCGAGCCGATGCGCATCCTCGCCGAGAAACCGGTGCACGAAGGTCACGGCCATCGCGCCTTCGCCGACCGCCGACGCGACGCGCTTGACCGATCCCGATCGCACGTCGCCCGCCGCGAACGATCCCGGCACGCTGGTTTCCAGGTGGTACGGCCGGCGCTCGAGCGGCCACACGCGCTCGAACGCCGGACAATCGTACAGATCGCCGCCGGTCACGAGATAACCGTCCGGATTGCGAATGATGTCGGTGTCCTTCGCCCAGTCGGTATTCGGCGCGCCGCCGATGCACACGAACAGGCGCGTGGCCGGCAACCGTTCGCGCGTGCCGTCCGCCGAACGAAGCTCGATCGCGTCGAGCCAGCCGTCGCCGTGCAGCGCGGCGACGCTCGACCCGTAGCGGACCTCGATGTTCGGCGTGCGTTCGATCCGGTCGATCAGGTAGCGCGACAGCGTGTCGGCGAGCGACGCGCCGCGCACGAGCATCGTCACCTGACGCGCATGCCGCGAGAAGTTCATCGCGGCCTGGCCGGCCGAATTGCCGCCGCCGACGATGAAGACCTGCTCGCCCGCGCACATCGGCGCTTCGCTCGACCCGGCGCCGTAGAACAGCCCCGCGTTGAGAAACGCCGGTTCCTCCGGCAACCCGAGGCTGCGATATTCGATGCCGGTCGCGCAGATGTTCGCGCGGGCGATCAGGATCGACCCGTCGGCGAGCTCGACGCGGATCTTGCCGTCGACGAACGTCGCATGCACGCCCTCGCGCATCGTCAGCAGCTCGACGCCGAACTTCACCGCCTGCTCGCGCGCGCGTTCCGCGAGCTCCGCGCCCGGGATGCCGTCGGGGAAGCCCATGTAGTTCTCGATCAGCGAACTCGTGCCGGCCTGCCCGCCGATCGCACCGCGCTCGATCACGACCGCGCGCAGCCCTTCGGACGCCGCGTAGACCGCCGCCGACAGCCCGGCCGGCCCCGCGCCGTAGATCGACACGTCGTATTCGACGAAGCGCGGGCGCGCGACCCAGCCGAGCCGCGCGGCGATCTCGGCCAGGGTCGGCTGGTACAGGCGCGAGCCGTCCGGAAAGATCACGACCGGCAGCCGGATGTCGCGCAGCGGCGCGATGCCGAGCACCTGCGCGCAATCGGCGTCGGATGTCAGCTCGCACCAGTCGTACGCGATCATGCGCCGCTGCAGGAAATCGCGGATCGCGTACGCGTCCCGGCTGCGCGGCAGGCCGACGATCCGCACGTGTTGCGATTGCTCCATGAACGCCTCCCGATGATGTCGATGTCGGACGCGGCCCGGCCGGTGCCGCGACCTGGCCGGACGCATTCGCGACTGTACGCCGCCGGCACGCGCCGCGCGGGCCGCTTCATGACAATTAAGGTCCGGCCGCGCCGCCACGCCGCACAATGTCGCGTATCCGTCCCGCTTGCGGCCTCGCGCCGGCCCCGCCGCAAGCGTCGCTCCCGCGCCGGCATCGGAGCGCAAGATGGCCAACGCCTGTACGCATCTCGACGAAGCACGCGTGTTCGACACCGACAAGGACTACTGTGAGGAATGCATCAAATCGGGCAGCCGCTGGGTGCACTTGCGGATGTGCCTGGTCTGCGGACACGTCGGCTGCTGCGACTCGTCGCCGAATCGCCACGCGAGCCGGCATTTCCATGACACCGGCCACCGGCTCGTCCGCTCGATCGAGCCCGGCGAGCGCTGGATCTGGTGCTACGCGGACGAAGTCGTCGCGGGCGAAGTTCCGTCATGACACGACGTGCGGGGCGGCCGTGACATAGCGTGTCCGTCATCGGTCGCCGGCGCCGAACCCCGGCCGATCCGGGGCCGGACACCGTTCAGAACGTTTCAGCGCCGCTTCAGGCAATGGAAGCGGCCTCTGCGTAGACTGCCGTTCATGAGCTGCCGCGCAGAACGGCGCGTGCGCCCGTTATCGACTGCTGGAGTGACAACTTGATCCCCGCCGCCAATCACCGCCGCTCGGCAACACGCTCGCGGCCGCATCGGACGACCCCGCACGGCCGACACTCATCGTCCGGTGTCGCCGCGCCTCGCATCACTTGCGGCGCACCGCGTCGCCCGGAGCACGCATGAAGCACAAACGACTCTGGTTCGGCGCGGCCGGCATCGCGGTCGTCGGCCTCGCGGTCGCGATCGGCATCATGGTGCGGCCGTCGATCGCGCCGATCGATCCGCCCGCCCCCGCGTCGTTCGATCCGCAACTGGTACGCGCCGGCGCGCGCGTCGTCGCGCTCGGCGACTGCATCGTGTGCCACACCGCGAAGGACGGCAAGCCGTTCGCGGGCGGGCTGCCGCTCGCGACGCCGTTCGGCACGATCTACGCGACCAACATCACGCCGGACGCCGAAACGGGGATCGGCCGCTGGTCGCGCGATGCGTTCGCCCGCGCGCTGCGCACCGGCATCGGACGTAACGGCCAGCCGCTCTACCCGGCGTTTCCGTACATTCATTTCACGCGAATGTCGGACGACGACATCGCCGCCGCGTACGCGTACCTGATGACGCGTGAACCGGTCCACGCGACGGCGCCCGCCAACGACCTGATCTTTCCGCTGAACTTCCGCCCGCTGGTCGCGTTCTGGAACGTGCTGTTTCTGCGCGAAGGCGCGTATCAGCCGGACCCCGCGCAGTCCGCGCAATGGAACCGCGGCAGGATGCTCGTCGACGGGCTCGGCCACTGCGCGTCGTGCCATTCGCCGCTGAACGCGATCGGCGGCGAGCAGCGCGGCCGCGCGTTCGACGGCGGCATCGTCGACGGCTGGGAAGCGCCGCCGCTCAATGCGCTCGGCCAGGCAGCGCGGCCGTGGACGCAGGCGCAGCTCGTCACCTACCTGCGCACCGGCCGCGCGAGCGAGCACGGCGCGGCGGCCGGCCCGATGCTGCCGGTCACGCGCGACCTCGCGACGGTGCCGGTGGAGGACGTCGAGGCGATCGCCACCTACATCCTGTCGATCCAGAAGCCGGCGAACGCGCGGGCGGCCACGGCAACGGCCGCTGGCGAACGCGCCGCGACGACGCCGGCCGCGCAACGCGGCGCGACGCTGTTCCAGGCGTCGTGCGCGCAGTGCCACGGGCCGGCCGCGCCGATGCAGTCGATCGGCGAGCGGCCGACGCTTTCGTTCAGCACGGCGGTCAACGCCGATACGCCGCGCAACGCGATCCAGATGATGTTCAACGGCATCGGCTGGCACGGCGAGGACACGCTCAACTACATGCCGTCGTTCATCGACCAGTACGACGACGCGCAGATCGCCGATCTCGCCGCGTACGTGCGCGAGACCTATACCGATCGTCCCGCGTGGCCGGGCGTCGACGCGATGGCCGCGAAGCTCAGAAAAGAGGACACCGCACGATGATTACCCTCACCGTCAACGGCGTGCGGCACACGCTGGACATCGATCCGTCCACGCCGCTGCTGTACGCGCTGCGCAACGACCTGCACCTGCACGGCGCGAAGTTCGGCTGCGGCCTCGGCCAATGCGGCGCCTGCACCGTGATCGTCGACGGCAAGCCGACCTTCTCGTGCCTGATGCCGGTGGCCGCGGTCGGCGCGCGCAGCGTGCGGACCATCGAGAGCCTCGGCACCGTCGAGCATCCGGGCCCGCTGCAACGCGCGTTCATCGAGCACCAGGCCGCGCAGTGCGGCTACTGCATCGCCGGGATGATCATGCGCGCGCAGGCGCTGCTCGAACGCAATCCGAAGCCGACCGAACAGGAACTGCGCACGCACATGGAACCGAACCTGTGCCGCTGCGGCACGCACATGCGAATTCTCGCGGCGGTGCGCTCGGTCGCGGGGCTGCCGGCCCCCGAGCCCGCTTCCGCTCCCGTCACGATCAGCAAGGGGCTGTGATGAATTCCCACGACGACATCGACGAAGGCCGCCGGCACTTCATCGTCTCCGGCGCGCTGTTCGTCGCGTTCAGTCTCGCGCCCGCGTCGCGCGCGGCCGCGCAGCTGGTGATCGCCGACGAAGGCGCGGCCGTGCACGTGGCGAAGGCCACCCAGGCGCTCGCCGGCAGCCTGAAGACCAATCCGCTGCTCGACGCGTGGGTCAAGATCGCGCCCGACGGCAAGGTCACCGTGTTTACCGGCAAGGTCGAGCTCGGCACCGGCGTGCGCACCGCGCTGCTGCAGGTGGCCGCCGAGGAACTCGACATGAAGCCGTCGCTGATCACGTTCCTGACCGCCGACACCGGCGCGTCGCCGGACGAAGGACTGACCGCCGGCAGCCATACGATGGCCGACAGCGGCTCCGCGCTGCTGAACGCGACCGCGCAGGTGCGCGCACTGCTGGTGGAAGGCGCGGCGAAACGCTTCGGCGTCGATCCGCGCGTGCTGACGACCGCCGACGCGGTGATCAAGGCACCGGATGGCCGCACGATGACCTACGGCGACGCGATCCGCACGGTCGACCTGCATCGCAATGCCGCGCCCACGTCGCCTTTGAAGAACCCGGCGACGTTCGCCGTGATCGGCACGTCGCTGCCGCGCGTCGACATCCCGAACAAGGTCACGGGCGGCGTCAGCTACGTGCAGGACATGCAGCTGCCCGGCATGCTGCACGCACGGGTCGTGATGCCGCCGGTGTACGACGCGACGCTGCTGTCGTTCGACGAAGCCGCGATCCTGAAGCTGCCGGGCGTCGTGCGGATCGTGCGCAACGGCAGCATGCTCGCGGTGGTCGCGCAGGGCGAGTGGCAGGCGGTGGTCGCGCAGCGCGCGCTCGCCGCCGGCTGCCGCTGGTCGCCGGGCCGCAAGCTGCCCGAGCGCGGCACCGTGCACGCGGACCTGAAACGGATCTCGACGCAGCGCATCGAGATCGCGAACACGCATGCGGCCACCGCGCCGGCCGTGAAGACGCTGAACGCGACGTTCCTGAAGAACTACCTGCTGCACGGGTCGATCGGGCCGTCGTGTTCGGTCGCGCATCTCGAGAACGGGATGATGACGGTGTGGACCCACTCGCAGGGCGTCTACCCGCTGCGCGACGCGCTCGCGGAGATGCTGTCGATGCCGAAGGCGAGCGTGCGCTGCATTCACACCGAGGGCTCCGGCTGCTACGGCCACAACGCGGCGGACGACGCGGCCGCGCACGCCGCGCTGATCGCCGCCGCGATGCCGGGCAAGCCGATTCGCGTGCAATGGATGCGCGAACAGGAACACACGTGGGATCACTTCACGCCCGCGATGGTGACCGAGGTCAGCGCGTCGCTCGATGCGGGCGGCCGCATCGTCGACTGGAACTATGCGTTGTGGAGCAGTTCGCACAACGAGCGGATCGTCAACGCCGGCCGGCTGCTGCCCGCGCGCATGCTCGAGCCGCCGTTCGTGCCCGCGCCGTCGACGCCGATGCTGCAGCCGGAGGGTGGCGGCGACCGCAACGCGATCCCGCTGTACGCGCTGCCGAACCAGCACATCGTCAACAACTTCTCGCCGACGATGCCGCTGCAGACGTCCGCGATGCGCTCGCTCGGCGCGCACACCAACGTCTGGGCGATCGAGAGCTTCATGGACGAGCTCGCGCACGCGGCCGGCGTCGATCCGGTCGAATTCCGGCTGCGTCACATGGAAGACCATCGCGCACGGCAGGTGATCCAGCTCACCGCGAAGCACTTCGGCTGGCCGCGGCCTCCGCGCGCGCGCAACCGCGGCGTCGGCTTCGCGTTCGGCAAGTACAAGAACCTGATGGCCTACGTCGCGATCGCGGTCGAGGTATCGGTCGTGCCGGAAACCGGCCAGGTGACGCTCGAACACGCGGAAGCCGCCGTCGACGCGGGCCAGATCGTGTCGCCGGACGGCATCCGCAACCAGATCGAGGGCGGCATCGTGCAGGCCGCGAGCTGGACGCTGTACGAGGCGCTGAAGTACGACACCGAGCGCATCCGCAGCTTCGACTGGAGCAGCTACCCGATCCTGCGCTTCTCGGCCGCGCCGCAGAACGTGAAGGTCCATCTGGTCAATCGCCCC
Source organism: Burkholderia cenocepacia (assembly GCF_014211915.1). Taxonomy (NCBI): domain Bacteria; kingdom Pseudomonadati; phylum Pseudomonadota; class Betaproteobacteria; order Burkholderiales; family Burkholderiaceae; genus Burkholderia; species Burkholderia cenocepacia. The sequence continues at coordinate 798,513 of NZ_CP060041.1, read as the reverse complement.
GGCGCGCCGTTTCTCGGCGCGGCCGAGGCGTCGATGGGGCCGACCGCCGGCGCGCTGGCCAACGCGATCTTCGACGCGACCGGGCAGCGCATGCGCGAAATGCCGTTCGCCGGCGACGCGCTGAGAAAGCGCATCGACGCCTAGCGGGTCGATCACCCCGCTACGCACCCCCTGTATCCGACATGAGACAAGACGGCGCCGGCACGCACCGGCGCCGCATGCCGACCGGCTGGAGAACTTCCGACGATGGATACCTTGCTTTCGATGCGCGTGTTCACGCGCATCGTCGAAACCGGCAGCTTCACGCGCGCCTCCGACACGACCGGCCTCACCACGCCGCGCGTGTCCGCGCTGCTGAGCGCACTCGAGCAGCATCTCGGCTGCCGGCTGCTGAACCGCACCACGCGGCGCATCTCGCTGACCGAGGACGGTCAGGCCTACTACGAACGTTCCGTCGCGGTGCTGCGCGAGATCGACGACATGGAGGCGTCGGTCTCGCAGGCCCGCAACGTGCCGCGCGGCCGGCTGAAGGTGAACCTGCCGCCCGCGATGGCGAAGCAGGTCGTGGTGCCCGCGCTGCCGGCGTTTCTCGACGCCCATCCGGACATCATGCTCGAACTCGGCGTGACCGACCGGCAGATCGACCTCGTCGGCGAAGGAGTCGACTGCGTGGTGCGCATCGGCGCGCTCGATGATTCGGGCATGATCGCGAAGCGGATCGGCAGCCTGACCACCTGCACGTGCGGCTCGCCTGCCTATTTCGCGCGGTGCGGCGAGCCGCAAACCGTCGACGATCTCGCGCAGCACGTCGCGGTCAGTCACATCTCGGCCGACACCGGGCGGCCGCGCCCGTGGGACTACGTCGTCGACGGCGAGCCGCGCATCGTGCAGATGTGCGGCACGGTGGCCGTCAACGACGCGGACAACTACATCGAGTGCGGCGTCGCCGGCATCGGCCTGATCAAGACGTCGCTGTACCTCGTCGAGCCTTACCTGAAATCGGGACGGCTGCGCGAGGTGCTGACCGATTTCAACGCGCCGGCCCGGCCGATCTCGGTGCTGTATCCGCCCAATCGCCACATTCCGGTCAAGCTGAAGGTGTTCGTCGACTGGCTCGCGGGCCTGTTCGAGCAGATTCCGACGCTGCAGGGCAAACGCGGCTGAACCCGCGCGGCGCGGCACCTTTGCGTGCCGCGCAACGCTCGATTGCGCGGCGCCCCGATTCCGGCCTGAGCGATTGATCACTAGTATCGACGGCAATGCGGTGCACCGTATCGCGGCCAGGCGACCTTCATGCCGGCGCGACGCTCCGGTGCCCGGCCCTTCCCTTTTCCAGGAGTCGACATGTCAACGGATTCAACACCGCTCGCGCCGCCCGCGCACGGCGTCAAGCTCACGCAGGGGCTGATCCTGCTGTTCGCGTTCAGTTGCGGCGCGATCGTCGCGAACCTGTACTACGCGCAGCCGATCACCGAGCTCATCGCGCCGGGCCTGCACATGTCCGGCAACACGGCGAGCCTGATCGTGTCGCTGACGCAGATCGGCTACGCGCTCGGGCTGTTCTTCATCGTGCCGCTCGGCGACCTGCTCGAAAACCGCAAGCTGATGATCGTGACGGCCGTCGTGTCGATCGCGAGCCTCGCGGCGGCGGCGCTCGTGCGCACGCCCGGGCTCTTTCTCGCGATTTCGCTGCTGATCGGGTTCAGCTCGGTGGCCGTGCAGATCCTCGTGCCGCTCGCCGCACATCTCGCGCCCGACCATTCGCGCGGCCGCGTCGTCGGCACCATCGCGAGCGGGCTGCTGCTCGGCATCCTGCTGGCGCGGCCGCTGTCGAGCGTCGTGGCCGACGCGTTCGGCTGGCGCTTCGTGTTCGCGGCGGCGGCCGTGCTGATGACGCTCGTCACGGCCGTGCTCGCGCTGACGATTCCGTCGCGCCAGCCCGATCATCGCGCGACCTATTTCGAACTGATCGGCTCGCTGCTGCACCTCGTCCGCACGATGCCGGTATTGCGCCACCGCGCGTTCTACCAGGGCCTGATGTTCGCGTCGTTCAGCCTGTTCTGGACCGCCGTGCCCGTCGAGCTGACGCGTCACTACGGGTTGTCGCAATCGGCGATCGGCCTGTTCGCGCTGGTCGGCGCGATCGGCGCGACCTCGGCGCCGGTGGCCGGGCGCCTGGCGGATGCCGGCCATACGGTGCGCGCGACGCTGATCGCGCTCGTCGCCGGCGCGCTCGCGTATGCGGTCGGGTTCGTGCACGGCACCGGCCTGTACGGGCTCGTCGTCACCGGCATCGTGCTCGACTTCGCGGTGCAGATGAACATGGTGCTCGGCCAGCGCGAGATCTATGCGCTGCACGCGGCGAGCCGCAACCGGCTGAATGCGCTGTACATGACGAGCATCTTCGTCGGCGGCGCCGTCGGCTCCGCGCTCGCGAGCCCGTTGTACGAGCACGGCGGCTGGCCGCTCGTCGCCGCGGTGGCCGGCGCGTTCCCGATCGTCGCGCTCGCGCACTACCTGCTCGTCGGGCGGCCGCACGCGCAACGCCACGCCGCGGGTTGACCCGCCGTCGCACGCCGAACCGATCCGTTCGCGGGGCGCGCCGCCGCCCCGCCCTCCGTCGAACCACAGGAGTCCATCATGTCTTCCCTGCTCAGTGCTTACGATCTGCGCGGCCTCGCGCTGCCGAACCGCGTCGTGATGGGGCCGATGACGCGCTCGCGCGCGCCGTCGCGCGGGCTGCCCACCGAACTGATGGCCGAGTACTACGCGCAGCGCGCGTCGGCCGGCCTGATCGTGACCGAAGCCACCAACGTCAGCCGGGCGTCCGCCGCATTCGAGCTGACGCCGGGCCTCGTCGACGATGCGCAGGCCGCCGCCTGGAAAATCGTCACCGATGTCGTCCATGCGAACGGCGGGCGCATCTTCGCGCAGCTGTGGCATGGCGGGCGCGTCAGCTCGCTGACGCTGCTCGGCGGCGCCGCGCCGCTGTCGCCGTCCGGCGTGAACGACGACCTCGAACAGTTGCAGGTCTGGGCGCAGCTGCAGAACGGCTACTACACGAAGATTCATGCGACGCCGTCGCGCGCGATGACGACCGATGAAGTCGTCGCGACCGTCGACGAATTCCGGCAGGCCGCGGCACGCGCGATGGTCGCGGGCTTCGACGGCGTCGAGATTCATGCGGCCAACGGCTACCTGCCGCACCAGTTCCTGTCGTCGACGCTGAACCGCCGCGACGATCGCTACGGCGGATCGGTCGCGAACCGCGCGCGCTTTCTGGAAGAAATCGTCGACGCGGTCGGCGGCGTGATGCCGCTGAGCCGCGTCGGCGTGCGCATCTCGCCGTACGCGAAATACAACAACGTGCGCGACGCCGATCCGGACGCGACGCTGGCGTACGTCGGCCGGATGCTCGACGCGGCGGGTGTCGCCTATCTGCACGCGGCCGACACCAACGGCTGGAGCGGCGAACCCGATCTGCCGCGCATCGTCGAGCACGCGCGCCGGTCGTTCCACGGCACGCTGATCGTCAACGGCGGCATTTCACCGGAGGCGGCGAGCGCGCTGATCGACGCGGGCGACGCCGATCTCGTCGCGTTTGCCCGCGCGTATATCGCGAATCCGGATCTGGTCGAGCGCATCGCGGCCCGCGCACCGCTCGCGGAGCCGAAGTCGATCGGCTGGTACGGCGGCGAGCGCGCCGGCTACGTCGACTACGCGCGGCACGACGCGGCTCAATCGCCCGCCTGACCCGCGCACGCCGGGCGCGGCGGCGTGCCGCGGCCGGCCGTGCGTCCGGCTGCCGCACGCCGGGCCGGCGCCGTCACGTATCGTTCCACCGCGCGCCCAGCACGCGCCCGCAGAAATTCGGCCGATGAAAGTCAGGGTCCGCGCGTTCGAGCACGTCCGCGCTCCAGGTGCCGAAGGTCGACTGCGGCCGGTGCTCGACGCCGCGCGCGACCATGTCCAGATACGCTTCGCGAAAACCGCTGCCGCGCGGGTAGGCCGCGAGCAGCGCCGTGCGTTCGTCGGCGGTATAGGCGTCGAAGTCGGTCGCCATCAGGTCCGTCGACACGGCGCACGCGAGTGCGCGCGCAAGCGGCGACGCGCGGGCGGCCACGCCCGGCGTCGTATGCAGCGCGACCGCGTGCCACACGTCGTCGCGCATGCGCCGCGACCGGCGATGCCGCAGCAGCAGCGCGTGCGCGGCATCCGCGCCGTCGAGCTCGTAGCGTTCGGTCGAACGGCAGTACGCCGGGCTCAATCCCATGTTCGCGTACATCGCGGCGACGTACAGTGCGTCGGCGTCGCACGCGTCGCCTGCACGCCGCGCGGCGAGCGACGCGAACACGAACACGCGCGCCGCATGAGCGGCGAGCGCGGCGGGCAACGACGCGCGGGCCGCGTCGGCGGCCTCGACCGTCACCGGCGTGCGCGGAATGCGCACGCCGGCCACTTCGTCGCCGGTGGCCGATGCGCGCGGGTGCGCAACATTCATCCTGTCTCCTTCATGCCCCGTGCACGGGGCGGAAAATCGTTCGATGCACGGCGACACCCGGCGCGCAGCGCGTCGCGCACCGGCACGCGCCGCTCAACACGCGACGCAGCAGCGGCCGAAGGCTTCGCAGCGCTCCGCGGCCACACCTGCCGTCGGATAGCGCGGTCGCGCGAAGCGGCGTCCATCACCGCGCGCACGGCACGCATCGACGCCGGGCACCACGCACGCGTCGCCCGCCGCCGACGCATGCGAACGGTCGCGCACGTCGGCGTCTGCCGCGCCGGCCGCGCCGCCTGCGGCGACCGGCGACCACGCGGGGCTGACGGGCGGCGGCGGCGGCGCAAGCGGCGAGAATTCCTGTTCCGCGTGCACGACCTTGCCGTCGACGACCGTCAGCACCGACGACAGCGTCGGGATGCGCCGCACATCGATCGTGAAGTAATCGTCGCTCAGCACCGCGAAATCGGCATACCGGCCGGGCACCAGCGCGCCCTTGCGATGCTCGTCCGCGGAGAACCACGCGCTGCCGACCGTGTAGCGGCGCAGCGCCTCCATCCGGCCGAGCCGGTTGCGCGCCGGGTACAGCGCGGTGCCGCCCACGCTGCGCCCCGACACCATCCAGTACAGCGCGACGAACGGGTTGTAGCTCGCCGCGCCCGTCGCGCCGGACCCCGCGCCGACCGGCAGCCCGGCCGCGAGCATCGCGCGAAGCGGCGGCGCGCGCGTGGCCGCCGCCGCTCCATGGCGCGCGATGAACGCTTCGCCCTGGAACGCCATGCGCGGCTGCACGGTGATGCCGCCGCCCAGCGCAGCGACCCGCGCGACATTGGCGTCCGAAATCGTCTCGCAGCGGTCGAAGCACCAGCGCAGCCCGTCGAACGGCGTGTCGCGGTCCACCGCTTCGAACACGTCGAGGAAGCGGCCGATCGATTCGTCGTAGGTCGCCTGGAGCCGGAACGGCCAGCGATGATGCACGAGCAGCCGGACGACGGCCGCCAGTTCGACCTCGACGGACGCGGGCAACTCGACGCGCGGTTCGAGGAAATTCCCGAGATCGACCGCCGAGAACAGCAATCGCTCGCCCGCGCCGCTCGCGCGCAGGAACGCGTCGCCGTCGCCGGGCGCGGTCAGCGCGATCCATTTCGCGAAGTCGTCGAGCTCCCGGCCCGCGTGCCGCGCGCCCAGCGCATAGGCGATGCGCGTCGTCAATTCGCCGCGCCGCGCGAGCGTCGCGACCGCCGCATAGTCGTCCGGATACGCGAGGCCGTCGCCGCCGGCGTCGATCGCGCTCGTCACGCCGACGCGGTTCAGCGCGTGCATGAACTGCCGCGTCGAGTTGACCCGGTCGGCCGCATCGAGCGTCGGCGCGCGGGCGAGCACCGCGCCCAGCACCGCCGGGTCCGGACGCGCGAGCAGCAGCCCGGTCGGCCGCCCATGGCGGTCGCGCCGCAGTTCGCCGCCGGGCGGATCGGGCGTGTCTCGCCCGTAGCCGAGCGCGCGCAGCGCGGCCGCATTCAGCCACGCACTGTCGGCCAGATGCTGGACGAATACCGGCGTGTCGGGTGCGATCGCGTTGAGCTCGGCCGTCGTCGGCCCGCGCTTTTCCGCGAACTGCAGCGCGGTCCAGCCGCCCGCCACGCGCGCCCAGTGCGGCGCGGGCGTGCGTCGTACCTGCCGGCCCAGCAGCTCGAGCGCGTCGGCCAGCGACGGCACGCCGTCCCAGCGCACCTCGAGGTTGAAGTTCATGCCGCCGCGAATCGCCTGCAGGTGCGCGTCGATCAGGCCCGGAATCACGGTACGGCCGTGCAGGTCGATACAGGCGGTGTCGTCGTGCGCATGGCGCAGCACGTCGCGATCGTCGCCGGTCGCGACGATGGTCCCGTCCTTCACGGCGAGCGCACGGACGAACGAGCGCTGTTCGTCCTGGGTCGCGATCTTGCCGTTGAACACGACGAGGTCCGCCGAACGCGCGGGTTCCGTCGCTCTAAGCACCGTCGGGCCTCCGGTGCGCGCCTGCGCGCGGCGCGGCGCGGGCCGCCCTGCTGCACGTCGAACGCGGGAAAGCGGCCGCACCGCACGCATCGACATGCATGCTGCGATCGCGCGGCCGCGCGGCCGTACCGGGTTCGCGCATCGTCATGCCGCCTGCTGCGCCGCGTCGGCGGTGTCGCGTCGCGCGCGCGTCAGGCACGGCGCGAGCGGCGCACCCTGACGCACGAAATTCTGCACGCGCAGCAAACGGCGTACGTCGTGGGCGCGCGAATGCGGATCGAAGTGCCGCGCGACGCCGGCGACCAGCGCCGACGCCTGCGCGGTGTGCCCGCGCTCGATCAGGTGATCGGCGAGATCGAGCGAGCTGCGCAGCGCCCACATCGCGGCGCCCTGCGCGTTCGCGGTCTGGATCGCCATCTGCAGATGGCGATGCCCGTCGGCTTCGTACGCCGCGGCGAGATCCGCGCCGACGATGCGCGCCTGTTCCAGCATCGCGACGCCTCTCACGCGCAGCAGTTCGGGGACGAACAGGTGCTCGCCGTGCGCACGGCAGCGTGCGAGCGTCGCATCGAGCCGGGTGCACGCTTCGTCGGCGCGGCCGGTCCGCACGAGGCCCTCCGCGTATGCGACGGTCAACGGCGCGAGCACGCGCCGGAAGCCGCTCGCCTCGACGCGCCGCAATGCGGGCTCGAGCCGGGCGAGGCCCGCGCCGGGATGGCCGGCCTGGATGTCGAACTGGCCGGTCAGGCATTCCGCGTGACTGCGCCAGATGTCGAAACCGTGTGCGTCGGCGGTCGCGCGCAGCGTCGCGAGATAGTCGGAGGTGATGTCGTGATCGCCGTAGCGCAGCGCGATCGGCACGGCGGCCGCGCCGAGCACGACGCACAGCGGGAGGGGCGACGGGTCGCGGCGCGCATGCTCGACCGCTTGCGCGGCGACGCGCATCGCGTGCTCGGGCTCGCCCTGCATCCAGAGCAGGCGGATCAGCATCGTGCGCCCCAGCGTCGCCATGTCGACGCCCAGCGCGGCCTGCGCGCACGGCGGTTCGCCCGCGTCGGCCAGCTCGGCCGTCGCCGCTTCCAGCCGCTCGCGCGCCTGCGCATGCTCGCCGAAGTAATGCAGCGACGTCGCGACCATCGTGTTGGCCAGCAACCGCTGCGACCGGTCGCCGCGCCGCTCGGCCGCCCGCTCGAAGCGCGTCGCGTAGCGCAGCGACTCGTGAATGTCCGACAGCGTCAGCATCGTGTTCCACAGCCCGACCAGCGCGCGCGCGTCGAACGCATCGTCACCGATGTGCGCGGCGAGACCGAGCGTGCGGTCCCACATCGCGGCGGCGGCCAGCGCGTCGCCGTCGGTATGCAGCAGCGCCGACGCGCAGGCCGCCCGCAGCCGCATCTCGCGCGCGGCATCGACCGGGCCCGTGGCGTCCGTGTCCAGCCCGTCGAGTACCTGGCGCGCACGCGCCGTGCACGCGCGCATCCGCGACGGCTCCAGCAGCGCGCGCGCGAGCCGGTCGGGCTCGGGCACGCCCGCGGCTTCGGCGGCGTCCACCGGTTCGTCCACGGCCGGCGCGAGCGCATCGGCAGGCGGCACGTCGGCGAGCAGCGCGGGCGCCGCGGGAGGTGCGCCCGCCCGCTCGCGCTCGTACGCCGCATGGCGCGCGACGATGCGCTCGAACTCGCCCTCGTTGTGCAGTTTTTCCAGCGCGTACGCGCGCGTCGATTCGGTCAGCCGGTAGCGCGCATACGCGCCATCGAACTCGACGGTCACCAGCGATTTCGCCACCAGCTCGCCGAGCACCGCGATCATGTCCGCCGCCGAGGTGCCGGGCTCGGTCGCGACCGCGCGCGCGGCATCGAACGAAAACGGCCCGATGAAGCATCCCATCCGGCGAAACAGCGCGCGCGCGGCCCGGTCGAGCAGCACGTAGCTCCAGTCGAACGTCGCGCGCAGCGTCTGATGACGCGGCAGCGCCGAGCGCAGCCCGCCCGTCAGCAGGTTCAGCCGGTCGTCGAGACGCGACGCGACGACCGCGAGCCCGAGCGTCGCCACGCGCGCCGCCGCCAGTTCGATGGCGAGCGGCAGCCCGTCGAGGCGCCGGCAGATGTCGCCGATCAGCCGCACGCCGGCTTCGTCGACCACGCAATCCGGCGCGGCCGCGCGCACGCGTTCCAGAAACAGCTCGACGGCCGAACAACGGACGATTTCCGCGGCGGACGCGTTACCGTCCGGCACCGCGAGCGGGCTCATGCGCAGCACCGCTTCGGCCGAGATGTGCAGCGGCTCGCGGCTCGTCACGAGCACGCGCAGCGAGCCGGCGCCCGACGTCAGCGTTTCGACGAGGCTCGCCACCAGATCGACGATGTGCTCCGCGTTGTCGAGCACGAGCAGGCAGCGCGACGTCGCGAACGCGTCGCCGATGCGTTCGATGGCGGGCACGCCGGGCGTATCGAGGCCGAGCTCGGCGGCGAGCGCGATCAGCATGTCGTCGCGCGTCGACGCGCGCGCCAGTTCCACGAACAGCACGCGCTCGTGCGCGCGGCTGCGCACGCCGTGCGCGACGCGCACCGCAAGACTCGTCTTGCCGATGCCGCCCGCGCCGACCAGCGTGATGACCGGCGTGCGTTCGAGCATGTCGACGATCTGCGCGATTTCGGCGTCGCGCCCGACCAGCGGCGCGAGCAGCGACGACGCGCAGGCATCCGGCAGCGCCGCGACCGCCGGCGGTACGGCGACGGCCGGCGCTTCGGCCGCGGGCACGAGATCCGGGCCGGGCGACGCGCTCGCGACCAGCAGGTAGCCGCGCCCGGGCACCGTCTTGATCAGATCGCGGCTCGCGCCGAGCGCCTTGCGCAGCGTGGCCACATGCACCTGAAGCCGGTTTTCCTCGACGATCAGGCCCGGCCAGACCGCGTCCATGATGTCGTCTTTCGACACGACCGAACCGCTCGCGCGGTGCAGGACTTCGAGAATGTCGAGCGCGCGCGCGCCGATGCGCAGCGACGCGCCGTGGCGGCGAATGTCGCGTTGCTCGAAGTCCACCGACAAAGTTCCGATCTGAATCATGGCCGCCTCCGGGTTCCTCGGGATGGCTGGCGAATGAACGCGGCAGTTCACCCGGCAGGAAGTCCGCGTCCGGCGCACCCTTGCACCGGACGAAAATGTCGAATTCCGGACCGAGTGTAGACGGGCATGCCGTGAAAATCTTGAACGAAAATGCGCTGCCCGAGCATCTCGCACGGACGCGATCGGCACGATCACTTGCGTGTAAAAGTAGGGCGCTATACTCTGCCGGGCCGCGCGCGCAGGCCTTGCGCCGGGGTACGCACCACCGCGCACACGTATTGAAAGCAATTTGTCAGGATGGCAAGCGGACGTTTATGCAAATTCATTTTGAACATTCGCGTGCGCATCTAAACTGGACTCGTCATTTCACGCTCAGAGTCCCTCGCTGGGGAATTCCATGTCAGACACCGTCATCGCCGCGCCGGTGGCATCGCCTCCGCGGCGGCCGAAAGACACGCTCGGCTGCGTGTCGAGCCTGCTGGCGAAGGATGTCGAGACGACATCCGGCGGCCTGAAGCTCCATCGCAAATGCATGCGCGAAGCGCACGTCGAACACATCGACATGCCCGCGTGCGACCGCGGCTTCCTGATCGGCGTGTCGCTGACCGGCGGCCACCGCCGCACGTTCTATGGGCGCGCCGGCGCAAGCGAGCGCCGCTTCCAGCATCACTCGATCTACATTCGCGACTTCTCGCGCCATTTCCGCGCCGACCTGTACGGCCACTTCGACTTCGTGCTGGTCGAGCTGCCGCATGCGTATCTGGCGCGTATCGGCCCCGAGCACGGCGGCAGCCCGGTCGACGGCCTCACGTGCCGCGTCGATGCGCGCGACCCGGTGCTCGGGCATCTCGCGCACGCGGTGGCCGACAGCCTCGACACACCCGGCCCGCTGAACGCGCTGTTCATCGAACAGGTCGGGCTCGCGATGGGCGCGCATCTCGTGCGCCGCTACGGCAACGCGCGCACGCGCGAACTCGAGCACAAGGGCGTGCTGTCTCCCGCGAAGGTCGCGCTCGCCAAGGAGTTGCTGATGGAAAAGGCGGACCTCGGCGTATCGATCGAGGAAGTGGCCAACGAATGCGACCTGTCGCGCGGGTATTTCATCCGCGCGTTCTCGCGCACCACCGGCCGCACGCCGCACCAGTGGCTGCTCGAACAGCGCGTGATGCGCGCACGCGAGCTGATCGAGACGTCCGACATGACGCTGGCCGACATCGCGGTCGCGTGCGGCTTCGCCGACCAGAGCCATCTGAACCGCCTGTTCGCGCGGATCGTCGGTCATCCGCCCGGCGCGTGGCGGCGTGCACGGTCGCGCTGATCCGCCGCCCGGGTGCGTCAACGCGCTACTGCCCGCTTTCCTGAAGCGATCGATCTGTCCCATATTCAGTGTCCGCGTAACGTCGCGCGGATCGTGCCGCATGCCAATCGCAATGCCGCCTCGGTGGGCGGCGTGTCGGCGAGGCCATCGAGCACCGTGAAATCGTGAATCGTACCGAGGCAGCGAACCGCGCTGACGCGAACCCCGGCGAGCATCAGCTTGCGCGCGTAGGCCTCGCCGTCGTCACGTGCGACATCGTTTTCGGCCGTGACGATCAGCGCGGGCGGCAGGTCTTCGAGATCCGTGTAACTCGCGTTTAGCGGCATTGCGATTGTTTCGCCGAGGTTGTCCGACGGAAAGCGCGTCCGTGCACGCATGCCCGTGGTCTGCGTGGTCAAGCTCGGACCGCCCGCATATCTCGCTGCCGAGGCGCCCGCCGTGCTTGCGGAAAGCGTCGGACACAGCATGATCTGAAGCGCGATACGGGGCCGCGGCGCGCCTTGACGAGCAGCGCGAGGGTGGCGACGAGATGACCGCCCGTGCCTTCGCCCGCGACGACAAGGGCGCCTCCGTCGAGATTCAATGCCCGTGCGTGCTCGTGCAGATGAACGAGCGCGGCGAATGCCTGCTCGTTTTGAGTCTGAAAGCACGCAGCGGGCGCGGACGTGTAATCGACCAGTACGACGGCCGCCTCGGCATCGGTGGCGATCCTGCGCGCGAGCCGGTTGTCGCTTTGGCCACCCGCGAAGCTCGCGCCGTCCGGCAGGAAGAGCACGGCGGGCAGCGGAGTGGGCGCCGCCTGCGGCGGTCGCACGATCCGTATCGTGAAGCCCGGATCCGCAGCGCCCGCTGTCAGCGCGATTTCTTCGGCGTGTATCGCGTCCGTCGCATCGCCGTTTGCCCATTCGCGCAAACGCTCTGCCGGAAACCCTGCCTCGGCGGCATGGTCGACGAACGATTGCGTTTCCGCATCGAGAACCGGATACGAGTCCGCGGATCTGATCAGGCCCGGTGCGGCGTCTTCGGGCAGACGGGCAGACGTGAAATCGTTCATGGCGCAGTTTCCGATGAGTGAGCTTGCTTGTCGATCCGGCACCGTTGGCCGTCGACAGAACACATTTTCATCGGATTCCCGCACGAGCCACAGTTAAGCGTTGCTAAGAGGCGTTAAGCCCATGTCCAGCAATGCGTTCAGGCTACCGACGCGCGCATTGAGCCGGTTTACCGTCGCTTCAAGTCCGCACACCGCGCGTTGCCGCAACCTCCTGCAAATGCACCTGTAACCACGACGGCGTGTCAGCCCGTCCCGCTTCGATCAATGCGTTTGCGCTCGCTGCGTCGCCGGCGCGCGCGAACACTTCGAGTTGCATCGGGGTGGCGCCTGCCGGCGTGACAGGTCTGCCTTCGTGAATGGCCTCGAAGCCCTCGCCCCATTTGTCCCAATATGCGAGTCCGCGCCGGCGCGTGCGCTCGCGAAGCCGCGCGGTCCATTCGCGCGCGAGCGCCACTTCGCCTTCCCATGTCGCGACGGCGATCGAGCCGATCGCGAGCCCATAACAGACGGTCAGATCGTGATCGATCGCGAGCGCCTCCGTCGCGCAGTCGCGCGCGAGCGCCATCGCCGCGTCGGTCTCGCCCTGCAGCCACAGAATGCGCATCAGAATGGAAATCGCAGCGATATGCGCGTCGACCTGCGCGTGATTCGCGTGCGTCGCGCGCACCGGATCCTTGTCGCGCGCCATCACCGCTTCGATCAACGCGCGCGAGATAGCGTGGTCCCCGAGGAAGTGATGTGACAGCGCGCACATCCGCTCGCCGGTTTGCGTCGTCGAAAAATCGCCCGTCCGTGCGGCGGCAGCGCGAAACGCACGCGCATGTTCGAGGCTTTCCGTGTACGCGCCCGCGAGCGTGCGATGCGCCCACACGCCCCACAGCATGCGCAATGCGAGCCGGTCGTCGCCGAGGCGCTGCGCGGCGGCCAGTGCGGCGTCGAACACGTTCGCCATCGCCGCCGTCGGCCCACGCGTGTGCCACAGCGCGTGACCGTACGCGCCGAGCAGCTCGATATGCTGCGCCTTGCCCGCCAGATCCGAGTTTTCCGCCGCGGCAATCGCGCGCTCGGCCATCCGGAGGAACTCGTGAGGGAGCGACAGATGAAACCACAGCGGCGCCGTCGCGATCAGCAGGTCGATCGCGAGCTGCGGTTCGCGATCCTGCGCGGCCGCCCAATCGAACGCGGCTCGCACGTCGTCGATTCGCTGGCTGTGAATCGCAAGCCACTGGCGCGGCGCCTTGCCTTCCCACGCCGCCACGGGGTCGGCAAAGATCGCACAGCAGTACAGCGCATGGCGGCGGCGCGCGTCGTCGAGTTCGTACGCCTCTTCAAGTCGCATATATGCGTAATGGCGCGTCGTGTCGAGCAGTCGATACGGATGGTCCGGATCGTCGATCGCGCAGGCGATCAGCGACTTGGCGATCAGGCCCGTGACGGCGTCGAAGGCGGCGAGTTCATCGACGTCGCCACCGGCCGCGACAGCCGCGGCGGCATCCATGCCGAACGCGGCCCGCATCACCGAGAGGCGGCGCAGCACCTGGCGCTCCTCCGGCCGGAGCAATTCATAGCTCCAGTCGAGCGTCGCGCGCAGCGTCTGTTGGCGCGGAAGCGCCGTGCGGCGGCCCTGCGTGAGCAGCGCGAAACGGTCGTCGAGCCGCGCTGCAATCGAATGCACGTCCATCAGGCCGACGCGCGCCGCCGCAAACTCGATCGCGAGCGGGATGCCGTCGAGCCGTCGGCAAATATCGATCACGGGGCCCAGATTCGCGTCGCTCAACGCGAACCGGTCATTGGCGGCGCGCGCGCGGTCTTGAAACAGCGCGATCGCCGGGAACTGCACGGCATCGTGGAGGCTCACGCCTGCGCCGGTTTCGGGCGACGGCAACGCGGCGAGGCGATGGACGGATTCGCCTTCCGCGCGCAGCGGCTCGCGGCTCGTGACCAGCAGATGCACGCCGGACGCGCCTTGCAGCAGTTGCTCGGCGAGCACGGCAACGGCATCGATCAGATGCTCGCAGTTGTCCAGCACCAGCAGCACCGGCGACGCCCCGAGCGCCTGGATGAGATCGGGTACCGGATCGCCGCTGGAGACGGCAACGCCGAGCGCCGACGCGATCGTACTGGCCGCGCTCGCGGCCGCGGAAACCGGCGCGAAATTGACGAACACGGCGCGCATGCCGGTGCGCTGGGCGAAGCGATGCGCGATGGCGACGGCTACCGTCGTCTTGCCCATGCCTCCCGGGCCGGCGATGGTGAGCAAGCGCCGCTCGGGCAAGTGGTCGGTCAGACCTGCGATGACGTCCTCGCGGCCTATCACGCGAGCGAGCGTGACCGGTAGACCGCGTGAACCGCTTTCGGACCCGTTGGAAGGCTGGGCGGCGTGCGTATGGGGCCGTGGTGCGGCAGGGTCCACTGCTTCGGCACGGGTAACGGGCGCCGCGAAACGATAGCCGCGTCCGGGTTCGTTGACGATGTAACGCGCACCGTCCGGTCCGTCACCGAGCACCTTGCGCAACGCCGACAGATGCACGCGCAGCGCGCCTTCCTCGACGACGTTGTCCACCCAGACGCTGTCGCACAGATTGCGCGTCGAGACCAGCGCGCCCGCCTGCTCGACGAGTACGACGAGAATGTCGAGCGCGCGGCTGCCGATTTTCAGCGGCGTACCGTCCTTGAGCAGGATTCGCTGCGGGAATTGCAGCGTAAAAGGGCCGAACGCGAGGCTGTAAGGAGCGGTCATCGAGAGCGTCATCGCGCGGGTTGAGTGTCGGCCGAGTCGACCAATACGGTGCGCTGGGCGCGCACACTGACGCAATGGCAGCCAATCATTACTCAAAAGCTCAGTACGCGCCCTTAAAAGATCTTAAAAAAACCCGCTTTGTTACAGCCGACGACGATTGGCAGTGCTCCGGGCGCCGACTTAGCAACGCTTAACAAGTCGTAACTGGCCCGATGCGCGTCTGCCCGCCAATATGGCTCCATGCAAGCCAATCAATGATCGGAGGTCGATATGGAGCGTCTGAAAGCACTGGAGGTATTCAAGGCAGTGGCGGACCACGGCAGTTTCACGCGGGCAGCGGACGCCACCAATCTTGGCGTACCGTCGGTGAGCCGCGCGGTGCAGGATCTCGAAACGATGCTCGGCGTGCAGCTCTTCAACCGGACCACGCGCCGCGTCGCGTTGACCACGGCGGGCCATGCGGTACTCGAGCGCGTCACGGGCGTCCTGTCCTCCTATGAAGACCTCGCGCGTACCGGCAGCGACGAAGCCGGCGATTGCGCGGGTAACGTCCGCATCGAGGTGCCGGCAATCTTCGATACCGCCCGCCTCACTTCCGTCCTGGTCCGCTTCATGCGCGCCTGGCCGAAAGTACGGGTCGACGTGCGGCGCGTCGATCACCTGGCCGATACGCTCGGCGATCTTGCCGACCTCGCGATCGTCGTCGGTCGCTCGGCGCCGTCGTCGTGCATCGCGCGATCGCTCGCGGCCGTGCCGCTCGGGCTCTATGCGAGCCCTGCGTGGCTCGAACGGACCAACGATCTCGCTCACCCGCTCGATGTGCCTGCCGAAGCTTGCCTCGCGACGGGCGCACAGCATTCGGTGTGGACGGTCAGCCATCAAGCATCCGGGGAGAGTGTGACGCTTGCCGCGCGCGCGGCGCTGCGCACGAATTGCCCTCATGCGCTTCTCGCGGCGGCCGTCGACGGCGAGGGGCTAGCGATCCTGCCCAACCCGCTCGCACAAGCGGCGCTCGATCGCGGCGAACTCGTGCGTGTGCTCGATGCGTGGCAGGTGGCGCCACTGGAAGCCTGCCTCGTTTACCGGTCCAGACGCAATCTCCCCGCGCGGGTGCGCAAATTGACCGAGTATTTGCTCGACGCCTTCGGCGAACAGCGTGACGAGATTGGCGCAATGGCGGCTGTACCGAACATGGCCCGGATGGCAGCGACGCAGGCGACGCTCACGCCGTGCGCAGCTTGATGAAGATTGTGCTGATACGAATGCAGGGGAAACGACGGAATGATGGTTGATTTTGCTGGATGTCTGCTGGATGTGTCGTCGCGGTATCTCGGACTCGCGATCCAGAACCGGACGGTCGTGGCTTACGTCGACGCTGGACCGGGACACGCAACGCGCGTGAGCGATTCACATCGTGGCGCGTCGTCCTCCAGAATGCCGCAGCATGCGCATGCCGCCACGGAGGTGGCCTCGCCGATGCAGCCGGCCCGTCAGAGAAGCGATGTGACGGCCTTCGTGTGCAATGACGAAGAACGCCGGCTCGTCACCGCACCGGCGTCGCGTCGTAGTTGACCGGCACCCAGTCGTATTGCGCACCCTCGCGGCGCAGGTGGCCAAGCCCCGGAAACGCGATATGCGCGGCACCGACGAGATAGCGTCGAGCGGCGACGCGCTTCAGCGTGTCCCGCCGCGTGCGGCGGGCGGCGCCGGCATCGCTGTCGTACTGGACCGTCGCGTCCACGTCGCGCAACTGGATCGCCGCCACGTGCACGATATCGCCCCACGCGAGCAGGCCCGCGTTCCCGCTCTCGATCAGATAAGCCGTATGTCCCGGCGTATGGCCGGGCATCGGCACCGCGCGAATGCCGGGCGCGAGCGTCGCTTCGCCGCGAAACGTCTTGAAGCGGCCGGCCGCGACGTAAGGCGCGACCGCCGCGGCGGCCGCATCGAAGAACGACGCGAGGAACGCCGGCGCCTGCGCCTTGTTGGCGGGATCGAGCCAGTACGCGGCCTCGACGGCGTTCACGCGCACGACGGCATTCGGAAACGTCATCGCGCCATTCGACGCAATGCCGCCGACGTGGTCCTTGTGCAGGTGCGTGAGCAGCACTTCGTCGATCTGCGCGGGCGCGTAGCCGGCCGCGCGCAGGTCGTCGAGCAGCTTGCCGCAGCAGTCGCCGTACAGCGTGCCGGCGCCCGCATCGACGAGAATCCGCTTCGATCCGGTATCGACGAGGAACGCGTTGATCGACCCTTGCACGGGCGGCTCCAGGAAGGCGCGATCGAGATCGCGCCGGATCTCGTCCTTCGAGATGTCGCGGAACACCGTGTCGACCGGAAACGGATGAGTGCCGTCGGACAGCGCGATCACCGTGAAGTCGCCGATCTTCTGCCGATAGAAGCCGGGCGGCTGCCGGCCCGCGGCAGCGGCTGGCGTGGTGGATTGCGTTTCGGGTTGCGCATTGGCGTAGGCGTCGGGCTGCACGCCGGCCTGCGCAAACGCCGCAGGCGCCAACAGGCCCGCGCACCCGGCCACGATCAGCAAACGGGCCGCTTGCGCGACGCACGCGTGTTGGAACAGGTTCTTCATGCGATCTCCGTGACGAACCGTGCGCGCGCCCGGCCACGAACGGACCGACCCGTGCAACACGCGATGTCGCGCAGCTTATCGGGCGCCGTGGCGAAAATCCTGAGCGTTGCCTGAATTGTCCTGAAGAGGCGGCACGCGCGCGCGGTCCCCGCACCGGCCGGCGCTAGAATGCGATCCGCATGCAACGCGACGTTGCAACCCGCCCAAGGACGACCCCATGGACAAATTCTCCGCGCTGCGCGCATTCGTCGAAGTCGCGGAAGCCGGCGGCTTCTCGAGCGCGGGGCGCCGGCTCGATCTCGCCGCTTCGTCGGTCGTGCGCGCGGTGGACGCGCTCGAGGCGTCGCTCGGCACCGTGCTGCTGAACCGCACGACGCGGCAGGTCACGCTGTCCGACGCGGGCGCCGTCTACTATGCGCGGGCGAAACGCGTACTCGGCGAACTCGCCGATGCCGATGCGCTGGTGGCCGACCGCGGCGACGCGCCGTCCGGCCCGCTGCGCGTGTCGGTCCCGGTCGCCTACGGGCTGCGCCGCCTCGCGCCGCACGTCGCCGCGTTCGTCGCGCGCCATCCGAAGCTCGACCTCGACCTGCAACTCACCGACGAACGCGTCGATCTCGTGTCCGCCCGAATCGACGTCGCGATCCGGCTCGGCGACGCCGCGCCGACCGCGGAAGTCGTCGCGCGGCCGCTCGGCACGTTCCGGCGCTACGTGGTCGCGAGCCGCGCCTACCTCGACGCGCACGGCACGCCCGCGACGCCGGGCGAGCTGGTCGATCACGCGTGCCTGCGCTTTCATTTCGGCGTCGACCAGCAGACGTGGACGTTCGTGGGCGCGCAACGCACGACGCAGGTCGTCGTCACCGGGCGGCTGAAATCGAACCACAGCGAAGTGCTGCGCGAGGCCGCGCTCGACGGCGCCGGCATCGCGCTGCTGCCCGACTGGCTGGTCGATACGGACCTCGAAGCCGGCCGCCTGCAACGGCTGTTCGATCAATACGACGTGACGCCGGGCTCGGCGCGCGCGGTGATCACCGCGCTGTACCTGCCGAACCAGCGCGGCTCGAAGCGCGTGACCGCGTTCATCGATTTCGTCGAATCGCTCGCCCGCGCACAGTCCTGATACGGGCGGCGCGGAGCGATGCCATGCGTCACCAGCCGAACTTCGCTTCCATCCCGACGTAGTCGGCGTTGCGCGCGCCGAGTGCGCGAATCGACGAGCCGAGCTGGAAGTGCACGGCCTCGAGCGCGAGCGCGACGTTCGCGTTCACGAGCCAGTCGACGCGCGCCTGCGCGTACATCCCCGTCCACGCGCCGCCCTTGCCCGCCGTGCCCGGCACCGCCGACATCCCCTGCCCGTAGATCGCGTCGGCCGTCGTCTGCCGCCACTGGAAGCCGACGGCGGTGAGCACCGTCACCGAGCTGGCCGGCTTGAACGTCAGCGACGGCTTCACGTGGATCAGGTTGCTGTACCCGGTGTAGCCGGCGAGCGTGAAGTAATAGCCGTTCGGAAACATCGGGTTGAACGTGCCGACGCGCCGGTCGCCCGGATGCGCGTCGCCCGATGCACCGTCGACCTGGATGCCGATGCGCGGCGTGCCGGCCGTCTTCGCGAACGTGTAGCCGCCCAGCGCGCCGAACGCCCACGCGCCAACCGTGTCCTGCCCGACGTGGCCGGTCTGCAGCATCGCCTCGACGTCCCAGTCGAACCCGTCGGTCTTGCCCGCGTAGCGCATGTCGAACACGTCGCGCCGCTCGGTGCCGGACGCATCCGGATAGCGCGCGTTGTCGCGCGTGTAGCGCGACCAGTACGCGGACAGATCGCCGGGCCCCGTGCCGGTGCGCTCGACGCGCACGCCGTCGAATCGCAGGTGCCGGTTCGACACGTCGTCGAACACGGCCGCATTGCGATACTGCACCGGGCGCGTCACATAACCGATCAGCCGCCATTTGCCGATTTCGTAATCGGTCCACAGTCCGTCGTACGCCTGCCGCACGTTCGGGCCGTCGCGCACCGACACGAAGCGCTGCAAGTCGAACGCCATCTCCTGCCGGCCGATCCGCGTCTTGAACGTGCCCGGCCCCAGTTGATCGACGTACGCGACGAACGCCTGTTCGATATCGAGCTGATCCTTGTCGACCGGGCCGACCGTATCCTTGCCGAACGGCCGCGCATCGACGAACTGCACGAACGCCTGGAAGTGCCCGCGATAGCGCAGGTCCGCATGCACGTTCGCGCGCTGGATCACGTAATTGTCGTCGTGCGCGGCGCCGAGGCCGAACAGCGGCGCGTTGTTCAGTTCGAAGCGCTCGCGCAGGTTCGCGCCGAGCGACAGGTAGGTCGATGGGTCGTCGCCGAGGCGTATGTATTTCAGCGCGTCGAACGGCTTGCGCGGCACGCACGGATTCGCGAGCACCGACCAGTCTTCCTGCCAGCGGTTGAACGACACCGTCGGGCGTTTCGCGGTGCACGACGCCGCGGCGGCAGCCGGCGACGCGACCGCGCCGGCCGCCGTCACACCGGCATCGGCCTCCGCGCCGACGGCCGACCCCGCATGCAACGCGGCGCCGCCCGCCAGCACGACGCACGGCAGCGCGCCGCGCCACGATCGCTTCATCGGCCGGCGCACCGTCATTTCGACCGCGCGTGGATTTCGGCGACGTAGCCGCCCGGGAACTGCACGAGCGCCGCGTCGCGGCCGTCCGACTTGAACGGCGGCACCAGCACCGTCACGCCCGCGGCTTCGGCCTGCTTCAGCGTCGCGGCGAGATCGGCCACTTCGTAGCCGGTCATTTCACGCCCGAACGGGTACGGCAGGTGACCGTCGGTCGCGAGCACGGTCATCTTGCCGAAGCCCGATTCGATGCGAATGCGGCGGTACGTATCGTTCGGCCGGCCGATCTCGATGCCCGGCGCATGGCGCACGTCCGACACGATCTTGCCGTGCGAGAACGCGGCGAAGTTGCGTGCGAGCTTGCTCGCGCTTTCCGGCGACACGTACACGCGATTCTCCGGCACCGTCTGCAGCGCGTCGTAGTTCGGCGCCTGCGTATGCCAGTACAGCTGCATGTTCACGCCGCCCGGCCAGCGAACGATCGCGTCGCGTCCGATCGGATCGGGAAACGTCGACACGACGATGTCCGCGCCATGCTCGCGCGCCGACTTCACCGCGACGTCCATGTCGGTCACGAGATAGCCGGTGCGTTCCTCGCAGAACGGATACGGGATCGGCGTCTTGAAACCGAACACCGAGATCGTGCCGACCGGCGTCAGCACGAGCTGCGACATCGTCTGGCTCGGCGTCGGCGTGACCTGGAACACACCCTGCTTCGACTTCTTGCCGCCGAAGGTCGCGACGAAGCTGTCGGTGAAGCGGTCGAAGTCTTCGGGGGCGACGCACACGTGCGTCGTGTCGTACTGCGGGCCGACCGCAATGGCGGGAGAGCGCGCCGCGGCGGCCGGCGACGCGATGTCGTCGAGGTGGGTTTCGTCGGCGAGCGCCGGCGCGCCGGCCAGCAGCGCGGCGAGCACGGCCGACGACGCGGCGGTCATGCGCAGCAGGTTGCGCAGGTTGAATGAACTCATTGGTTTTCTCCTTGATGGTGACGCGCGTGGCGTGGCGCCGCGCGCGGATTCTGATTCAGCGGGATGCAGGCGACTCATCCGGGCGGCCCGGACGACAGGCAAGAAAGACACGCACCGCGAGCGGCAGCGTGCGGACCCATGCCGGGGAGTCGCAAGCGGCGGGTACGCGATATCAAACCGCCCAGCACGAGCACCCGAACGCGCCCCAGAAACCCTTCGCGTCCGACGTCGGCAACGTGCGGCCCCACGCGCCCGCGTGCGCATGTTGGTGAACGTTGCATTCGTTCGCGCAAGCGCACATCGCGGGCCGCCGCGCGTTGCAGCGGCGCGCCGTCGCGCTGCGTCGCACCCCAGCCGCCATAGCCGCCGAACTCGCGCACCGGCGACCAGTCCGGCATCGCCGGCGGGATCGGCGCGTCGTGCGACGCGAACGGCCCCGCGCCCCATACGATCTTCCCGTCGACCACCGTCAGCAACGCGTTCGCGCAAGCGCACATCGCGGCGGCCGCCGCGCGTTGCAGCGGCGCGCCGTCGCGCTGCGTCGCACCCAGCCGCCATGCGCCGAACTCGCGCACCGGCGACCAGTCCGGCATCGCCGGCGGGATCGGCGCGTCGTGCGACGCGAACGGCCCCGCGCCCCATACGATCTTCCCGTCGACCACCGTCAGCAACGCGGTCGTGCCGCGATCGTCCTCCGCGCACGCGAAAATCGCGATCCGGGACGACCAGGTCCGCAAGTGCCCGCCGCGATGCGTCCTTTCTTGCCTTCCTCGTTCGAGAACCACGTCACATACTCGGCCATCCGCAGCGCGGTTTCGCGATCAAGCAGGTTGCGCTGCGGATACATCCTCAGGCCGCGACCGTCTTGCGGTCACGAGCCATGCAAGCGACACCACGGGTTGTACGACGCGACGCGCGTCGCGTCCGTCCGGCCGACACCTTGAGCCCCTTGGCGAGCATCTTCGCGACGGCGGCGTCGCCTCCGCGGCTTGCGCGCCGTAGCGCTCGACGAAATATTCGCCCTGGTACGCCATCCGGTGCTGCACCGCGATACCGCCGCCCGAGCGCGGCGATCCGGTCCATCGATTGCTCGGTGATCGTTTCGCGTGATCGAAGAACCAGTTCAGCCCTGCGAGCGGGATGTCCTCGTTGACCTTCTCGAACACGTCGAGCGCGCGGCTGATGGTTTCGTCATAGGTCGCGTGCATGCGCCACGGCCAACGGTTTTCCGCGAGCACGCGCACGACGCCTTCGAGGTCGTCCTCCATCTGTTGGGCAGGTCCGGCCGCGCGACGCGGAAGTCTTCGAAGTCGGCCGCGGAAAACGCCAGCATCTCGCCCGCGCCGTTGTTGCGGAAGTAGTCGGTGCCGTCGTGGTACTTGACGCTCTTCGTCCAGTTCACGAAGTCTTCCTTCTCCGGCGTTCGGCTTCTGCGTGAACAGGTTGTACGCGATCCGGATCGTCATCTCGCCCGCGTCGTGCAGCTTGCGGATCACTTCGTAATCGCGGGATAATTCTGCGAGCCGCCGCCCGCGTCGATCACCCAGTACACCGAGGCGGTTCAGTTCGCGCATGAAATGGCGCGTCGAGTTGTACTGATACTCGAACGGCAGCTTCGGGCCTTTCGCGAGCGTCGCGTAGAGGATCGTCGCGTTCGGGTTCGCGAGCAGCAGGCCGGTCGGGTTGCCTGCGCATCTGCGGCGCGGGCGTGATCGCGACCTGCTGCTTGAGCATCTCCATCGCGACCGCGAGCGACGGCACGCCGTCCCACCGCAGTTCCATGTTGTAGTTCAGTCCGCCACGAATCACGTGGCAGTGGTTGTCGATCAGACCCGGCAGCACGCCGCGGCCGCCGAGATCGACCACCTTCGTCGCGCGGCCGGCGAGCGGCATCACGTCCGCTTCGCTGCCGACCGCGACGAAGCGTCCGGCGGCAATCGCGACCGCCGTCGCGACGGGGTTCGCGCGATCGAGCGTCGTGAATCGTCCGTTATGCAGGATCAGATCCGGTTGGGTCACGGTTGCGGTCATATGCATCACCTCTTGTTGATCAGAAGCCAAAGAGTTGTTTCACGGGGGGTAAGGCCTGCACGCCGATCAGCATGCCGAGCAACCCGACCAGCGCAATCAGCGGCGGTGCGGGAGAGCGAACCTTGATGGCGCTGTAAATCACACCGATCAACACACCCGCGCCAAGGGAAACCAGATAAGGTTCCATGCAATAAATCTCCCGGACAATTTCAAATGCAGGGGGCTGTGTTTCTGCCCGCATGCCGCGGGCAACATTCGTGTTTCGTCACGTCCGCCGCCCGCGGCAAGGGAGCCCATGCGACGCGTTCACCTCGAACCCGCCGCACCGGCATCGGCGGTTGCCGGTCGTCCGCGCTTACTTCGCCGGAACGGGCGCAATCGACTCGTGCGGCGTCGCGGTGCGCTGCGGTGCCTTGTGGAGCATCGTGTACGCGTAGTCCACGCCCATCCCGTAGGCGCCCGAATGCTCCTTCGCGATCGCCATCACCGCGTCATACGTCTCGCGGCGTGCCCAGTCGCGTTGCCATTCGAGCAGGACCTGCTGCCACGTGACCGGCACGACGCCGGCCTGGACCATGCGCTGCATCGCGATATCGTGCGCGGCCTGCGTCGTGCCGCCCGATGCGTCGGCGACCATGTAGATCTCGTAGTCGCCTTCGAGCATCGCGCACAGCGCGAACGTCGTATTGCAGACTTCGGTCCACAGGCCCGACACGACCACTTTCTTGCGGCCGTTCGCGGCGAGCGCGTCGCGCACCTTCTGGTCGTCCCACGAGTTCATCGACGTGCGTTCGAGCGTCTTCTGGTTCGGGAACACGTCGAGCAACTCGGGATAGGTGTGGCCCGAGAAGCTCTCGCTTTCGACCGTCGTGATCGTGGTCGGGATGTTGAAGACCTTCGCGGCCTTCGCGAGCCCGACGACGTTGTTCTTCAGCATCTGCCGATCGATCGACTGCACGCCGAACGCCATCTGCGGCTGCTGGTCGATGAAGATCAGCTGGCTGTTGTGCGGAGTAAGTACTTCAAGCTTCGGATTGCTCATGGTGGTGATGTCCTTTGACGCGGAGAAAAATGAGGCTTGCCTGGCCGACGCATGCGCGAGGCATCCAATGCGCCATGTCGGAAGCGTCGGCAGTCGGCCTGCGTCATTCAATACGCGAAATTTCGACCGCACCAGTTAATTGTTCTGATTCTCACCACGCTCTGAATTCAGACTGAAAAGATCTGAATTTCATTGAATCGGCTCACGAAGAACGCGCAGACCTGATAGGCTGGCCCAAGACTTTCGGATCGACGCCAGACCGGTATTTGTCCATATTTTTAACGGCCGTCATTCCATTCCAGACCCATGAAACCGTACATTGCTTCGCTTCTCGCCGGCATCCTCGCCGGCGTCGTCTACGCGCTGATCGGCGTGCAATCGCCGGCGCCGCCCGCCATCGCCCTGGTCGGCCTGCTCGGCATTCTGGCCGGCGAACAGATTCTTCCCGTGGTGCGACGGATGTTCGACGGCATCCGGCTGGGAACCGCATGGCGCGATGCGAAGTGCAGCCAGCACATGTTCGGCGCGCTGCCCGGCGCACACGCCGATGCTTCCGCGAAGCACCGCGAATCGACACCGACGTGACAGGCGGACGTCGAGCGAACGCGGCGGCGGCCCCGGCCGTCGGCGCACATGCGTGCGTGCCTCGGTACGTCGGATGACGAACCGTTGTGAACAGTATTGGATTGAGTGTCGCTCGACGGCGCGATACCGCCTGATGCCCTTGTCGTAGCGAAACTCGTCATGAAACTGTCTTTCGAAGCACTCGAGGCACTGGACGCGATCGACCGCACCGGTACGTTTGCCGACGCGGCGGAGTTGGTGCACCGCGTGCCGTCCGCACTGACCTATCTCGTACAAAAGCTCGAGAGCGATCTCGACGTCGCGTTGTTCGATCGCAGCGGGCGTCGGGCGAAGCTCACGCGCGCGGGCCGCGTCGTCGTCGAGGAAGGCCGTCGTCTGCTTCATGCCGCCGAACAGCTTGAACGGAAAGCGCAGCGCGCGCAGCAAGGTTGGGAAACCGAAGTTCGCGTCTGCATCGCCGAGATACTGCCCTTCGACATGATGTGGCCATACGTCCACGCGTTCTACGCACTTGAAATGGACACGCGGCTGCGATTCTCCACCGAAGTGCTCGGCGGCACCTGGGATGCGCTGATCTCGCGGCGGGCCGATCTGATCGTCGGCGCGGCGGGCGAGCCGCCGGAACTGCCGGACATCGTGGCGCAGCCAATCGGCACGCTCCGGCACGTATTCGCGGTCGCTCCGACCCATCCGCTCGCTGCACTGCCCGAACCGCTGTCGATGGCGTCGATCGTCGAGTATCGCGGCGCGGTGATCTCCGACACGTCCCGCGAGCTTCAGCCGCAGTCGGTCGCGGTTGATGCTGGCCAACCGTATCTCGCGGTGCCGACGCTCGCGGCGAAACTGGCCGCGCAATGCGAAGGACTCGCGGTAGGCACGCTCCCGGACTGCATCGCGGCGCCCGCGATCGCGCAAGGCAGGCTTGTCGCGCGGGAAGTCACCGGCATGCGCGACACGACCCATTGCTATATCGCGTGGCGCACCGACGAAGCCGGGCGCGCGCTCCGCTGGTGGGTCGAACAGCTCGGTCACCCGGACCTCGTCGACCGGTTCACCACGCCCGCGTGACGCTGCGCTTTCTGCGAACGGTCGAGCGGTCTCGCGCTGACCGACCTGCATCGAGCCGTTCTCGAAATCGGCGTTGAAGGAAATGAAGAAACGCAGCGCAGCTTCGCCGCCGCCCCGGTCGCGCACGCAGCCGACGCCGCGTGCAGAATCGACACTCAGCGCGACGCGGACGGTTCGCCAATCCGGCCGGAGCGCCAGGTGAGGAAACCGAGCGCCGCGAGTGGCAACACCAGTGTCCAGAACCCGGCGTACACGTAGGCGCTCGCCCCGGCGCCCGCGCCGAGCGCGAACCCGACCACCGGCGGCAACGTGCGTCGCAGCCGCGCGCGCGCGGCTTCCCGTTCGGCCGGCGCGGCGATCGGCACCAGCCAGTCGAATGCATCGATGACCGCCTGCGTGACGTTTCCGGTCATCACGGTATTCGCGACGACGGTGCGCGCGGTCAACCGGCCGTGCGCGTTCTGCACGCCCATTGCCGCCGCGCCCAGCAGCCCGCAGACGATCGTCGCGGGCGCATCGGCGCTGCCGATCGGCGACGCCGCGACGCCCGCGACCATGAATCCGGCCAGCAGGATCGTCTGCAGTGCGTACAGCGAGCGCGCCCGCACGCCATGCCCGCGCACGCGCATCCGGTGATCGAGCACGCGGGCAGCCACGATTCCAGCGATGAATGCCGGAAACGCGAGCCACTTGATCATGAGGCCCTGGCCGACCCCGGCGAGGCCCGAGCCGATCAGGATGAAGTTGCCGGTGACGTGCGCGGTAAAGAGCCCGAACAGCGCGACGAAGCCGAGCGTGTCGACGTAGCCGGCGATCGATGCGAGGAACACATCCTCGCCCCGCAGGCGATCGGGGGCCGCCGCGCCCGCTGCCGTTACTTGCGCGGGCTGCATGTCGTGGCTTCCGCGGTTGTGTCGATGGTGTGCGCATTGCGAACCTGCGCGGCGAGCGCACGCAACGGCGCCGGCACGAGCGGGATCGCATGCTTGCGGACAACGATGCCGAACAGGCGCGCCAGCGCGGTCAGCGGCGGCGCAGGCGACTGCACGCGCACGAGGGGGTGCAGGAGGCCGACTGCGATGCGGGCTCCCGGCGAGATCAGGTAAGGCATGGTCCGTTCCGGTTGTGCCGCCGGCCGGACCGGCCGAAGGGCTTCGGCCTCGTGCGGCGGCTCGGGAACAAGACTACGGAAGGCGGGCCTGAAAGTCATGGCGGCGAACTGAATCGTTCTGAACGTGCGGTGCGGCGCGGTGACGCATGCGCGCGACGACCGCCGACGAGCCGGCCGCCGCGCCGCCGCCTCACATCGGGATTCAGAACGATTCAGCCACGACGTTCGTCGCGTGGCCTATGCTCGGACAGCATCGGACGCGAGCCGTATCGCGCACCGTCCGCATCGAACCAGGATTCCCACATGACGACCGACACGCTCGCACTCACCCATCACACCATTACGGCGAACGGCATCCGCCAGCACGTCATCGATGCCGGCGCGGGGTCCGTCGTCGTGCTGCTGCACGGCTTCCCCGAAACCAGTTTTGCATGGCGCTTCCAGATTCCGGTGCTCGCGCGGCACTATCGCGTGATCGTGCCCGACCTGCGCGGCTACGGCGAAACCGACAAGCCCGCGGCCGGCTACGACAAGCGCAACATGGCGCGCGATCTCGCCGCGCTGCTCGATGCGCTCGGCATCGAGCGCATCGCGCTCGTCGGCCACGATCGCGGCGCACGCGTCGCGACGCGTTTCGCGAAGGACTTCCCCGAACGCGTCGAGCGGCTCGTCGTGATGGACAACGTGCCGACGCGCATCGTCGCGCAGAACATGACCGCGCAAACGGCGCGCGCGTACTGGTTCTTCCTGTTCCACCAGGTGCCCGACCTGCCGGAGGCGCTGATCGCCGACAAGGAAGCCGAATGGCTCAGCTACTTTTTCGCCGACTGGTGCTACAACCCGCACGCGATCTCGGGCGATGCGTTCGACACGTACGTGCGTGCGTACCGACGCCCGGGGGCCGTGCGCGGCGCGCTGGCCGACTATCGCGCGAACGCGGAAGACGTGCAGCAGGACCTCGTCGATGCGGACGTCAGGATCGCGTGCCCGACCATGGCGATCTGGGGCGAGGATTTCTACGCGGTGGGCAAGATGTTCGACATGAAGGCCGTATGGGAAGGCATGGCGACCCACCTGCGTGCCGAGCCGATCGCGCAGTGCGGGCATCTGCCGCACGAGGAGCAGCCCGAGCGCGTGAACGCGCTGCTGGTCGATTTCCTGCGCGGCTGGGCCGGCTGACGCCACGCCCGCCGCACGCGGCATCATCGGGGGACCTCGGATGGAACACGGAGCGGGCCGCAAGGCCGTCATCGCCGGCGGATCGGTCGGCGGGCTGTTCGCGGCGACCGCGCTGCGCGCGGCCGGCTGGGACGTCCGCGTCTTCGAGCAATCGCCGCACGCACTCGACAGCCGCGGCGGCGGCATCGTGCTGCAACCGCCGATCGAGCGCGCGTTCGCGTTCGGCGGTGTGCCGCTGCCGCGCGAGACCGGCGTCGATTCGATCGACCGGATCTACGTCGATGCGCACGACCGGATCGTGCAGCGCTTCGCGATGCCGCAGACGCAGACGGGCTGGAACGTGATCTACACGGCGCTCAAGCGTGCGCTGCCCGCCAGCGTCATCCACGCGGGCGACGCGTTCGAGCGGTTCGAACCGGACGGCGAGCGGATCGTCGCGCATTTCGCGAGCGGCCGCGCCGAGACGGCCGACCTGCTGATCGGCGCGGACGGCGGCCGCTCGACCGTGCGCGCGCAATTGCTGCCGGACGTGCGGCCGACGTATGCGGGCTATGTCGCGTGGCGCGGGCTCGTCGACGAACGCGCGCTGCCCGAGCAGGTGCTGCTTCTGCTGCGCGAACGCTTCACGTTCCAGCAAGGCGACCGGCACCTGTTCCTGACCTATCTGGTGCCCGGCGCCGACGGCACGATCGAACCGGGCAAACGGCGCGTGAACTGGGTGTGGTACCGGCATCTCGCATCCGACCGGATGCCGTCGCTGTTCGTTGCGCGCGACGGCACGCAGCGCGACGGGTCGCTGCCGCCCGGCGCGATGCGGGACGACCATCGCGCGGAACTCGTCGACGCCGCCGACCGGATGCTCGCGCCGACGCTCGCCGCGCTCGTCGATGCAACCACCGCGCCGTTCGCGCAGGCGATCCTCGATCTCGCGGTCGAGCGGATGGCTGTCGGGCGCGCGGTGCTGCTCGGCGATGCCGCATGCATGGTGCGCCCGCACACGGCGGCGGGCGTCGCGAAAGCGGCGGACGACGCGGTCGGCCTCGCCGAAGCCGTGCGCGACGTCGCACGCGGCGCCGCGTTCGATGTCGCGCTTGCCGGCTGGGACGCCCGTCAGCGCGCCGCGAGCGCAGCGATCGCCGCGCGCGGGATCGCGCTCGGCGCGCGGCTGATGGGCGCGGCGTGAGCGTGCGCCGGCCGGGTATCGACTGCATGGCGGTGCGGATCGAACCCGGGATTCAGCGCGTGCAGCACGCTGGCTCGCCCGCCGTCGTCATCGGGCAGTAGCGGCTGCCCGCGCGCGAAAGCCGGGGCCACGGCCGCCGCGAGCCACGCGGCGATCGCCAGCCCGGCCGCGCATGTCGATACGGCGCCCCGCTTCATTGCGCGCTCGCGGTCGACACGGTGGCCGACGACGTCGCGGCCATTGCCGTGGGCCGGTCGCCATGCGCGATCGCATACAGCTCGCGATTGCGCGCGATCGTCTGCGTGCTCGGCGGATAGTCCCAGTTCGACGTCGGCAGCGTGCCGTCGCGCTCCGCCTGAATCAGGTCGGCGCGCACGTCGGCGCGCGTGACCGTATGATCGGCAGATTGCGCGAATGCGACGATCGGTGCGCTCAGCGCACAGGAAAGCAATGCCGCACGAATCAGCTTGTTCATGATGTTCACCTCTCGAAGATAGCGTGTTAGCGTCCGCAGATCAGGCCGGACATCCGCTCCGCATCGATGCGATGAGGAGTGGTGTCCATTCTGCGATTCGCGCGCTGTCCGGAAGGTGAAGCTTCGATTACGGTCCTGTCATCTATCGCGGCCGGGCCGCACGGCGGTGTCGGTCAGCGCGTCACGGTTTCGGTGTTTCGCACGCTGCCCAGAAACCGCGTCAACTCCACCGTCTGCGGCCGCTCGAAGATCTCGTCGGCCGTCCCGCTCTCCCACACACGCCCCTGGTGCATGAACACGATCCGGTCGCTCACCGCACGCGCGAAGTTCATCTCGTGCGTGACCATGATCAGCGTCATGTCCTCGCGCGCGAGCTGCTCGACCACGCCCAGCACCTCGCCGACCAGCTCCGGGTCGAGCGCGGACGTGATTTCGTCGCACAGCAGCACGCTCGGCTTCATCGCGAGCGCCCGCGCGATCGCGACGCGCTGCTGCTGGCCGCCCGACAGCTGTTCCGGAAACGCGTCGAACTTGTCGCCGAGGCCGACGCGCTCGAGCATCAGTTCCGCGATCGCGCGCGCCTGCTGGCGGTGCGCCTTCTTCACCACCGACTGCGCGAGCATCACGTTCTGCCCGGCGCTCAGGTGCGGAAACAGGTTGTACTGCTGGAACACCATGCCGACTTTCAGCCGCAGCGCGCGCAGGTCCGCGTGCCGCGCATCGACGCGTTCGCCGTCGACCGAAATCGTGCCCGCGTCGATGCTCTCGAGCCCGTTGAGCGTGCGCAGCAGCGTGCTCTTGCCCGAGCCGCTGCGGCCGATGATCGAGACGACCTGCCCGCGCTCGACGGAGAAATCGATGCCCTTGAGCACATGATGGGTGCCGAAGTTCTTTTCGAGACCCCGGGTTTCAACGAGCGGCATGCCATCTCCTTTGCAACGTGCGCGCATAACGGGTAAGCGGATAACAGAGCGCGAAATAGATCAGCGCGACGAGGCCATACACGACGAACGGCCGGAACGTCGCGTTCGAGATCGCGATGCCGACCTTCGTCAGCTCGGTGAAGCCGATGATCGACACCAGCGCCGTATCCTTCACGGCCTGCACGCCGAAACCGACCGTCGGCGCGATCGCGATGCGCGCGGCCTGCGGCAGGATCACGTGACGCAATTGCTCGACGTAGCTCATCGCCAGGCTGGCCGACGCCTCCCACTGCCCTTTCGGCACGGCCTCGACACAGCCGCGCCAGATCTCGGCCAGATACGCGCTGGTGAAGAACGTGAGCCCCGCCGTGGCCGCGACCCACGGCGGCACGTCGAGCCCGACGAGCGGCAGGCCGAAGAACACGATGAACAGCTGCATCAGCAACGGGGTGCCCTGAAACACTTCGATATAGAGCTTCGCGATGCCGCGCAGCACCGTCGAGCCCGACACGCGCATCACGAGCAGCCCGAGGCCGACGAGGCCGCCCGTCACGAACGACACGATCGACAGCACGATCGTCCAGCGCGCGGCCAGCAGCAGGTTCGCGAGAATCTGCCCCAACGTGAAATCGGTCATCGCGCACCTCGCACGCGGCGGGTGAACAGGCGGCGGCCCATCGCGCCGAGCGTGGCGCGCAGCAGCAGCGCCATCGCCAGATACGCGAGCGTGATCACGAAGTACGTCTCGAACGCGCGGAAGTTGCGCGACTGGATGTAGCTGGCCGCATAGGTCAGGTCGGCCACCGAGATCTGCGACACGACGGCCGAGCCGAGCATCGTGATCACGATCTGGCTCGACAGCGCGGGAAACACCTTGGCGAGCGCCTGCGGCAGCACGACGTGGCGCAGCATCTGCGCGCGCGACATCGCCAGCGCGGACGCGGCCTCCAGATGCCCTTTCGGCACGGCGGCCACGCCCGCGCGCACGATCTCGACC
Organism: Burkholderia cenocepacia; assembly: GCF_014211915.1. Taxonomy (NCBI): domain Bacteria; kingdom Pseudomonadati; phylum Pseudomonadota; class Betaproteobacteria; order Burkholderiales; family Burkholderiaceae; genus Burkholderia; species Burkholderia cenocepacia. Next base: position 767,072 of record NZ_CP060041.1, on the reverse strand, counting down.
GAGTACGCGCCGAGATTGAGCGTCATCGCGAGGATCGCGGCCGTGTATTCGTCGATGTGCACGCCGAGCGCCGGCAAGCCGAAGAAGATGAAGAACAGCTGGACGACGAACGGCGTATTGCGAATCGCCTCGACGTACGCGCCGATCAGCGGGCGCAAGCGCACGGCCGCGCGCGCGTCGGCGCTGTACGCGGCCGCGCCGAGCACGCCGACCGCCACGCCGAGCACGGTCGCGACCGCGGTCAGCGCGAGCGTGATCGCCGCGCCGCTCGCGAACACGCCGACGTACTCGGACAGTTCGCCGAATTGAAGCTGGTAGCTCATGGGAAGGAGATGAATTCGGGTTCGGACAACGACACGCGCCACGCCGGGCACCCCGGCCGCGGCGACGTATCAGGCGACACGGCGATGCGTCACAGTCCGGCCGGCAACGGCTGGCCGAGCCACTTGCGCGACATTTCGCCCAGCGAGCCGTCCTGCTTCGCATGCGCGATCGCATCGTCGATCTTCGCGAGCAGGCGCGGTTCGTTCTTGTTGACGCCGACGAAGCACGGCGAATTCTTGATCACGAACTTCACCTCGGGGCGGCGCGGCGGATTCTTCGCGAGAATCGCCGCCGCGACGATGTTGCCGGCCGCGATCAACTGGACCTGCCCCGACAGGAACGCCTGGATCGTCGCGTTGTTGTCCTCGAAGCGCTTGATCGTCGCGTTCGGCGCGAGCTGCGACAGCGCGATCTCCTCGAGCGCGCCGCGCGTCGCGCCGACCGTCTTGCCGGTGAGGTCGGCCGGCGTGCTCACTTTCACGTCGGACGGCCCGAACACGCCCTGGAAATACGGTGCGTACGCGCTCGAGAAGTCGATGACTTTCTCGCGCTCCGGCGTCTTGCCGAGCGACGAGATCACCATGTCGACCTTGTTGGTCGTCAGGTACGGAATCCGGTTCGCGCTGTTCACGGGCACCAGCTTCAGCTTGACGCCGAGCGACTTGGCGAGGAGTCCTGCCATGTCGATGTCGTAGCCCTGCGGCTGCATGTCCGTGCCGACCGAACCGAACGGCGGATAGTCCTCGGGCACCGCGACGCGCAGCGTGCCGTTTTTCGCGATGGTGTCGAGCGCATCGGCATGGGCCGGCGCGGCGGCGAACAGCGCGATCACGGGGGCGGCGAACAGCGCAGCCAGCCAGGTGCGTCGGGGGAACGGTCGGGTCGTCGGGCTCACGGTGAATCTTCCTTGTCTGGTATGTCGTCGGGCTGCGCGCAACGATTGCGCGGCCGACACCACTCCAGCAAAAACCGGGCCATTGCCGTGAAACGCTTGCTGCACGGGCACGAGACGGAAATGCCGGCGAACCTTTCGGCAAGCCGAATTCCTCATTTCGGTGCATGAACCGGCACCATCGGTAACGGTTGCCCTCGCAGTGCGCGCCGGCGCACCAAATTACCTAACCGGTTCACCCGTCGCCGCGGCCGTTATGCGCGGATTCGAACACGCCCAGTCCAAATTTGCATTCCGTTTGTGGCGGGAATTACGGCTGAATACGTTCGCGACGTACCATGCCTTTCGTCACGTCCGACGAATCGCGATCAGGACGAGCACGCCGGATTCCGCGCGCGAGTCCGCCGGTACCGGTGGTCCCGATCGTCCCGCGATCGGGATGAATTCAATCCCATCCGTGCGCGAGGATACCGTCATGGCATCGATTCCCGAACCGTCGACAACCGGCGAAACCGACAAACGCAGCTGGCTCGAATCGCACGAAGCCGGCTATCACAAGACCCTCGGCAATCGACAGGTGCAGATGATCGCGATCGGCGGGGCCATCGGCACCGGGCTGTTCCTCGGGGCCGGCGCCCGGCTGCAGGCCGCCGGCCCGGCGCTCGCGATCGTCTATCTGATCTGCGGCGCGTTTTCGTTCCTGATTCTGCGCGCGCTCGGCGAGCTGGTGATGCATCGCCCCAGCAGCGGCAGCTTCGTGTCGTACGCGCGCGAATTCCTCGGCGAAAAGGCGTCGTTCGTCGCCGGCTGGATGTACTTCCTGAACTGGGCGATGACCGGCATCGTCGACATCACCGCCGTCGCGCTCTACATGCATTACTGGGCGCCGTTCGCGGCCGTGCCGCAGTGGATCTTCGCGCTCGTCGCGCTCTGCATCGTCGCGACGATGAACCTGATCGGCGTGAAGTGGTTCGCCGAGATGGAGTTCTGGTTCGCGCTGATCAAGGTCGCCGCGATCGTGCTGTTCCTCGTGATCGGCGCGGCGATCCTCGGCACGGGCATGCCGGTGGCCGGCCATGGCACCGGCATGCATCTGATCACCGACAACGGCGGGTTCTTCCCGCACGGGCTGATGCCGGCGCTGGTGCTGGTGCAGGGCGTGGTGTTCGCGTTCGCGGGCGTCGAACTGGTCGGCACGGCCGCCGGCGAATGCAAGGACGCGCGCAAGGTGCTGCCGCGCGCGATCAACAACGTGATCTGGCGCATCGCGATCTTCTACGTCGCATCGGTCGTGCTGCTGGTCTGCCTGCTGCCGTGGAGCGCGTACAAGGCGGGCCAGAGCCCGTTCGTCACGTTCTTCGGCGCGCTCGGCGTGCCGGGCATCGGTTCGGTGATGAACCTGGTGGTGCTCACGGCCGCGCTGTCGAGCCTCAACTCCGGCCTGTATTCGACGGGGCGCGTGTTGCGTTCGCTGTCGATGGGCGGCTCCGCCCCCGCGTTCCTCGCGCGAATGAGCGGGCAATCGGTGCCGTACGCGGGCATTCTGGTGACGGTCGCGATCTACGTGGTCGGCGTGCTGCTCAACTATCTCGTGCCGTCGAGCGTGTTCGAGATCGTGCTGAACATCGCGTCGCTCGGCATCATCAGCACCTGGGGCTTCATCGTCGTGTGCCAGATGAAGTTCCGCGCCGCGGTCAGGCGCGGCGAGGTCGAGGACGTATCGTTCAGGATGCCGGGCGCGCCCGTCACGTCGTGGCTCACGCTGCTGTTCCTGCTCGGCGTGCTGGTGCTGATGGCGTTCGACTATCCGAACGGGACGTGGACGATCGCGTCGATCCCGCTGGTCGCGCTGCTGCTCGTGGCCGGCTGGAAGTGGCTGAGCCGCCGGGCGCGCCGCGCGCTGCTCAAGCCGACGATTCCGTCGATCGCGCTCACGCAGAACGTGCTCGAGAAAGGCGAGAACTGACGCGCGGCGGCATGCGCGCCGTCCGTCGAACGATCCGCCGCCGCGCTGCCGACGGCGGGCGCCGAACGCGCTCAGTGATGCTCGTACAACGGCTGCGTGTCGAGCGACGCGAGCGATGATGTAGCCGTCCTGGCCGCGTCGGTCGGCTGGGCAGCGGCCGATTGCGCTTGCTGCGCGACGACCTTCGCTTCCGCGGCCTGGATGTCCTCGGGATAGTACGGATCGCTGCCGACCGGACGATAACCGGCCTTTTCGACGCGGACGAGATCGGCACGCACCTCGGCGCGGGTAACCGCATGGTCGGTGGTTTGCGCAAATGCGACGATCGGCGCGCTCAGTGCGCAGGACAGCAGGACTGCACGAATCAGGTTGTTCATGATGTTCACCTCTCAAAGATGGCGTGTTCGCGTCCGCAGATCAGGCCGGACATCCGCTCCCCATCGATGCGATGAAGAGTTGGATTCATTCTGCGATTCACGCGCTTTCCTGAAGGTGAGGCTTCGATTACGGTTTTGTTATCTGGGCGCCGGCGCCGGTCGGTCGCCACGCACTCGCGCGCCCGCACAGATAACGGTTTCGTAATCCTCGAGTCAGGATCGGGTCAACGCCGCGCCGGCAGACTGCGTGCTCGTCGCATCGAATGCGCATCCGAGCCCTGCTTCGAGGAGCACCATCATGTGGATCGTCCGGCTGGCGTTACGCAGGCCCTACACGTTCGTCGTACTCGCGCTGCTGATCTTCATCGCGGGGCCGCTCGCGCTGCTGCGCACGCCCATCGACATCTTCCCGAACATCGACATTCCGGTCGTCAGCATCGTCTGGACGTACAACGGCTTCTCCGCGGAGGACATGGCCAAGCGGATCACGTCGAACTACGAACGCGCGCTCACGTCCGACGTCGACGACATCGAGCACATCGAGTCGCAGTCGCTGAACGGCGTGTCGGTCGTGAAAATCTTCTTCCACCCGGGCGCCGACATCAATCGCGCGATCGCGGAAGCGGCGAGCAACGCCGCGTCGATCCTGCGCATCCTGCCGCCCGGCACGCTGCCGCCGAACATCATCACGTACAACGCGTCGACGGTGCCGATCCTGCAGCTCGGGCTGTCGAGCGACACGCTCGCCGAGCAGCAGCTGTACGACCTCGGCAACAGCTTCATCCGCACGCAGCTCGCGACCGTCCAGGGCGCGGCCGTGCCGCTGCCGTTCGGCGGCAAGATCCGCCAGATCGTCGTCGATCTCGATACGCGCGCGCTGCAGGCAAAGGGCCTCGCGCCGATCGACGTCGTCAACGCGATCAACGCGCAGAACCTGATCCTGCCGGGCGGTACCGCGAAGATCGGCACGCACGAATACAACGTGCAGATGAACGGCAGCACGCAGACGGTCGCCGCGCTGAACGACCTGCCGGTGAAGACGATCGGCGGCACCGTCGTGTACGTGCGCGACGTCGCGCACGTTCGCGACGGCTACGCGCCGCAGACCAACATCGTGCGGGTGGACGGCAAGCGCGCGGCGCTGCTGACGGTCGAGAAGACCGGCAGCGCATCGACGCTGACGATCATCGACCAGGTGAAGGCGATGCTGCCGAAGATCGCGGCCGGGCTGCCGAAGGCGCTGCACATCGCGCCGCTCGACGATCAGTCCGTGTTCGTGAAGGCGGCCGTTCAGGGCGTCGTGCGCGAAGCGCTGATCGCCGCGTGCCTGACCGCGCTGATGATCCTGCTGTTCCTCGGCAGCTGGCGCGCGACGCTGATCATCGCGATCACGATCCCGCTCGCGGTGCTCACGTCGCTGCTCGCGCTGTCCGCGCTCGGCCAGACCATCAACATCATGACGCTCGGCGGGCTCGCGCTCGCGGTCGGCATTCTCGTCGACGACGCGACCGTCGCGATCGAGAACATCACGCATCATCTCGAGCTCGGTGCGCCGCTCGAGGAGGCCATCCTGACCGGCTCCGGCGAAATCGCGGTGCCGACCTTCGTGTCGACGCTGTCGATCTGCATCGTGTTCGTGCCGATGTTCCTGCTCACGGGTGTCGCGCGCTATCTGTTCGTGCCGCTCGCCGAAGCCGTGATCTTCGCGATGATCGCGTCGTACTTCTTCTCGCGCACGCTGGTGCCGACGCTCGCGATGGCGCTGATGCGCGCCAAAGGCAGCGGCCGGCCGCCACGCGGCGTATTCGCACCCCTCGTGCATGTGGCGCGCTTCCAGGCCGCGTTCGAGCATCGCTTCGAGGCCGTGCGGCTGCGCTATCGCGCGCTGCTGTCGGCGGCGATCGCGCGGCGCCGCCGCTTCGCGGCCGCGTTCCTGCTCGCCTGCGTCGCATCGACGGGCCTCTACGCGTTCGCGGGGCAGGACTTCTTCCCGTCGGTCGACACCGGCGAGATCCGCCTGCATCTGCGCGCGCCGACCGGCACGCGGATCGAGGAAACCGCGCGGCTCACCGACGAAGTCGAAGCGAAGATCCGCAGCGTGATTCCGGCGAACCAGCTCGCGGGCGTGCTCGACAACATCGGCGTGCCGGTGAGCGGGATCAACCTGACGTACGACTCGTCGGACCCGATCGGCACCGAGGATGCCGACGTGCTCGTCACGCTGAAACCGGATCATGCGTCGACGGCCGCGTACGTCGCGAAGCTGCGCAACGTGCTCGCGCAGTCGTTCCCCGGCGTGACGTTCGCGTTCCTGCCGGCCGACATCGTCAGCCAGATCCTCAACTTCGGGCTGCCCGCGCCGATCGACATCCAGATCGTCGGCAACAAGCTCGACCAGAACCGTGCGGTCGCGAATGCGCTGCTCGCGAAGCTGCGCGGCGTGCGCGGGCTCGTCGACGCGCGCATCCAGCAGCCCGGCGACGAACCGGCGATCAACGTGAACGTCGATCGCACGAAGGCGATCCAGGCCGGCCTCGAACAGCGCGACGTCGCGCAGAACCTGCTGATCGCGCTGTCCGGCAGCTCGCAGACGACGCCGAACTTCTGGCTCGATCCGCGCAACGGCGTCAGCTACCCGGTGCTCGTGCAGACGCCGCAATACACGGTGAACTCGCTGCAGTCGCTCGCGAACGTGCCGCTGCCCGCCGGCACCGCCCGCTCGCCGCAGACGCCGGCCGGCGGGCCGGCCGCGGGCGCGCCCGCGCAGAACCTGCTCGGCGCGCTCGGCTCGTTCTCGCGCGCGACGCAGCAGGCCGTGGTGTCACACTACAACGTGCAGCCGGTGCTCGACATCTTCGCGTCGGTGCAGGGGCGCGACCTCGGCGGCGTCACGGGCGACGTGATGAAGCTCGTCGACGCCGCGCGCGCGCAACTGCCGCCCGGCGCGTCGATCGTGCTGCGCGGCCAGGTGCAGGCGATGCACGAGTCGTTCGCGGGCCTGCTCGGCGGCCTCGCGCTCGCGATCTCGCTGGTCTACCTGCTGATGGTCGTGAACTTCCAGTCGTGGCTCGATCCGCTCGTGATCGTCGGCGGCTTGCCCGCATCGCTCGCCGGCATCGCATGGATGCTGTTCGTCACGCGCACCACGCTGTCGGTGCCCGCACTGACCGGCACGATCCTGTGCATCGGCATCGCGACCGCGAACAGCATTCTCGTCGTGAACGCGGCGCGCGAGCTGCTCGCGGGCGGCGAGCCGCCGTGGCAGGCGGCGCTCGACGCCGGCTTCGCCCGCTTCCGGCCCGTCGTGATGACCGCGCTCGCGATGCTGATCGGCATGCTGCCGATGGCGCTCGGCCTCGGCGACGGCGGCGAGCAGAACGCGCCGCTCGGCCGCGCGGTGATCGGCGGCCTCGCGTTCGGCACGGTGTCGACGCTGCTGTTCGTGCCGGTGCTGTTCGGCTTCGTCCACGCGTGGCTCGCGCGGCGTCGCGACGCCGAAGCCGCCCGGCGCGCCCAGCCCGTTCCCGATACGCCGGCGCTGCGTTGAGCGCGAACGCCCCGCCCCCTTCTCATCCTTCGATTCGCCCGCCCCCGGACCCATCATGAACGACTCGATCGAACCCGTCGCCCCGCCGCCCGCCGCCGAAGCGGCCACCGTGGCCGCAGCCGTGCCGCCCGCCGCGCGCGGCGCCGCCTCCGATACGCCGCCGCCCCGCCGCGGCCGCACGCTGGCCGTGCCGCTCGCGGCCGTCGCGCTCGCCGCCGCGCTGCTCGCGCTCGGCATCGTGCCGCGGATCGATGCTCGCGCCGCGCAGCGTGCGCAGGTCGCCGCGCAGCAGGCGCTGCCGGTGTCGGTCATCGTGCCCGGCGCGGCGCCGGCCGACCAGACGCTGACGCTGCCCGGCTCGGTCGCGCCGTATGCGGACGCGTCGATCTATGCGCGCACGAGCGGTTATATCGCGCACTGGAGTGTCGATCTCGGTACGCACGTAAAGGCCGGGCAGACGCTCGCGCAGATCTCGGCGCCCGATCTCGATGCGCAGTTACGCCAGGCGCGCGCCGACGAAGCGAGTGCGCAGGCGAACTATGACTATGCGAAATCCACTGCGCAGCGTTGGCAGGACATGCTGAAAACACAATCGGTGTCGCAGCAGGACACCGACACGAAGGTCGCGGACATGAACGCGAAGCGCGCGATGCTCGCATCCGCCCAGGCGAACGTCGCGCATCTTGCCGAACTCGTGTCGTACGAGTCCGTCACCGCGCCGTTCGACGGCGTGATCACCGCGCGCAACGTCGACGTCGGCACGCTGGTCACGGCGGGCGGCACGCCGGGCAGCCCGGGCCTGTCCGGGGAACTGTTCCATCTCGAACAGACGGACACGCTGCGCGTGTTCGTCGACGTGCCGCAGGACAGCGCGACCGGCGTGTCGACCGGCACCTCCGTCTACCTGACGACGCCGCAGTATCCGGGGCGGCGTTTTGCCGCGCATGTCGCGCGCAGCGCGGGAGCGATCGATCCCGTCACGCGCACGCTGCGCGTCGAGATCGACGTCGACAATCGCGACGGCGCATTGATGCCCGGTGCGTATGCGCAGGCGCATCTCGTCTTGCCGAGTGCGGCGCCGGCGCTTGAGCTGCCGGTCAGCGCGCTGCTGTTCCGCCCGAACGGCGTGACGGTCGCCACCGTCGGTGCGAACGGGCAAACCGCGCTGAAGACCGTGCAGATCGGGCGGGATTTCGGCACGCGTGTCGAGATCGTCGCGGGGCTCGCGGCGACCGATCGCGTGATCGACAACCCGGGCGATGCGATCACGGCCGGGGAAGCCGTGAAGATCGTGGCGACTTCGCACGATGCGGCGCCGGTTGCGGCTTCGTCTGCTTCGTCTGCTTCGTCTGCTTCGTCTGCTTCGTCTGCTTCGTCCGCTTCGTCCGCTTCGTCCGCTTCGTCCGCTTCGTCCGCGCCGGCCGCGCCGGCCGCGCCGGCCGCGCAGGCCGCGCAGGCCGCGCAGGCCGCGCAGGCCGCGCAACCAGCGTCCGCGACCGGCGTGCGCAACGTGCCGCCGCTGCGCGCGGCCGGCGTCGCACCTGCCGCGTCGACACCCGCTCCGGCGCCCGCCCGCGGCTGACCCATCGACGACGACTCACGAGATACTTGCCATGCGCCTTCCTCATCCACTCCCGTTCGCTCGCCGCATCGTCGCGCTCGGCGCCGTCGCCGCACTGACCGCCTGCTCGACGCTGCCGCCCTATTCGCCGCCCGCCGTCGCGATGCCCGCGCACTACGCGGGCGCACCGGCAGTACCGGCCGCGCAAGCCGGCTGGCACGTCGCGATGCCGGCCGACGCCGCCGCGCGCGGCGCGTGGTGGACCGTGTTCGGCGACGCCGATCTGAACGCGCTCGAAGCGCGCGTCGACGTGTCGAGCCAGACGGTGAAGAAAGCCGTCGCCGACCTGCAACAGGCCCGCGCGATGGTCGACTATCAGCGCGCCGGGTTCCTGCCGACGATCACGGCCGGCGCCTCGCAGAGCCGGGCGCGCGTGTCGCAGAACCGGCTCGGTTCGTCGCTCGCCGGCAAAACGACGCCCGACTACCAGGCCGGCGTGGCCGCGAACTGGGAACCGGACGTGTTCGGCCGTGTGCGCGACGCGGTGACCGGCGCGCAGGCGAATGCTGCCGCGAGCGCGGCCGACCTGCAGGCCGTGAGGCTGTCGGTCACTGCCGAACTCGCGACCGACTATTTCGCGCTGCGCTCGCTCGACACGCAGAAGCAACTGCTCGACGACTCGGTACGCGCGTACGCCGACGCGCTGACGCTGCTCGAGCAGCAGCTCGCGGCCGGTGCGATCGACGCGTCGGCGGTCGCGCAAGCCGAGACCCAGCTCGAATCGACGCGCACGCAGGACACCGACATCGATGCGTCGCGTGCGCAGTTGCAGCACGCGATCGCGACGCTCGTCGGCGAGAGTGCATCGACGTTCGCACTGCCGCCGCGCGTGCAGGCGTTCCACGTGCCGGCCATTCCGGCCGGCGTGCCGTCGCAATTGCTGGAGCGGCGGCCCGACATCGCGGCGGCCGAGCGTCGCGTCGCGGCCGCGAACGCGCAGATCGGCGAGGCGCGCGCCGCGTTCTTCCCTGATCTCGTGCTGTCGGCGAGCGCCGGCCTCGAGAGTTCGTTCTTCGCGCCGTGGCTCGCGGCGCCGAGCCTGTTCTGGTCGCTCGGCCCGCAACTCGCCGGCACGCTGTTCGACGGCGGCCGCCGCAGCGCGTCGCTACGGGGCGCGCATGCGCAATACGACGGCGCGGTCGCCGATTACCGGCAAACCGTGCTCGTCGCGTTCCAGCAGGTGGAGGATCAGTTGTCCGCGATCGATGCGCTCGCGTCCGAAGCCGGCAGCCAGCAACGCGCGACCGACGCGGCCGACCTGTCGCTGCGACTGACGACGAATCGCTTCAACGCCGGCGCCGTCAGTTATCTGGACGTCGTAACCGCGCAGACGATCGCGCTGACGAACCGGCGCACGGCCGATCAGATCGACGCGCGCCGGGTCGAGGCGGAAGTCGGGTTGCTAAAGGCGTTGGGTGGCGGGTGGCAGGCGAGCGCGAGCGCAGTATCAGGCGCGGAATCGAACACCGACGCGGAAGAACACGCGGCGGCCGTGCGGCCCGAACCCGCCGTCACGCTGCGGTCGGCCGGTTGAACCTGCAAGGAGCGCGTGCCGCGCGCCATGCCCGCAAAAATCTTTTCGCGCCGCACTTACGATGCTGTCTTTCCGCCTCGGCGTAGGCCTCAAACGATGGTGTTGAAGCGCGGCCTGGGCGTGCGCCAAGGCTCAATGTGGCCAGCCTCCAACACCCTGTAAAAAAGCACTAGCGTCGCCCCCACCGGGCTTCGGATGATGGTTATATTGTTGTGCACGCACCCAATTTGTTGATCATCTGTTACGTGCACGCCATGCTCTTGTCACGAGTCGCTTGCCTCATTACGCCGCTCATGAGCCAAATCTGAAATTGCGAGCTCTTGAAAGCGCATTAGCACAATCTTCGCGCATACTTCCCCCATTTTTTACATGAGCGCAACGCGTGCAGACACCAAAAGAACGTCGCTCTCAGCCTTTGCTGACGGCACTACCACGAGTGTTCCCATTAGCCGTATCTGGGGTGACTGTTAGCAGCGCCTTCGAACGGCAACAGCTATGGACCACGCTGTTGCTCGCCCCCATTCAACTGGGCGCGACCGTCTGATGTGCGGCTTGGCTGGGCTGATTCGCTATGACGGCCAGGCGCCCGCACAGGTCGAGCGGGTGCTCGCCATGCGCGAGCGACAGCGGCATCGTGGGCCGGACGGCCGGGGCTTATGGCATGACCAACTCGCCGTGCTTGCTCACGACCGTTTGGCGCTACTCGACGCCGAGCATGGCGCGCAGCCGATGCGCAGTGCCGACCATCGTTACGTGCTGGTCTACAACGGAGAGGTCTACAACTATGCGGAGCTTCGCCGCGAACTAAGCGCGCGCTGGTCGTTCCACACGAACACCGACACCGAGGTGGTGCTCGCCGCGTATGCGGTTTGGGGCGAAGCGTGTCTTCGGCGCTTCAACGGCATGTTCGCGTTCCTGGTGTGGGACACCCGTCGTCAGCGAGCCTTTGCCGCGCGCGACCGGCTGGGCGTCAAGCCGTTCGTTTACCTGCAACAGGGGGCGGAATTCCTGTTTGCCTCGGAGGCCAAAGGACTGCTGCCTGCGATGCACGCGCCGCGTGCGAATAGCGACGCCGTGCTGGAATACCTGGTGGCGCCGTTCTTCAGCGGCGTGGCCCAACCCATGTTCGAAGGCATGGCGTACCTGCCGCCCGGGCATCTGATGCGCCTGGATCGCGATGGTTTGCAGCTATCGCGCTGGGCGCCGGAGATTGCCGAAAATCCGGTTGCCAGGGCAGACGATATCGCTCCCGGGCTGCGCGAGCGGCTGGCCGCGGCCGTCCAGCGCAGCTCGATCGCCGATACACCGGTCGGCCTGTTTCTCAGCGGTGGCCTCGACTCCACGCTGATAGGCGGCCTGGCGCGAGCAGCAGGTACGACACCGCCGTGCTTCACCATTCGCTTTGAAGATCACGATCGCTACGACTACGCGCGTTCGCTGATCGTGGCTTCCGATGATCAGCCTTTCGCCGAACAGGCCGCAAATGAATTGGGCCTGCCACGCGAAGACGTCGCACCGACGCGCTCCGCGCTGGCCCAGGATCTGCTGCAATTGGCCACCCAAAACGATGCACTGCCCGCATGGGAACAGGAGCTGGCGCAACATTACCTGGCGCGAGCCGCCAGCACGCGCCTCAAGGCGGTATTGGTGGGCGATGCCGCCGATGAAACGCACTACGGTTATCACTTTCTGCTCGACCCGCACGCCACCCGTGACCCGACCCATATCCTGCAACGCTTGACCGGCGATCCCTATCTACGGCCCGACCTGCTGGAGCGACCGTTGCAACACTACGGCGAGGTCTATCGCCAACTGGCGATCGCGGCCGGACACGATTGGCATACGCCCGCGTCATGTTTGCGCGCCACGCAATGGCTGGTGCGCCATCGTTGGTTGCAGCGGCTGTTGCATAACGGCGATATCCATGGCATGGCACATGGACTGGAAGCGCGCGTCCCCTTCAGCGATACCGAAGTTTTGGACCTGGCTGCCACCATTCCGGCCGAGCTGGCGCTACGTGACGGCGTGGAAAAGGCCATGTTGCGTGAAGCGTCGCGCGGTGCGTTGCCGGAAGCCGTGCGCCTGCGCAGGAAGTCGGCCTTACCCAAGGATCAAGGCAACGGCGAGTCATTGCGCCAGCACACCCGCGAAATACTGGCTACGGACGCCGACCGCATCGCCGGCTTGCTCGACGTGCCCCGGCTGCAGCGCCGCTGCGCCGATCCATTGCCGCTGAATGAGCAAGAGCGCGCCGTCATGTTTCGGGCGTGCTCGTTGGCTCACTGGTCGCGGGTTCACGGCGTGAGCATGCCATGAGGCGAGCGTTGTTTTGCGTGGCGCCCGAGACGGGGCATCTCGATCTTTGTGTCGAACCAGACCAGCGCTTGCGAACCGCTAGGCTTCAAGTGGCGTTCTACGCGCCCGCCATCCCAGCCTGGTCGGATTGTTGAAGACGCTGGGCGGCGGATGGCAGGCGAGCGCAAGCGCGGAGTCGAACACTGACGCGTCGGAACCCGTGGCTGCCGCACGGCCCCGACCGCGCCGTCACGCAGCCGGCGGCCGGTTGAACGTGAGCACGAACCGTGTGCCGTGCGCGTCGCTTTCGACCTGCGCGGTGCCGCCGTGCAGTTCCATCACCGAGCGCACGATCGCGAGGCCGAGCCCGGCCGTGCCGCCCGGTGCACCGCCGCTGCGCGCGGGATCGCCGCGCACGAAGCGGTCGAAGATCCGCGGCAGCAGCGCGGGATCGATCGGCTCCCCCGGATTCTCGACGACGATGCGTACCGCATCCGGCGTTTCGTCGACGGCGAGCGTGATGACACCACCAGCCGGCGTGTAACGCAGCGCATTCGCGAGCAAGTTGCCGACGGCGCGGCGAAACAGCTCGACATCGGCGGTCAGTTGCCCGTGCCCGTCGACGCGCAACGTCGAGCCCGCTTCGTCGGCGAGCCCTTCGAAATACTCCGCGATGCGCTCGAGTTCTTCGCGCACGTCGAACGCGCGCTGCCGCGTGACGAAGCTCGGATGCTCGGCTCGCGCGAGAAACAGCACGTTCTCGATCATCCGCGCGAGACGGTCGTATTCCTCGAGATTCGATTCGAGCAGCGTCTGGTACTCGTCGACCGAACGCGGCCGCGCGAGCGCGACTTCGGTGGCGCCGCGCATGTTGTTCAGCGGCGTGCGCAAGTCGTGCGCGAGATCGGCGCTGAATTGCGACAGATGCGCGAACGCCTGCTGCAGGCGGCCGAGCATCGCGTTCTGCGCATCGACGAGCGCGCGCAGCTCGGGCGGCGCGCGCGACGCATCGAGCCGCGTGTCGAGCTTGTCGACCGTGATCCGGCCGGTGTCGTCGACGATCTCGCGCAGCGGCGCGAGCGCCTTGCGAATCAGCCCGTAGCCGAGCAGCAGCGCGAACAGCGCGCCGAGGGCGCCGGCGAGTTTGAGCCGGTCGCGATAGCCTTCGAGCAGATCGGCGCGGTCGCGCATGTTGCGCGCGATCGCGATGCGGATCGGCGTGCGGTCGCCGAGCGCGGCCTCGATCAAGACGCCGCGCATCGGCGTGCCGCCGCCAGTGGTCCACGTGACGAGCCGGTCGGCCGTGATCCGGTCGTTCGCGGGAACCGGCGCCGCGTGCGGCGCGAACAGCTGCGCGTCCGCCAGCGGAACGGATGCGGCCGCAGGCGGGTCGTCGAGCGCGGCGAGCCGGACGTTGTGGCGCGCGAGCACGTCGCCCTGCGCATCCACGACGACCATCGACAGCGCCTCGTTGCCCAGCACCTGGCTCGTGAGCCGCTCCGCGTGCGCGCGAACCGCATCGAGCGACTCGAGCTCGCCCGCGAGCCGGCGCGTGTGACGCGCGGCCAGCACGATGTCGAGATCGTCCTGTGTGTTGACCTGCCGCTCGAGGCCCGCATACACGTACGCGCCGACGAGCGCGAACGCGGCGAGCGTGGTGGCGGCGAACGCCAGCGCGAGCGTCGCCGCAAGCGAGCGCGGGCGCGTCATGCGTCGTCCTTCGGTTCGAGTACGTAGCCGACGCCGCGCACGGTATGGATCAGCTTGACCGGGAACGCGTCGTCGATCTTCGCGCGCAGACGCCGGATCGCGACCTCGACGACGTTCGTGTCGCTGTCGAAATTCATGTCCCACACATACGACGCGATCTGCGTGCGGCTCAGCACCTCGCCCTGCCGGCGCGCAAGCAGCTGCAGCAGCGAGAATTCGCGCGGCGTCAGGTCGATTCGCGTCGCGCCACGCTTCACGCGGCGGCGCACCACGTCGATTTCCAGATCGCCGACCGTCAGATGTTCGGTCTCGCGCGGCGGCCCGCGACGGGCGAGCGTGCGGATGCGGGCGAGCAGTTCGACGAACGCGAACGGCTTCACGAGGTAGTCGTCGGCGCCGAGTTCGAGGCCGTGCACGCGGTCCTGCACGTCGTCGCGTGCGGTCAGGAACAGCACCGGCGTCGTGTGTGTTTCGCGCAGCCGCTTGAGCACGGCCCAGCCGTCGAGCACGGGCAGCATCACGTCGAGCACGATCACGTCGTAACGCTCTTCCTGCGCGAGCGTCAGCCCTTCGCCGCCGTCCTTCGCGAGATCAACGCTGAATCCCGATTCCTCGAGCCCCTTCTTCAGGTACGCGCCCGTCTTCGGTTCGTCTTCGACTATCAGGATGCGCATGGCCGGCTCCGTCGCATTCGTGGGGACATCCGGCGATGTTACCGGGAAACGGCGACGCGGCATCGCTGCGTGCAAGCGCGAACGGCATGGATGACAAAACCGTAATCAGCCGGTCAGCCTGGCGTGCGGTTGCGGAGCCGGGCGGCGGATTCCCGTCCCGTCCGACCTGTGCGGGCAGTCCTGACGAGCCGCCGGCTGCGCAATCGCCATGCGGCCTTTCATGCGTCGGAAATTGCCATCGGCCAACACGACGAAGGAGTGAGGGCGGCCACAGCACTCCCGCGGAGCAACCCGAAGCCCGCTCGAGTGCATGACTGGCATCTTTGGCCGAGATTCGCCAGCACAACCTGGCCATGAGGCCGCACACCCTGTCTTCGCGCGAGGGTCGCCGGTCGAAAGTGACCCCTCTAACATAATAGGATTGCATTTTCACATTCAATGTGATTTTATTATCACATGTCGCGACCCGCCGCCCCTCACGCATACGGCCGCCCCTATACCAAGGAAGAGACACAGATGGAGACAATCGCCGTCATCGGCAGCAACATGGTCGACCTCGTGACCTATGTCGCGCGCATGCCCGCCCGGGGCGAGACGCTGGAGGCCCCGAACTTCGAGCTCGGCTGCGGCGGCAAGGGCGCGAATCAGGCCGTCGCGGCCGCGCGCCTCGGCGCGCGCGTCGTGATGGTCACGAAGGTCGGCGACGACGTGTTCGCCGACAACACGATCCGCAACTTCGAACGCGAAGGCATCGACACCACGCACGTGCGCAAGGTCGCCGGCGTGCCGAGCGGCGTCGCGCCGATCTTCGTCGAGCCCGATTCGAGCAACAGCATCCTGATCGTCAAGGGCGCGAACCGCCACCTGCAGCCGGCCGACATCGACGCGGCCGCGCCGATGCTCGCCGAATGCGCGCTGATCGTGCTGCAGCTCGAGATCGAGCTCGACACCGTCTATCACGCGATCGACTTCGGCGCGCGGCACGGCATTCCGGTGCTGCTGAATCCCGCGCCGGCGGTCGCCGACCTCGATTTCGAACGCATCCGTTCCGTCGAATTCTTCGTGCCGAACGAAACCGAGCTCGCGATCGTGTCGGGTATGCCGGTCGATTCGCGCGAGAGCGCGACCCGCGCCGCCGAAGCGCTGGTCGCACGCGGGCTCAAGCACGTGCTCGTCACGCTCGGCAGCAACGGTTCGCTGCTGGTGTCGCGCGACGGCGTGCATCACGTGCCGGGCGTCCCGGTCGACGCGCGCGACACGACGGGCGCCGGCGACGCGTACATCGGCTGCTTCGCGCGCTGCTATGCCGCGTCGCGCGACGCGGTCGATGCGATGCGCTACGCGTCCGCGTACGCCGCGCATTCGGTCACGGGCCTCGGCACGCAGAAATCGTACGCCGACGCCGCGACGTTCGAACGCTTCCTCCGCGACGCCGGCTTCTGACCGGCGCCTTCATCGACGAGACATTGGGAAGGAGACACCCATGAGCCGAACCCGGATCGAACACGCCCCCGACGGCTATTACCTGAATCGCACGCCCCTCTTCGCGTTCACGCTGCTGTGCTGCCTGTTCGCGCTGTGGGGCACCGCGGCGAACCTGAACGACGTGCTGATCGCGCAGTTCAAGAAATCGTTCTTCCTGTCCGATTTCGAATCGGCATTCGTGCAGTCCGCGTTCTATCTCGGCTACTTCTTCCTCGCGATTCCGGCCGCGACCGTCGTGAAGAAGTTCAGCTACAAGACGACGATCCTCGTCGGCCTGCTGCTCTACACGACCGGCTGCCTGCTGTTCTTCCCGGCCGCGTCGATGGCGAAGTACGGGATGTTCCTCGTCGCGCTGTTCGTGATCGCCGCGGGCCTGTCGTTCCTCGAAACGGCGTCGAACTCGTATTCGACGCTGATGGGCCCGCGCGACACCAGCACGCGGCGGCTGAACATCTCGCAGACGTTCTATCCGTTCGGCGCGATGGCCGGCGTCTACATGGGCAGTTTCCTGATCTTCAAGGAAGGCGACGCGTCGCATGCACAGCTCGCGGCGATGTCGGCCGCCGACGCGCACACGCACCAGCTCGCGATGATCCAGGCCACGCTCGAGCCGTACAAGTGGCTGATCGTCGTGCTCGTCGCCGTGTTCATCGTGTTCGCGCTTACGCCCTATCCGGCGTGCAAGGGCAATGCGGCGAGTACGGTCACGCACCGGATCGACGCGCGCGGCACGCTCGCGCGCCTGTTCGGCAACCGGCGCTTCGTCGCGGGCGTGGTCGCGCAATTCCTGTATGTGGGCGCCCAGGTCGGCGTGTGGAGTTTCACGATCAGGCTCGCGATGCAGATCGGCGGCCTCACCGAACGCGGCGCGTCGCGCTACCTGCTCGCGACCTTCTTCGCGTTCTTCGTCGGCAAGCTGATCGCGACGCTCGTGATGAAGCGCGTCGGCCCGGCCAAGGTGCTGATCGTCTACGGCATCCTGTGCATCGCACTGCTCGCGTACACGATCAGCGTGCACAACATCACCGCCGTGTATGCGGCCGTGTGCGTGAGCATCTTCCTCGGCCCGTGCTGGCCGACGATCTACGGGCTGACGATCGACGGCCTCGGCAAGGACACCGAATACGGCGGCTCGATTCTCGTGATGAGCATCGTCGGCGGCGCGGTCGTGCCGCTGATCCAGGGGCTGATCTCCGATCACACCGGCGGCAACATGCAGCTCGCGTTCGTCGTGCCGCTGCTGTGCTTCGTCGTGATCGTGTACTACGGCTTCTACTGCCTGCGTCACCTGCCGGCGGCGACGCCCGACGCGGCGGCCGACGGCCATGCGTCCACGCGCTACGCCGCGACGCGCAACACGTCGGGAGCCTGACCATGCGCGGCGAGATCGAACTGCGGCGCGACGACTTCCGTGAAGCGCCGCGCACGCTGTACCGCACCGACGGCCTCACCGTCACCGCGTTCGCCTATCCGTCCGGCGTCGAGGCGCTGAAGCTCGAGAACCGCCGCGGCCATCTCGTCGTGCTGCCGTATCTCGGCCAGATGATCTGGGCCGCCGAATTCGACGGCCGCGACCTGACGATGAAGCACATGTTCCGGCAGCCGAAGCGCGCGACGTCGATCATCGATACGTACGGCTGCTTCATGTTCCACAGCGGGCTGCTGCGCAACGGCTGCCCGGGGCCGGACGACACGCACGCGCTGCACGGCGAGATGCCGTGCGCGCCGATGGACCGCGCGAGCCTCGTCGTCGGCACGGATGCGCGCGGCGCGACGGTCGAAGTGACCGGCGAATACGAATACGTGCAGGGCTTCGGCAGCCACTACGTCGCGCGTCCGTCGGTGCGACTGGCCGAGCACGATGCGCGGATGACGATCGCGATGGAGGTGACGAACCTCGGCGGCACGCCGATGGACCTGATGTACATGGCCCACCTGAACTACGCGTACGTGCCGGGCGGCCGCTTCGTGCAGTCGCTGCCGCCCGGCGGCATGCGGCTGCGCGACAGCGTGCCCGCGCACGTGAAGCCGACCGCCGCGTGGCGCGACTACACGGCCACGCTCGCGCGCGAACCGGCGCGGCTCGCGACGCTCGATGCGCCCGCGCTGTACGACCCGGAGATCGTGTTCTTCATGAATGACGTGGAAACGGATGCCGACGGCATCGCGCATTTCCGGCTCGCGCATCCGGACGGCGGCGCGTTCCACACCGCGTACCGCCCCGCGCAATTCCCGCATGCGACGCGCTGGGTCCTGCACAACGCGGATCAGCAGGTCGCCGCGTTCGCGCTGCCGTCGACCTGCGAGCCGGAGGGTTACGAAGCCGAACGCCGCAAGGGCCACGTCGCGGCACTGGCGCCGCGCGCATCGCGCCGCTTCGACGTGGTCACCGGCTACCTGAGCGCGGCGGAAGCCCGCGATGCGTGATGTGATGAAAAGCGCGACGCAGCGCGCGCCGCACGCCCGCGCCGCATCAGGTCACGAGCGCGATCCCGTGCTCGCGGATCGCCGTTTCGTAGCGGCGGCTCAGTTGCCCGTCGGAGATCACGTAGTTGAAATCGGTCAGTTCGGCGAAATAGGCCGCGCGCACTTCGTCGAATTTCGTGTGGTCGACCAGCAGAAAGCGGTTCTGCGCGCGCGCCATCACCTTCCTCTTCGCATCGACTTCGTGGAAATTGAAGCACGTGACGCCGCAGCGTTCGCTCACGCCGGCCGCCGAGATGAACGCCTTCGACACGCGCACGGAATCGAGGATGCCCGTTTCGGCGACCGATTCGAACACCATGTTCTGGCGGTGATACACGCCGCCGCACAGGATCACGTTGCAATGCGGCTTTTGCTGCAGCTTCGCGAACACGTTCAGCGAATTGCAGACCGCCGTGAATTCGAGGTCGTCCGGAATGAAATCGACGATGAACGGCGTGGTCGACCCGCAGTCGACGAAGATCGTGTCGCCGGTCGTCACGAACTGCGCGGCCAGCTTGCCGATGCGGCGCTTTTCCTCGGTCTGCCGGTTGTTCTCGGCGCTGATCAGGTATTCGCCGATGTCGCTGCGCTGCGCGGCGAAATGGCGCGTCACGTAGCCGCCGATCAGGCTGAGGCCGTGCGGATTGTCCGCGAGATCGCGGCGGATCGTCATTTCGGATACGCCGAACAACTCGGCGACTTCCCTCAGATGAATCGCGTTCTGCCCTTGCAGCACGTTCATCAATGTCTTGATCCGTTCGCCCTTCTTTGTTTCCATGCCTGTATCCTGCGTGCCCGCCGCGTGAGTCGCTCGTCGTGCCGGGCGCGCGGGCCCGGCCGGAATGTCGTATTTGTAACAAACCGATGTGAAAACATCAACTTTCCGTGTGCCCTTTCCGCACACGATCCGTGGAGTCCTGACACATGCCGCTTTCCAACGCCCAACTCGCCCAAACCATCGATCACACGCTGCTTGCGCCCGACGCGAGCGACGCGCAGATCCGCGAACTCTGCCGCCAGGCGGCCGAGCATCGCTTTTACTCGGTCTGCGTGAATTCGGCGAACGTGCCGCTCGCCGCGCGCGAGCTGGCCGAAACCGGCGTGCTCGTCTGCGCCGTGGTCGGCTTTCCGCTCGGCGCGGGGCTGTCCGCCGCGAAGGCATTCGAAGCCACCGCCGCGATCGCGGCGGGCGCGGGCGAGATCGACATGGTGATCAACCTCGGCGCGCTGAAAAGCGGCCGCGCCGACGACGTGAAGGCCGACATCGACGCCGTGCATCGCGCTTGCGGCTCGGTGCCGCTCAAGGTGATCCTCGAAACGGGGTTGCTGACCGACGACGAGAAGGTGCGCGTGTGCGAGATGTGCCGCGATCTCGGCGTCGCGTTCGTGAAGACGTCGACCGGCTTCGGCCATGGCGGCGCGACGCTCGCCGATGTTGCGCTGATGCGCCGTACGGTCGGGCCGACGCTCGGCGTGAAGGCGTCGGGCGGCGTGCGCGACCGCGCGGCCGCGCTCGCGATGCTCGAAGCCGGCGCGACGCGGCTCGGCACGAGCTCGGGGGTGGCGATCGTGACCGATCAGGGCGGCGGCGCGGCGGGGTACTGACGCGCGAACGGCCGGCCTCCGCACGCATGCCTCGCGCGTCAAGACCGGCCGTCGACATGGCTCGCACGCGCCGCACCGTGCGGCGTCGCCCGGCGGATGCGAAAAAATCGTCCGGGTTGCCGCGGTCCGCAGCCAACGTAAGGTATCGAACAGAAGCGCCGCGCGCGAAAATACGAAAATCGAAAAACCAGCGGCCATCCGCAGCGCTTCGCGATCCGTGAACTCATCGTCAAGGCTCCAATGCAAGCCAATCTTCGATCCCGGTTCCATCACGACGGCTTTGCGGTTATCGACCGGCTGATCGACCCATCGGAGATCGAAGATTTGCGCGAAATCGGCCATCGTCTGCTCGGCAGCCGCACGGGCTACGCCGAGGGCCTGATGTTCGATTTCTATCCCGAGACGAACGGGCGCGATGCCGGACCTCAACTGCTCCAGCTCCACTGGGCCTCCTATTTCGAGCGTCGGCTATCGGCACTCCGTATCCGTCGCACCGCGTTCGAGATCGCCCAGGCACTGCTCGGCCCGGAGGTTCGTTTTGCCGGCGACAGCTTTTTCCTGAAGCAGCCGCGTACGGGCACCGTGACGCCCTGGCACCAGGACGACGCGTTTACCGACGCGCGTATCGAGCATCGCGAAGTCAACTTCTGGATTCCGCTGCAAGCCGTCTCGGTCGACAACGGATGCATGCAGTTCATCCCCGGATCTCATCTGTACGACGTCCTTCCGCATGGTCCGCTCGGGGGTGACGTGACCGCACATGGGCTCGAGTGTGTGGGCGGATTCGATCCGGCGCGCGCCGTGGCGTGTCCGTTGATGCCGGGAGACTGCACCGTGCATGCGGGGCGCACGCTGCATGCCGCGGGGGCCAACCTCTCGGATCAGCCGCGGTACGCGTATGCGCTCAATTTCCGGTTGCCACGACGGCGCTCGAGCGTGGCGACGAACTTCCCCTGGCACAACACCTGGCGGCCCTCGCGCATCGAGCGCGCCCGGGCGTCCCGGAGCCTGCGGGGGTACTGGCCGTACCTTCGACGCGAACTGTACACGTTCGATTTCCGCAATCCGTTCGAGTGGCGACTCGCAGGCGGCAGGATCGCGCGTTGGCTGAACGTGCCGCGGCGGCAGCTGCGCGAACCCGGGCCGGAATGAATCGTGGCGGGATTCCGCCGCACGAGCGGCACCATGCGGCGGCGCCCGGCAAATGCACGCGGTTCGGCCAAAGACCTCGCCTCTTCCGCGCACGCGGCAACCCCGGCACAATGCCGGCCATGCGCTACGACAACGCCTTCGTCTACCCGTCCACCGGCCTCGCCGGCCGGCTCGCCAACCGGATCGTCGCGAGCGGCCCGCTGCTGCGCGCACGCCGCGCGGTGCTGTCGCGGCTGCCGTTCCTGCAGCTCGCGAGCGACGTCGAACAGGTCGTGTATTGCACGTGGATCGTCGATGTCGCGGCCGTCGCGCACCTCGTGCCGCGTGGCGTCACGCTTGCGAGCCGCGGCGGCCGCACGCCGTTCACGACGCTCACCTACCGGCACCGGCACTTCGGCCCGCGTCTCGCCGGCCCGCTGCGGCGCCTGTTTCCGTCGCCGCTGCAGAGCAACTGGCGCCTCTACGTCGACACGCTGCCGCACGGCGCGCCGGCCGGGCGCACCGTGCTGTTCGTGAAGAACGTGTTCGACCATCCGCTTTATGCACTCGGCAGCCGGCTGTTCAGCGACGCGCTGCCGTCGCATCTCGCGCGGCCCTTCACGCACGCGGTGCGCGATGGCCGCTACGACACGCGGCTGGCGGGCAGTGGCGGCAGCGCGCCCGACTTCCGCTGCACGGCCGAGGCGTCGCACGACCGGACGCTGCCCGACGCCTTCGCGCCGTTCTTCGACGACTGGCGCGCGGCCGTCGCCGCGCTGTCGCTGCAGCACGCGGCCATCGCCCATGTGGAAGACTGCGATCGCCTTGCCCATGCGTCGATCGACCTGCCGATCGACGTCGACGCGGTACGGCCGCTGAAGACGGTCGAGCCCATCGGCGGCGGC
This sequence comes from Burkholderia cenocepacia, assembly GCF_014211915.1. Classification (NCBI taxonomy): domain Bacteria; kingdom Pseudomonadati; phylum Pseudomonadota; class Betaproteobacteria; order Burkholderiales; family Burkholderiaceae; genus Burkholderia; species Burkholderia cenocepacia. Next base: position 744,540 of record NZ_CP060041.1, on the reverse strand, counting down.
GACTTCCTCGCCCGCATCGGCGCGACCGGCGAGCCGCTGTGCTTCGTCGTGCCGGACGTCACATTCCGCGTGCTGTCCGAGCGGCTGCTGTAGCGCGCGGCTCAGGCAGCCGGGCGCACGGGCGCGCCCTCGCCGCTTTCGTCCGCGAGCCGTCCCGCGTAATCGCGCGCGAATTGCACCGCGATACGGCCCGAGCGCGCGCCGCGTTCGAGCGCCCACTGCAGCGCGGGCTCGCGCGCCGCACGAATCTGCGCGTCATCGAAACCGGCCGCGCCGAGGCGGCTCTCGACGACGGCAAGGTACTCGTCCTGCGTGAAGCCGTAGAACGTGACCCAGATCCCGAAGCGCTCGGACAGCGAAATCCGCTCCTCGACCGCGTCGCCCGGATGCAGCTCGCCGTTCTCCGCGCGCGTCACGTTCGCGTTGTCGCTCGCCTGCTCGGGCATCAGGTGGCGCCGATTCGACGTCGCGTACACCAGCACGTTCGACAGGTCGCTCGCGACCGAGCCGTCGAGCACCGTCTTGAGCCCCTTGTAGCCGGTCTCGCCGGCCTCGAACGACAGGTCGTCGCAAAACACGAGGTAGCGCTCGGGCCGCGCGCGCACCAGCTCGACGATCGCCGGCAGATCGTTCAGCCCTTCCTTGCTGACCTCGATCAGCCGCAAACCGTGCGCCGCGAACGCATGCAGGCACGCCTTCACGATCGACGACTTGCCGGTGCCGCGCGCGCCGGTCAGCAACACGTGATTGGCCGCGAACCCGTGCACGAACTGGCGCGTGTTCCGCTCGACGATCGCCGCCTGGCGCCCGACGTTGCGCAGCGCGTCGAACGCGACGAGCGCGGGCGCGGCGATCGGTTCGAGCGGCGCCGTTTGATGGCCCGCGCCGAAACCGCGCCAGCGAAACGCGATGGCCGCATCGAAATCGACGGCCGCCGGCGGGCGGGTGCCCGCGAGCGCCTCGAGCGCGGTCGCGATCCGTTCGAGCTGACGCGCGAGCGCCGGCGCGGCGACGGACGCCCGTCCGTCCGGCAGCGCGGCCACCAGGTCCTGCATGTCGGGATGGGCGCTCATTGACGGACTCCTTGCGCCCCGCCGGCCTGAAACGGAAACCGCTGCGCGATCGCGACGCCGAGCAGCGCGACGCTGCCGCCGATCAGGTGATACAACCGCAGCGATTCGCCGAGCAGCACGATCGCGCCGGCGGCCGTCATCACGGGCAGCAGGTTCATGAACATCGCGCAACGGCTCGGGCCGAGCAGCCGCACGCCCTGCATCCACAGATACGGGAGCACCACCGACGCCAGCACGCCGGCGTAGAGGATCAGCGGCACGCTCGCGCGCGTCGGCCACGCGGCCTGCGCGGGCAAGCGCAACAGCATCGGCACCATGAATACGAGCGCGGCCAGCGCCTGCACGTAGGTCGACTGCCAGGCCGGCAGCGCGCCGATGCGCCAGCGCTTGAGCAGCACGCCGTAAAGCGCGTACGCGGCCGATGCGGCCAGCATCAGCAGGTCGCCCGGATGCACGCCGCGCGCGGCGATCGCCGTCGGATGCCCTTCGGCGATCAGGTAGACGACGCCCGCGAGCGACAGCACCCCGCCGCCGATCATGCCGGCGCCGGGCGGATCGCCGAGCAACAGCGAGCTCAGCAGCATCGTCATCAGCGGTACGAGCGCGGTGATGATCGCCATGTTGGTCGCGCTGGTCGTCTTCGCGGCCTCGTAGGACAGGCTCTGGAACAGCGCCATCGCGAGAAAGCCGAGTGTCGCGAGCTTCGGCAGGTGCGCGACGAGCCCCGCGCGATTGCGCCACGCGGGCGCAGCGTGAAGACGCTCATCAGCGCCACCGCAAGCAGCAACCGGTAGAACGTGATGGCCGACGGGTCGATCGTCGAGGCGGACAGCTTCGACACGACGACGTTGCCGGCCCACAGCGCGATCGCGCAGAAGGGGAGCAGAAAAGGAGACTTGTTCATCGCGTTTGACGGATTAATATCGTGACAAGGAGGCTGGCGTGAATCGGAACGCCATCGTGCCCGCCCGCCCACTGCCTGTCTCACGCCAAAATGTCACGACTTGTCGCCAATCGGACACGCGAGTCCACCCCGCCGTTTGCGCACCTGCGCTACGAATCGACGCCGATGCCCGTGTCGGCGATGGCGGCCACGTACGTGCACGGCACGTCGATCGCGCCGCACCGCCATCGCCGCGCGCAATTGCTCTACGCGATCGAGGGCGTGATGCACGTGGAATCGGAAGGCGCGTCGTGGGTCGTGCCGCCGACGCGCGGCGTGTGGCTCGAAGCCGGCCTCGATCATACGGTGCAGATGAGCGGCGACGTGCAGATGCGTACCGTGTTCGTCGAACCGGGCGCGGTCGAGCACCTGCCCGCGCGCAGTTGCGTCGTCGAAGTGCATCCGCTGCTGCGCGAGCTGATTCTCGCCGCGGTCGACGTGCCGCTCGATTACGCGCCGGGCTCGCGCCACGATCACCTGATGCGCCTGCTGCTTGCCGAAGTGACCGTCGCGCCGCTGTTGCCGCTGTACCTGCCGTGGCCGCACGACGCGCGCCTGCGGACGATCTGCGACACGCTGGTCGCCACGCCCGACGACCTGCGCACGATCGCCGAGTGGGCCGACCTGCTCGGCCTGTCGGTCCGCACGCTGCATCGCGCGTTCCGCCGCGAGACGGGGCTCAGCTTCCGCCGCTGGCGCGAGCAGGCGCGGCTGCTGCTCGCGCTCAAGCGTCTGGCGCACGGCGAGAAAGTGCTGACCGTCGCGATGGATCACGGCTACAGTAGCCAGAGCGCGTTCTCCGCGATGTTCAAGCGGCACTTCGGGATGTCGCCGTCGGCGTTTTACGCGTAACGGCCGCGCTGCCGATACCGCTAGCGCGCCGCGATTGCCGCGATGAAGCATGCGCATGCGGCGGCCGACGCCACCGTGCGCACGTGATTCCACCTCGTCCAGTCGTGCAGGTAGCGCGTCCACAGCGCCGCGCCTTGCGCCGTGGCCGAATCGGCCGCGGCGAGCGCATCGTTGAGCGGCACGTTGACGGCCATCGTCACCGCGAACATGCCGAACACGTAGAACACGCCGCCGACGAGCGCCGCCATCGCGCCCGGCGAGTCGCGATCGAACAGCGCGATCACGACGAGCGCGAGCGCCATCAGCGTCGTGCCGAGGAACAGCGGCATGAACGGCGAACGCACGATGTCGACGTTGATCGCATTCATCGCGGCCGCGCCGGCCTGCGGCGCGAGCCGTCCGAGCGACGTCATCACGAACGTCGAGAACGCGAAGTACACGCCGGCCATCAACCCGCAGCCAATGGCCGAACCCCACAGCAACGCTGAAGTCACGAACGCGATCATGGTCAGGCGCTCCATACGCCGGTCGCGGCGACCGCGCGCGCATAGTCGGCGAAATCGCGCGCCGGGCGCCCGAGCGTGGCCTCGACCCCGTGCGTCACCGCGCTGTTGCGCCCGTCGAGCACCCCGTCGAACAGGTCGTCGAGCAGCGCGACGACCGGCTCCGGCACACCGACCTCGCTCAGCCCCGCGACGAATGCATCGTGCGGAATCTCACGGTAGGCGATCGGCCGCCCGGCGGCCCGCGCGATTTCGCCGACCGCTTCCGCGAACGTCAGCGCGCGCGGGCCGGTGACCTCGATCACGCGGTCCGCGAACCGCGCATCGGTGAGCGCGGCCACGGCCACGTCCGCGATGTCGTCCGCATCGACGAACGGCTCGCGCACCGCGCCGGCGGGCAGCGCGACTTCGCCGGCCAGCACGCCGTCGAGCAGATAGCCCTCGGAGAAGTTCTGATTGAACCAGCTTGCGCGCACGACACCCCAGCCCACGCCCGACGCCTGCAATGCAGCCTCGGCCGCCTGCGCACGCGGCTCGCCGCGCCCGGACAGCAGCACCACGCGCTCGACGCCGCTCCCCCGCGCGAGCCGCGCGAATCCGGCGATCGCCTCCACCGCGCCTTCGACGGCCAGATCGGGCTGGTAGGTCACATAGGCGGCCGACACGCCGTCGAGCGCGGCGGGCCAGGTCTCGGGCGCCGTCCAGTCGAAGCGAACGGCCGACGTGCGCGACACCGGCCGCGTCGCGAGGCCGCGCGCGCGCAGCCGGGCATCGACGCGGGCGCCCGTCTTGCCCGAACCGCCGACGATGAGGATGGGAAGGGCCGACATGTGCGTCTCCTTTTTTGAAAAACACGAGAATGTCTCGCGTTTTAAAAACACGATAGACTCTCGCATTAGCAACGTCAAGTTTTTCGGGAGACGGCATGGGCCGACAAAAATCGGGGCAGAACGACGAGCCCGACGCGGCGGCAGTGGACGCGCCGGCGCGCGCGCGGCTGGTACCGACGCAGCAGCGCAGCCGCGAGCGGTTCGAGCGCATCCTCGCGTGCGCGTCGGACGTGATGATCGAGAAAGGCTGCGATGCGTTCCGGATGAGCGACATCGTCGAACGCACGGGCATCTCGTTCGGTTCGCTGTACCAGTACTTTCCGGACAAGGCGGCCGTGATCGGCACGCTCGCGGAGCGCTACAACGCAGTCGGGCACGACTGCGTGCGGCGCGACCTCGCGGGGATGAAAACCATCGACGATCTGCACGCCACGCTCGCGCGCATCACCGACAGCTACTACCGGATGTTCGTCGACGAGCCGCTGATGCGCGACATCTGGCGCGCGACCCAGGCCGATCGCGCGCTGCAGGCGCTGGACCGCGCGGATGGAGAATTCCTGGCCGGCCTGTTCGCGGATGCGTTGGCGGAAGTCGCGCCCGACACGACCCGCGCGCAGCGCAGCGCATTCGCCGAGCTGATGATGATCCAGATCGCGGCGGCCGTGCGCCACGCGATCACGCTGCCGCCGAAGGCGGCGCGGCAGTTGCTCACGATGTTCAAGCGCATGCTGCCGCGCGATCTGGCGGTGCTCGACGCGTGATCGCGCCATGCGTGCCGCACAATGCAAGCGGCCGCCCGAAGGCGGCCGCGCGAAGTGGGATGAAGCGCCGCTTACTTGCTGTAGTCGTACACCCCGCGCCCGGTCTTGCGCCCGAGCCGCCCGGCCGACACCATCTCGCGCAGCAGCGGGCACGCACGATACTTCGGATCGCCGAAGTCCTTCACGAACACGTCCATCACCGCGAGGCACACGTCGAGGCCCACGAGATCGGCCAGCGCGAGCGGTCCGATCGGGTGGTTCGCGCCGAGCTTCATCCCCGCGTCGATCTCCTCGGCCGACGCGATGCCTTCGGCCAGCACGAAGAACGCTTCGTTGATCATCGGCACCAGGATCCGGTTCACGACGAAGCCCGGCGAATTGCGCACGCCGATCGGCGACTTGTCGAAACGCTCGGTCAGCGCGCGCACGGCCGACGCGGTCGCGTCGCTCGTCTGCAGCCCGCGGATGATCTCGACGAGCGGCATCAGCGGCACCGGGTTGAAGAAGTGCATGCCGAGAAAACGCGACGGATCGGCGAGCGGCGCCGCGAGCGCGGTGATCGAGATCGACGACGTGTTGGTCGCGATGATCGCGTCCGGACGCGCGACCGCCTCGATCTGCTTCAGGATGCGGCCCTTCAGCTCGACGTTCTCGGTCGCGGCTTCGATCACGATGTCGACGGCGGCGAGCTTCGCGTAGTCGGTCGACGTCGTGATGCGCGCGAGCGCCGCATCGCGGGCGTCGGCGTCGAGCTTGTCCTTCGACACGAGCCGCTCGAGGCTGCCCTTGAGCGTCGCGAGGCCCTTGTCGAGCGCGGCGTCGCTGACGTCGATCATCACGACGTTCAGTCCTGCAACGGCGGCGGTTTGCGCAATGCCGTTACCCATGGTTCCGGCGCCCACGACGCCGACGGTTTCGATGGCCATGACGATTCCTGTGTATTCGGAGGCTGAGCGGTCGATTATCAGATGTTCTCGAAGATCGCCGCAATCCCCTGGCCGCCGCCGATGCACATCGTCACGAGCGCGTAACGCCCGCCGATGCGCTTCAGCTCGTACAGCGCCTTCACCGTGATCAGCGCGCCGGTCGCGCCGATCGGGTGACCGAGCGAGATGCCCGAGCCGTTCGGGTTGACCTTGGCCGGATCGAGGCCGAGCTCCTGCGTGACCGCGCACGCCTGGGCCGCGAATGCCTCGTTGGCTTCGATCACGTCGAGATCGCTGATCTTCAGGCCCGCGCGTTCGAGCGCCTTCTGCGTGGCCGGCACCGGGCCGATACCCATGTACGCCGGATCGACGCCCGCGTGCGCATACGCGACGAGGCGGGCGAGCGGCTTCACGCCTTGCGCGCGCGCGGCGTCCGCGCTCATCATCAGCACGGCGGCCGCGGCATCGTTGATGCCCGACGCGTTGCCGGCCGTCACGGTGCCGTTCTCCTTCGCGAACACCGGCTTGAGCTTCGTGAAATCGTCCGCACTCGCGTCGTGGCGCACGTGCTCGTCGGTATCGAACGCGACCTCGCCCTTCTTCGTGCGGATCGAGATCGGCAGGATCTGGTCCTTGAAGCGCCCTTCCGCGATCGCACGCGCCGCGCGACGATGCGATTCGAGCGCCAGCGCATCCTGCGCGTCACGCGAGATGTCGTATTTCTTCGCGACGTTCTCGGCCGTCACGCCCATGTGGATCGTCTGGAACGGGTCGTGCAGCGCGCCGAGCATCATGTCGACGAGCTTGCCGTCGCCCATGCGCTGGCCAAAGCGCGCGGCCGGCACGGTGTACGGCGCGCGGCTCATGCTCTCCGAGCCGCCGCCGATCGCGACGTCGGCATCGCCGAGCATGATCGTCTGCGCGGCCGATACGATCGCCTGCAGGCCCGAGCCGCACAGGCGGTTCACGGTCAGCGCCGGCGTGTGCTGCGCGACGCCGCCGTTGATCGCCGCGACGCGTGCGAGATACATGTCCTTCGGCTCGGTGTTCACGACGTGGCCGAACACGACGTGCCCGACCGCGTCGCCCGGCACGTTCGCGCGCGACAGCACTTCGGCGACCACCTTCGCGCCGAGGTCGGTCGGCGAGAAATCCTTCAGGCTGCCGCCGAAATCACCGATTGCGGTACGGACACCGCTCACCACCACGACTTCCTTCGCTGCATTGCTCATCGTCTCACTCCGGTTCGTTCGCGCCCGCGGGCGCGGGGATGCGTTGCGTTACATGTTCGGGTAATTCGGCCCGCCGCCGCCTTCGGGCGTGACCCACACGATGTTCTGCGTCGGGTCCTTGATGTCGCAGGTCTTGCAGTGCACGCAGTTCTGCGCGTTGATCACGAGCCGATCGCCGCCGTCGTCGTTCTTCACGAACTCGTACACCGCCGCCGGGCAGAAGCGCGCCTCCGGCCCCGCGTACGTGCGCAGGTTCACGTTCACCGGCACGCTCGCGTCCTTCAGCGTCAGGTGCGCCGGCTGGTTCTCCTCGTGGTTCGTGTTCGAGATGAACACCGACGACAGCCGGTCGAACGTCAGCTTGCCGTCCGGCTTCGGATACGCGATCGGCTCGCACTGCGACGCCGGCTTCAGCATCTCGTGGTCCGCGTGCTGGTGATGCAGCGTCCACGGCACGTTGCCGCCCATCACCTTCTGCTCGAGCCCCACCATCAGCGTGCCCAGGTACAGGCCCTTGGCCATCCACTGCTTGAAGTTGCGCGCGCGGTACAGCTCCGTGTACAGCCACGATTGCTTGAACGCATCCGGGTACGCATTGAGCTCGTCCGACTGGCGGCCGGCCTGCACCGCGTCGAATGCGGCATCGGCCGCCAGCATGCCGGTCTTGATCGCCGCGTGGCTGCCCTTGATCCGCGACGCGTTCAGGAAGCCCGCGTCGTCGCCGATCAGCGCGCCGCCCGGGAACACCGTCTTCGGCAGCGACAGCAGGCCGCCCGCCGTGATCGCGCGTGCGCCGTACGACACGCGCTTGCCGCCTTCGAGGAACGCGCGGATCGACGGATGCGTCTTGTAGCGCTGGAATTCCTCGAACGGCGACAGGTACGGGTTCGTGTAACCCAGGCCCACCACGAAGCCGACCACCACCTGGTTGTTGTCCATGTGATACAGGAACGAGCCGCCGTACGTGTCGGACTTCAGCGGCCAGCCGGCCGTGTGGATCACGAGGCCCGGCTTGTGCTTGGCCGGGTCGATTTCCCACAGTTCCTTGATGCCGATCCCGTACGCCTGCGGATCGGCGTTCGCGTCGAGCTTGAACTTCGAGATCAGCTGGCGGCCGAGGTGGCCGCGGCAGCCTTCGGCGAACAGCGTGTACTTCGCATGCAGCTCCATGCCGAGCTGGAAGTTCTCGGTCGGCTCGCCGTCCTTGCCCACGCCCATGTTGCCGGTGGCGACGCCTTTGACCGAGCCGTCGTCGTTGTAAAGAATCTCCGCGGCGGGGAAGCCGGGGAAGATCTCCACACCGAGCGCCTCGGCCTGTGCCCCAAGCCAGCGCGTGACGTTGCCCAGCGAGATCACGTAATTGCCGTGGTTTTTGAAGTTGTCCGGCAGCGCCCAGTTCGGCGTGGTCACCGCGCTCTTCTCGGACAGGAACAGGAAGCGGTCTTCCGTCACCTCGACGTCGAGCGGCGCGCCGCGTTCCTTCCAGTCGGGAAACAGCTCGGTGATCGCGCGCGGGTCCATCACCGCGCCCGACAGGATGTGCGCGCCGATCTCGGAACCCTTCTCGAGCACGCACACGCCGATCTCGGTGCCTTTCTCGGCGGCCAGCTGCTTGAGCCGGATCGCGGCAGACAGCCCGGCCGGGCCGCCGCCGACGATCACGACGTCGTATTCCATCGATTCGCGCGGGCCGTATTGCGCGAGCAAGTCCTGTGTGGTCAAAATCCTGTCTCCTGCTGCGTCCCGACCGTCAGTGGGTCAGAACTGGTCTTCCGTCAACGCGAGCACGCTCTCGTTGCCCTTCGCGCCGACGATCGACGCCTCGAGTGCGCCCGCCTGCACCAGCACGTGCTCCGCATAGCATTGCGCGATCGCGATCTTCGCGTCGAAGAACGCAACGTCGCTCGCACGGTTCGCGTGAGCGGCCAGCAGCGCGCGCGCCATTTGCCATCCGCACAGCACGACGCCCGCGAGCTTCAGGTACGGCACGCTGCCCGCGAACACCGCATTCGGGTCCTGCTTCGCGTTCGCCAGCACGTAGTCCACCACCGACGACAGCGAGCGTGCGCCCTTCTCCAGCTGCGCCTTCATCGAGGCGGCCGCCGCGCCGTCCAGCTTGCCGAGCGCCGCGACGGTCTCGCCGATCTCGGCGATCAGCGCCTTGGCAACCGCGCCACCGTCGCGCAGCGTCTTGCGGCCGACGAGGTCGTTCGCCTGGATCGCGGTCGTGCCTTCGTAGATCGCGAGAATCCGTGCATCGCGGTAGTACTGCGCGGCGCCGGTTTCCTCGATGAAGCCCATCCCGCCGTGCACCTGCACGCCCAGGCTCGCCACGTCGTTCACCATCTCCGTGCTCCAGCCCTTCACGACCGGCACCAGATATTCGTAGATGGCCTGATGACGCGCGCGCGTCGCCTCGTCCGGATGGCGGTGGGCAATGTCGCTGTGCGCGGCGGCCACATAGGCCAGCGCCCGCGCGCCTTCGGTCAGCGCACGCATCGTGCCCAGCATCCGGCGCACGTCCGGGTGATGGATGATCGTCACCGACTGCCTGGCCGAGCCATCCACCGGGCGACTCTGCACGCGTTCCTTCGCGAATTCGGCCGCCTTCTGGTACGCGCGGTCGGCCACGCCGATCCCCTGCATCCCGACCCCGAAGCGCGCCGCATTCATCATGATGAACATGTATTCGAGGCCGCGGTTTTCCTCGCCCACGAGATAGCCGATCGCGCCGCCGTGGTCGCCGTATTGCAGCACCGCCGTCGGGCTCGCCTTGATCCCGAGCTTGTGCTCGATCGACACGCAGTGCACGTCGTTGCGCGCACCGAGCGAGCCGTCGTCGTTGACCATGAACTTCGGCACGATGAACAGCGAGATGCCCTTCACGCCTTCCGGCGCGTTCGGCGTGCGCGCCAGCACCAGGTGGACGATGTTGTCCGCCATGTCGTGCTCGCCCCACGTGATGAAGATTTTGGTGCCGAACACCTTGTAGGTGCCGTCGCCCTGCGGCTCCGCGCGCGAGCGCACCAGCGCGAGGTCGGAGCCGGCCTGCGGCTCGGTCAGGTTCATCGTGCCGGTCCATTCGCCGGAGATCAGCTTCGGCACGTAGCGCTGCTTCTGCTCGTCGGTACCGGCCGTCAGCAGCGCCTCGATCGCGCCGTCGGTGAGCAGCGGACACAGCGCGAACGACAGGTTCGACGCGTTCAGCATCTCGATGCACGGCGTCGCGATCAGCTTCGGCAACCCCTGGCCATCGTATTCGGCCGGATGCTGCAGCCCCTGCCAGCCGCCTTCGACGAACTGGCGGAACGCTTCGCCGAAGCCCGGCGTCGCGGTCACGACGCCATCCTTCCAGCTGCTCGGGTTGCGGTCGCCTTCGACGTTCAGCGGCGCCAGCACCTCGCCGCAGAATTTCGCGGACTCGTCGAGCACGGCCTGCGCCGTGTCGTAACCGGCATCCTCGAAACCCGGCAACTGCGCAACGGCGTCGATGCCCGCGAGTTCCTTCAGCACGAACAGCATGTCCTTGACGGGGGCGTTATAGCTCATGGTCGATGTTCCAATCAGGCGGTGAATAGGGCGCCGGGGGTACGGTACGGCAAAACCGGCCAGAACCGGCGACGTGATGGGCCATCCTAACGCCGGGATGCCGGATTTTCATTGTCATATCCGGCCCACATGGTGACAAAATCGGCCACGTCACGCACCAGCGGCGCCCCCCGCATGCGGCGGAGAAGCCCGTCTGGCGGGCATCAGCGCCCGATTTGCCCGCATCGGAAATCGCGATAAAGCGCGCCAAAAAAGCGATCAAGCGCGCGCCCGCCTACCCGGCTCGAGCAGCAAAGGGGCGCCGGTTATGGGAGTGTCCGCCGAAAAACCGGCCATGAAAACCGCAAGGGAGCCGCTTATGGGATTCGATCCGGAAAGCTGCGACTTACCGCCCCGCGCCCGCGTCACGCCCGACGCCGGTACGTCCCCGGCGTACTCCCCGTCCAGTGCCGGAACGCGCGATGAAACGCGCTCGGATCGTCGAAGCCGATATCGGCGCCGATCGCCGCGATCGTGTCCGGCGTGTCGGTCAGCCGCTGGATCGCGATATCGCGCCGCAGCTCGTCCTTCAGCACCTGGAACGTCGTCCCTTCGGCGGCCAGGTGACGGCTCAGCGTGCGCACCGAACAATGCAGGTGCTCGGCCGCCTGGTCGATCACGGGCAGATCCGGCAGCGCGGCCGACAGGTACTGCCGCACGCGGTGGCACACGAGCTGTTCGCTGAACGATTCGAAGATCCAGTCGCCGGGCGCACGCGCGAGGAACTTGCTCAGGTTGCGCTTGCTCTGCCGGATCGGCGCGTCGAGATAATCGGCGCTGAAGCGCATCAGCGTGCGCGCGCAGTCGAACTGCACGGCGCCGGTGAAGAAGTACAGGTGATCGACCGCATGGCGCGGCCGCGGGCACGCGAACTCGATCTGCAGCAGCGGGATCTTCTGGCCGATCAGCCAGGAGCACACGCCGTGCACGAGCTTGAGCATCAGCTCCTGGCCGAGCGCGCCGATCGGCCCAATGGCGTCGTTCGGGCGCAGCAGCACCTGCGCGACGAGATCGTCGCGCTTCGATTCGACGAAGAAGTCGTCGAGCAGGATATGGAAGAATTGCCCGAAACGATGCAGCGCCGTTTCGAGGTTGCGCGCATCGAGCAGGCTCAGGCACAGGTACTTCAGCGTGCCGCCGCGCAGCGGCCGCGAGAAGATGCCGGGCATCTCGTCGTCGAGATCGATCGCGAGCGTACGGTACAGCGTCGAGAACTGCTCCTCCGTCACGCGCGCATGCGGCTCGCCGAGCAGCTCGATCGGAATGCCGGCGCCGCGCAGGTAGCGCTCGACCACGTCGCGCTGCACGCCCGCGCTCGCGAGAAAGCCGTTGACGAGCGAGATCGGCACCGTCGCGCTCGGCGAAGGCAGCGCACGCCCGGGCCGGGCGGAAAGTGAATCTGAGCCGGTCATCGCGTCCCCGTCGATCGAACCGAGCGCATTGTACTTGAGCGGCCCGCGCGCCACCTTCGGGGTCGTCGGCACACCGAGCCGCGCAGCCGAGGCCGCGCGGCGCGTCGTCTTCATCAGTCGGTGCGGCTGAGTTCCCGGCGCAGGATCTTGCCGACCGTCGACTTCGGCAGCCGGTCGACGAAGCGCACGAGCTTCGGCACCTTGTACGCGGCCAGGCTCGCGCGGCAATGCGCGACGAGTTGCGCTTCCGTCACGTCGGCGTCCGGCGCGAGCACCACGAACAGCTTGACGGCCTCGCCCGTGCGCGGGTCCGGCACGCCGATGCACGCGCATTCCGCGACGCCCGGCAGCGCGGTTGCGACCGCTTCCACTTCGTTCGGGTACACGTTGAAGCCGGACACGATGATCATGTCCTTCTTGCGGTCGACGATCCGCAGGAAGCCGGCCGCGTCGAACACGCCGACGTCGCCGGTGCGGAAATAGCCGTCCGCCGTGAACGCGGCCGCATTCGCGTCCGGTTTCTGCCAGTAGCCGCTCATCACCTGCGGCCCCTTCACGCAGATCTCGCCCGCTTCGCCGATCGCCACCTCGCGATCCTGGTCGTCGAGCAGCTTCACGTCGGTCGACGGCAGCGGCAGGCCCGTGGTGCCCGTGAACCGGTCGATCGACTGCGGGTTGAACGACACGACCGGCGACGTTTCCGACAGCCCGTAGCCTTCGCGGATGAAGTTGTCGGTCACCGCCTTCCAGCGCGACGAGATCACGTCGATCACCGCCGCGCCGCCGCCGGCCGACAGCTTCAGCCGCGACCAGTCGACCTCCTTCAGCCGCGGATGGCCGGCAAGCCCCGCGTACAGCGTGTTCACGCCGACGAACACCGTCGGCCGCGCGGCCTTCAGCACGTCGATGAACCCGTCCATGTCGCGCGGGTTCGCGACGAGCCAGTTCTGCGCGCCGATCGCGAAGTAGGACAGGAAGTTCACCGTCAGCGCGAAGATGTGATACAGCGGAATCGCCGTGACGACGACTTCCTCGCCCGGCCGGCGTGCATCCGGCACGATCGCCGCGAACTGCGCGATGTTCGCGACGAGGTTGCGATGCGACAGCGCCGCGCCCTTCGACAAGCCGGTCGTGCCGCCCGTGTATTGCAGCAGCAACAGGTCCGCGCCGCTCAGCGCCACCGGCTCGCACGCGAGCGATTCGCCGGCGGCGATGGCCTGCGCGAGCGTGGTCGAGCCGGGCGGCAGTGCGTCGCACGTGCCGGCCGGCGCATCGACGACGCCGAGATCCTCGCGCCCCACGCTCAGCACGGTGCGCACGCGCGTGCCGCCGACCACGTCCGCGAACGTGCCCATCGACCCGCCGCAGACGACCGCCACCTCGACCCCCGCGTCGTTGAGCTGATGCTCGAGCTCGCGCGCGGTGTAGTGCGGATTCACGTTGACCTGAATCGCGCCGATCTTCGCGACGGCGACGAACACGACCGGGAACGCGAGCACGTTGGGCAGCATCACGGCCACGCGATCGCCCTTGCGCACGCCGACCACCTGCTGCAGATACGCGGCCAGCGCGGTCGACAGGCGCTCGACGTCGGCATAGGTGAGCGTGCGGCCGAACGCATGGAACGCCGGACGATCGGCGAAGCGGCGCATCGCGTCGTCCAGCAGCGCGCTGACGGAAGGATGGCGATCGGCGTCGATCTCGGCGGGGATCGAGCCATACGACCCGATCCAGTGTCTCTTCGTCATGTCTCACTCCTCTTTGGACGGCACGCCAGCCTGCGTACCGTTTGCACGGCGGCCTGCACGCCCGAAGGACGCGGGCCGCCGCCTGACCGGCGACTATCGCCCGCGCGACGCGCTTTGCAAATGATCCGGGCGGCCGAAAACATGATCGAAACGGACACGCGCGCACGCCGGCGTGTCCGGGCAACCCCGCCGGACGCCGCCACGCGCATATTCCCGGGCGCGAATTGCAAAGCAGCAAGCGGCATGGCGCGGCGTGCCGCCGTTCCTCATAATCGACGACCGTCCCTCATTCGCCCAGACCATGCAGCCGCTCGCCCTGGCCCCCGCCGACACCTTCTCGTCCGTTCGATTCCTGCTGACCGACATGGACGAAACGCTGACCCATCGCGGTCGTCTGGCCGCGCAGACCTATGCGGCGCTCGAGCGGCTGCAGACGCGCGGCATCCGCGTGATTCCGGTCACCGCCGCGCCGGCCGGCTGGTGCGACCAGATGGCGCGAATGTGGCCGGTCGACGGCGTGATCGCGGAGAACGGCGGGCTCTTCATCCGGCGCGGCGCGGACGGACACGGCGCCGAACGCCGTTACTGGCACGCGGACGATGCGCTCGACGGCGCGCGCGACGCGCTGCGGCGCATCGCGCAGCATGTCGGGAAGGCCGTCCCCGCCGCCCGCCACGCGGACGACCAGGACTTCCGCCTGACGTCGCTCGCGTACGCCCGCAGCGGCAGCGACCACGACCAGCGGATTCTCGACGCGCTGATCGAGGCCGGCGCGGACGCGACCATCAACAACCTGTGGGTGATCGGCTGGGTCGGCGGGTACGACAAGCTGTCGATGTCGCTGCGCGTGCTGGCGGATACGTTCGGCGTCGATGCCGGTGCGGCGCCCGGTTGCGTCGCCTATTCGGGCGACTCCACGAACGACGCGCCGATGTTCGGCCATTTCGCGCATACGGCCGGCATGAGCACCGTGGTCGAATATCTGCCGCAGTTGCCCGCGCTGCCGCGCTGGATCACGCAAGGCCCGGGCGGCAGCGGCTTCGTCGAATTCGCCGACGCGATCCTGCGCGCGCATCCCGGCGATCGGGGCTGACTGCCCCGCGGAGCAGTACGTGGAGCCGCCTCGCGAACCCGTTCGCGCGGCAGGCAGGCGTCTTCCAGCCCGGGTGATGCCGCGTGGCGCCGGCGTGTATCAGGGTGAACCCGGTGGCGGATGGGACCGTTCCCGCGCAGAATTGCGTGCCGTCAACGATATCGATTCGGACGCAGAACCCGCCATGCCGCGCAGTGCGCTCTTGAAACCGACCGACGCCCGTCCCGGCCGTCCCGCCCGGCTGCCGGACGCCGCTTCCGCCCACGCATTGCGCGAGCAGCGCTTCACGCCGGCCAAGCTGGCCGTGCTGGTCGACGTGGCCGCGCAAGCCGGCCTCGACCCGGCGACGGTGCTCGCCGGCACCGGCCTCGCGCCGGCCGACGTCGCGGACCCGTTTGCGCTCACGTCGCCGCTGCAGTTCCTGACGGCCGCGCGCAATGCGGTCGGCCGGTACGACGGCACCGATCTCGGCGTGCGCGTCGGCCGCCGGCTGCACGCGTCGAGCTACGGCATGTACGGCTACGCGATGCTGTGCTCGGAATCGCTCGCGCATGCGTTCGATTCCGCCGTCAAGTATCACCGGCTCGCGAACGGCATGCTGCCGATCCGCTGGGTCGAACAGGGCGATACCGCATCGTGGCTGTTCCCGGACCGGCACGAAGTCGCGCTGCCCGATCTCGACGAGCCGCTGTACCGTTTCCTGATCGACATGCAGTTCGCGCTGCACGTGACGATCATCAAGGACGTGATGGGCGGATGGTGCGTGCCGGCGCGCGCGCAGTTCGCGCAGCCGCGGCCGCCGCACGGCGCGCTGCTGGCCGACGCGCTCGAATGCCCGATCGCGTTCGACCAGCCGCATCACGTGCTCAGCTATCCGGCGGCGTGGCTCGCGCGCGCGCCGCAGCTCGCGAACCCGATCACCGCCGCGCAGGTGTCGTCGCACTGCGCGCAGTTGCTCGACGAATTGCGCAGCCAGTCGGGCATCACGCGGCGCGTCTACGAGGAACTCACCCGCACGCCGGGACAATTCCCGGACATCGACGCGATCGCCGAGATCCTGTGCATGACGTCGCGCACGCTGCGCCGCAAGCTCGAAGCCGAAGGCACGTCGTACAGCGAACTGCTGACGAGCGTGCGCAAGGCGCTCGCGATCGACTACCTCAGCACGACCACGCTCAGCACCGAGGACATCGCGCTGACCCTCGGCTTCAGCGATGCCGTGGGATTTCGCCACGCGTTCAAGCGCTGGACCGGCACGACGCCGAGCGACGTGCGGCGCAAGCGCGGCGGATGACGCCGCCGCTCGCGCTCAGCGTGCGTCGCCCGCCGCCGGTGACGCGACCGCCAGCGCAAACTCGAACACCGCGCCGCGCCCGGGCCGGTCGACGAGCCGGATGCCGCTGCCGTTGAGCGCGAGCATCCGGTGCACGATCAACAGGCCGAGCCCGCCGCTCGTCACCGTGCCGCCGCCCGTCGGCCGCTGCGGCCGCTGGAACAGCCCTTCTCGCCGCGCCGCCGGAATCCCCTCCCCGGTATCCGACACGGTCACGATCACGCGGTCGCCCTGCGGCTCCAGCGCGATCTCGATCTCGCCATGCGAAGGCGTGTGCCGCAGCGCGTTGTCGAGCAGGTTGGTCAGCACGCGCTCGATCATCCCGAGATCGGCCGACACCACCGGCACGCGCGGCGGAATCCGCGCATGCAGCGCGACGCCGCGCGATTGCGCGGCCAGCTCGAATTTCTGGAACACGTCCTGCACGAGATCGACGAGCGAGAACGGCTCGCGCTCGGCCTGCGCGCCGCCCGATTCGAGCCGCGCGAGCTCGAACAGCGCCTGCGCGAGCCGTCCGACCTTCGCGCTCTGCGCGAGCGCGATCGACAGGTAGCGCCGCCGTTCGGGCTCGGGCAGCGTGTCGGCTTTCAGCGACAGCGTCTCCAGATAACCGTGCAGCGACGTGAGCGGCGTACGCAGGTCATGGGAAATGTTCGTGATCAGTTCGCGCCGCTGCTGGTCCTGGCGCGTCAGCGCGCGCCACTGATCGCCGATCCGGTCGGCCATCTGCGCGAACGCGGATTCGAGCACCGCGATGTCGTCGCCGCGCTGGCCCGGCGGCAAGCGCAGCACCGGCGGCGGCGGCGTGTCGGGCGTACCCGGCGCGCCAGGCGCATCGTTCGCGTCGAAGGCGCGCATCGCGGCCGTCAGCTGGCGCAGCGGGCGCGTGATGAAACTGAATGCGACGAGGCCCGCGAGCAGGCCGAGCAGCGCGACGATCGCCATCGACCACAGCGTCGTGCGCAGCACGTTGCCGGCGTCGACGCGCGCGGCGAGCCGGTCATGCGCCTCGCCGAGCAGCACCACGTAGATGTAGCCCGACGGCGGCTGCCCCGCGCGCTGCAGCGGCGCGGCGCTGAACACCTTGCGCGCGTCCGGGCTGCGCGGATCGTCGCCGAGGATCGGCAGCGGCTGGCCCGCGATGAAACGCTGCACGGGCGCGAGATCGACGCGGTCGCGCTTCACGTGGCCCGGCGGCGCATCGTCGCCCTTGATGCGCCCCGCGTTGTCGAGCAGGTACACCTCGACGCTCGGGTTCACGCCCATCAACTGGCCGAACAGCGTGCGCACTGCGTCGGGGCGCAGCCCGTTCGCGTCCATCAGCGGCGCGCTGTTGGCGATGTTCGTGGCCAGGTCGCGCGACAGCGCCTGCACGACCTCCTTCTCGCGCATGTCGTTCGCACGGATCTGCAGCCATGCCGACGCGCCCGAGCACGCGATCAGCAGGATCGAGAACACGAGCGACAGCCGCCGGGTGAGCGTGAGTTTCATCACGCGTCCCGCTGGCCCGGCGCGGCGAGCTTGTAGCCGCGCCCCCACACGGTGAGGATGCGCACCGGCTCGGCCGGATCGGCCTCGATCTTCGCGCGCAACCGGTTGATGTGGGTGTTGACCGTATGTTCGTAGCCTTCGTGCTGATAGCCCCACACCGCATTGAGCAGGTCCATCCGCGAGAACACCTTGCCCGGGTGCCGCGCGAAGAAATACAGCAGGTCGAATTCGCGCGGCGTGAGGTCGAGGCGCGCGCCGTCGACGCTCGCCTCGCGTGCGATCGGGTCGATCGCCAGCCCCGCGACGTCGAGCGTGCCCGCGTCGATCCGCGAATCGCGTGCGAGCGCATCGACGCGCCGCAGCAGCGCCTTCACGCGCGCGACGAGTTCGAGCACCGAGAACGGTTTCGCGAGGTAGTCGTCGGCGCCGAGTTCGAGGCCGAGGATGCGATGCACCTCGCTCGACCGCGCGCTCGTGATGATGATCGGCGTATAGCGCGTCATCGCCCGGGCCCGTCGGCAGATCTCGAGGCCGTCGACGCCCGGCAGCATCAGGTCGAGGATCAGCGCGTCCCAGTTGCCCTGTTCGAGCAGGCGCAACCCTTCGGCGCCGTCCGCGCTGTGCACGACCTCGTAGCGCTCGTCGCGCAGGTGCAGGCTCAGCACGTCGGCGATGTCGGCGTCGTCCTCGACGATCAGGATGCGTTTCGGTTGGTCCATGGCGGTGGATGGCGGCGCGTCGGAGCGGGGTTCGATAATGGCGGTCGACGGGCGATCGGCCCGGGTCGAATCGCGGCGGAAGGCCGCGCTGCCGTCATTGTGCAAAATTTTGCGGCGGAGAGTGATCACATTTCGTTTAATTTTGGATCGTGCTCCTGATGTAAGCCAATGTCCGCAAGGCTTCCCGCTCCGCCCCCCTCACGCTCGATTCCGCGCGTCCCCGCACGAATACTCGATCGACGCCGAAAGGCGGCCGCCAGATGCCGCGTGCCACCTTGCCCCGGTGCGGACACACCGGTCATGTGCCGTGCAGCCGTCGACGCGTTCCTCGAGGCGGCCGCAAGCGCGCCGGCCGGCAACGCGCCGGCGGTGCAACCTCAGCTTTCGTCCGACTATTCTCGAAACGAGAACGATCCATTCTCCGCGGCGGGGATTCTGTCGCAACCGTCGAGTTTCTACACTTGCCGCAAGCGATGAGACCTGCTCATCGCACCCCGCCCAAAAGGAAACCGTCATGAAGCTCTACGTTCACCCGCTTTCCGGTCATTCGCACCGCGCACGCCTGCTCATCTCGCTGCTCGGCATCGAACACGAACTGATTGAAGTCGACCTGGCCGCCGGCGCGCACAAGTCGCCTGAATTTCTGGCGCTGAACCGCTTCGGTCAGGTGCCGGTGCTGGTCGACGGGGAAACCGTGATTGCCGATTCGAATGCCATTCTCGTGTATCTCGCCCGCACGTCGGGCAACAGCGACTTCCTCCCGCAATCGCCGGTGCAGGAAGCCGCCGTGCAGCGCTGGTTGTCCGTCGCGGCCGGCGAGATCGCATTCGGCCCGGCCGCCGCTCGGCTCATCACGGTCTTCGGTGCGAAGTTCGACGCCGACGAAGTGATCGCCCGCGCGCATCGCATCCTCGCGCTCATCGACGCCGAACTCGCGGGGCGCGACTTCATCGTCGGGTCGAAGCCCACCATCGCCGACGTCGCGTTGTATGGCTACGTTGCCCGCGCACCCGAAGGCAATGTGGACCTGTCGGGCTATTCGAACGTCGCGACGTGGCTGCGCCGCATCGAGGCGTTGCCGGGTTTCGTCGAGTTCGTGAAGACGCCGGTCGGGCTCGCGGCGGCTGCGTGAGCGAGGCCGGCCCGTTGCCCGCGCGGTGCCGGCGGGCGACACCGGCGCGTCAAGGGGCGCCGTGCGCGTCATTGTGCAGATTCTGTCCGGGAGACACATCGTGAGCACGATATCGAATGAAGCAAGCTCGCCGTGGCATCGGGGCGAACTCGAGCTGCAGGAAAAGACGGGCGTCATGCAGAAGATGGACAGCGTGGGACGACGCTTCGTCAGGAACCACATGCCCGACCAACATCGGGCGTTCTTCGCGCAGTTGCCCTTTGTCGTCGTCGGTGCGGTGGCCGACGACGGCGATGTATGGGCGACGTTCGCATTCGGCCGCCCCGGCTTCATGCAGTCGCCGAACGACAAGCGCCTGCGCATCGACACCGTATTCGATCCGCACGATCCGGCTGCCAGCGGCACGCACGACGGCGCGGCGATCGGCCTGCTCGGCATCGAACTGCATACGCGGCGTCGCAATCGCCTGAACGGCGTGATCCGTCGCGGCGAGACGCACGCATTCGATCTCGACGTCGTGCAGAGCTTCGGCAACTGCCCGCAATACATCCAGTTGCGCGATTTCGCCTTCGTACGCGAACCCGATACGTTCTCCGCGATCGCACCGGAGCAAAGCGATCGGCTCGACGATCGCGCCCGCGCGATCATCGCGGCTGCCGACACGCTGTTCGTCGCGTCCTACGTCGGCGACGGCGCCGAGCGTCAGGTCGACGTTTCGCATCGCGGCGGCAAGGCGGGGTTCGTGCGCATCGGCGACGACGGCGTGCTGACGATCCCGGATTTCGCCGGCAACCTGTTCTTCGCGACACTCGGCAATTTTCGGGTCAATCCGCGCGCGGGCATCGTGTTCGCCGACTTCGAAACCGGCGACGTATTGCAGATGACCGGTGAAGCCGAAGTCGACCTCGATTCGCCCGAGATCGCCGCCTTTCAGGGCGCGGAGCGACTGTGGCGCTTCAAGCCGCGCCGCGTGGTTTTTCGCGCCGGCGCACTGCCGTTGCGCTGGACGTTCCGCGCGGAAGGCTGGTCGCCCAACTCGCTGATGACGGGGAGCTGGGACGAGGCCGCGAGCCGCCTGAGCGCCGCCGAACTGGCGCGGGCGTGGCGTCCGTTCAGGGTCGCAAAAATCACCGACGAGAGCACGCTGATCCGCTCGTTCCAGCTCGACCCCGCGGACGGTGCCGGCTTGGTACCGCACCTGGCGGGCCAGCACGTGCCGATTCGCGTGAACCCGTCGGAAGACGGCGATCCGCTCATTCGGACCTATACGTTGTCGAGCGCGCCGTCGGACGGTGTGTATCGCATCAGTGTAAAGCGCGAAGGCCGCGTGTCGTCGCATCTGCATGACGTGGTGCAGGTCGGTGACAACATCGACGTCCGAGCGCCCGCGGGGCAATTCACGATCGATGCGCTCGAGCGCCGTCCTGCCGTGTTGCTGGCGGCAGGGGTCGGGGTGACGCCGATGCTGGCGATGTTGCGTCACATCGTCTACGAAGGCGCGCGCAAGCGCGGCACGCGCAAGACCTGGTTCTTTCACGCCGCACGCTCCGTGAAGGAGCGCGCGTTCAGCGACGAGATCGGCCAGCTCGCATCGGCGGCGAACGGCGCCGTGAACGTGGTGCGCGTCCTGTCGGACGCGACCGGCGCGCGGGAAGGCGACGAGTTCGACGTCGCGGGCCGCATCGATGCGAACCTGCTGCGCGCCACGCTGCCGTTCGACGACTACGACTTCTATCTGTGCGGACCGTCGGGCTTCATGCAGGCGGTCTATGACGAGCTCCGCGACCTGAACGTGGCGGACCACCGGATCCACGCGGAGCCGTTCGGCCCTTCCGGGCTCAAGCGTCGAGCCGATTCGGGCGCAAGTGCCCCACTGCGCGCGCCGGCGGATACGCCGACACCCGTCGCGTTCGTCAAGTCGGGCAAGGAAGCGCGCTGGCAGCCGGGCAGCGGCTCGCTGCTGGAGCTGGCCGAGGCGCGCGGCCTGACGCCCGAATACGGGTGCCGCGGAGGCAGTTGCGGTACCTGCCGCACCCGGATCGTCGAAGGCGCGGTGACGTATCCGGTCGCGCCGGAATTCAAGGTATCGGACGACGAAGCGCTGATCTGCTGCGCGGTGCCCGCGCATCGCGAATCGGGCGGAGGCGACCGTCTGCTGCTCGACGTGTAATTCTGAACCCTCGTCGCACGACGACACGCAGAACTGGTATCGCTCATACGGCAACGAGAACTGGGAATTCGGTGACGATGGCCTCATGCATCACCGCCATGCGTGCATCAACGATCTGCCGATCGCCGAGGCCGACCGGAAGTTCTTCTGGCCGCTCGGGCGCAGGCCCGACGATCATCCCGGCCTGAGCGATCT
Source organism: Burkholderia cenocepacia (assembly GCF_014211915.1). Lineage (NCBI taxonomy): Bacteria > Pseudomonadati > Pseudomonadota > Betaproteobacteria > Burkholderiales > Burkholderiaceae > Burkholderia > Burkholderia cenocepacia. Next base: position 722,539 of record NZ_CP060041.1, on the reverse strand, counting down.
CGGCCTGTAGGGTCCGTTACATACGGAACGTGCATGCGTTGCCACCAGAACGGCCGCGCGCGCGCCGTGCCGACTCGCCGGTGTCAGCTAGGCAGACCACAGCGGCGCTTTGGCTCTCAGCCTTTCGACGCAGAGATCGATGAAGGCGCGCGCTTTCCGGTTCGCGTGCCGGCCCTCCCGATGCACGACATGAACCGGAAGCGGAGCAAGTTCGTGCTCGGCCAGCAGCACGCACAGCGTGCCTTGCGCGAGCTCGTCGACCACCTGATATGACAGCAGGCGCACGATTCCGAGGCCGGCCGTCGCCGCGGCGATCGCGGAATCGTTCGTCGTGGTCAGCAGGCGTGGCTGGATAGGGACGGTGAGCGTCCTGTCCCGCGCACGGAAGCGCCATTCCGGCGCCGGCGTGATGCCCGTCGCCTGAATCGTGACATGAGCCGCGAGATCGTCCGGATGCCGCGGCGTGCCGTGCGCACGTAGATAAGCGGGAGAAGCGCACAGCACGCGGCGTACCTTGCCGACCGGGATCGCCTGCAGCGACGAGTTCGGAAGTTCGCCGATACGCACTGCAACGTCGGCACCTTCATCGACGAGATTCACGACGCGGTCCAGAAACCAGCAGTTGAGATTGACGAAAGGATGATGCTCCAGATACTCGAGCGCGATCGGTGTCACATAGCTCTTGCCGAACAGCACGGGCGCCGTGACGGTGAGCTGGCCGCGTGGCGTATTGCCGGTGCCGGTGGCGGAAAGCTCCGCCGCGTCGATGTCCGCCAGAATTCGCCGGCAGTCTTCGTAAAACGACGCGCCCGCATCGGTGATGCGGACCACGCGCGTCGTCCGCGTCAGAAGCCGCACGCCCAGATATTCCTCGAGTTCCGTCATCACGCGGCTGATCACCGACGGCGATACGTTCAGCTTGCGCGCCGCCGATGCGAACCCTTCCGTCTCGACCACCGTGACGAAGGTGGTCATGGCCTGGAGCCTGTCCATGTATGAAAGATATCCGGGTGAAGTGAACCTGTCCGCACGCGCATCGCGCGCATCCATGTCGCCGCATGGCGGCGGCCAGCATAGCAAAATTTCGAATCCGTTCCGCGTGCGAGGTCGGTGCGCGACGATCGTTTCCGTGCATGCACCATGCATCGTCGACGGCTGCGCGGTCGTGGGCCGGCCGCGATGAATTCGACAGCATCGCGAATCCGATCCGCAGGCAGGCGATCGTGCGAACGTCGATCCCGGACGGAACCGGCAGGCGAACGCCGCGCAAGCATCGTGCGTCAGGATGAATGCGCGTCCGGCCCCGCGGTTCTCGACGATCGCATGCGCCACTTCGCCGGCGTCATGCCTACCTGCCGTTTGAACACCCGTTGGAACGCGGCCTCGGATCGATATCCGACCGATTCGCCGATCTCCGCGACGGACATCGTCGTTTGCGCCAGCTTGCGCCCGGCAAGTGCCATGCGGATTTCCGTCAGGACATCGGTTGCCGAGCGGCTGATCGCCTCGTCGAAATGGCGGGCGAACGTCGCGCGCGACATGTGGCACCGCTCGGCCAGCTGTGCGAGTGTCCAAGGCTTTTCTGGCTCGTCGAACATGGCCGCGAGAGCCGGCTGCAGCCGATGACGTTGTGCCAGCGCAAGCAGCCCGCGCGGCGCGTGGTCCGCCTCGGACGCACTGCGCAGGGTCAACGCGAACAGCGCGCCGGACAGATGATCCACGACCGCGGCACTGCCGGCGCGTTGCTCCAGCGCTTCCTCCCTCATCAATTCGATGACCCGCGCCAGCCGCGTGGCTGCAAACGCGGCGTCGCGCGTCGGTCCATCGCCCGCGGTCACGCTGCTCACGAGCAGACGTCGAGGCAGATGGTCGCGCAGCAACTGCTGCGGGACAGCCGGCAGCACGAAGCGCCCGCACAGCACATCGGTGCTCGCGTCGGCGCTGCCGTTCGTCGCAACGGTCAGGCCGTTGCTGTGCCGCTCGCGCGCCGCGCGCGGCGCGTCGCCGCTGCCGTCGTGCAGCCGATGGGCACTGCCGGAGGGAAACACCACGATGTCGCCGGCCTTCATCCGGAGCGTCGGCTCGTCTTCTCCGTGCGTCTCGCACTCGACGACAGCCTCGCCGCGCAACAGTATGTGATAAGGGAGTTCCCACTCGCTCGACTCGGGATGGTCGATGCGCCACGGCGCACCGAAGTGGCACCGCACGTCAAGTCGCCCGGTGACCGGCATCATCGACAGCAATCGGTCGAGCATTTCCATATGAGACGTTTGAGCATGGAGTTGCGGCAGTATGGCATTAAAGAAACCGCCGCGCATCCCTACACTGACTCCCATGCCATACGACATGGCTAACCGTTCAACCATGAAGCAAGGAGTCGATCATGTCCCGTCTCACCACCATTCACCCTGAAGAGGCAACCGGCGCGACCGCTGAAGTGTTCGCGAAAATCAAGAAGGCTGTCGGCAAGGTGCCCAACGCCTACGCAACCATCGGCACGCAAAGCCCCGAAGCGCTCGGCGCGGCGCTGGCATTCGATGCGGCGGTCGCGGCAAGCACACTCGGCAAGGCCGATATCGAGGTGATCAAGCTGACGGTCAGCGAATACGCGGGATGTGATTACTGCGTGGCCGCTCACACGCTGATGGGCAAGCTGGCAGGCCTGACGAGTGATCAGATGAAGCAGGTGCGCGCAGGCGCGACAACCGGCGACGCCGCGCGGGACGCGCTGGTCGCGTATGTCCGTACGCTCGTCGGCACGCACGGCACGGTTCCCGTTGCGGTCGTCGATGCGGTGCGCGCAGCGGGCTATACGGAACGCCAGCTCATCGAGATCAGTCTCGCCATCGCATCGATCACGTTCACGAACCTCGTCAATCGCGTGAACGATACGACGCTCGATTTTCCGGCTGTGGCGTAACGGCGCGTCCGTGCGGGCCTCGGCGACCGATTCCGAATCGTTCATTCGTCGGCCTTCATCGAAACGGAACTTGCCGACGCGCCCGGCACACGGGTGCCTGCATGCGCTACCGCCACGCCGGGAGCGGAAAACGCTCAAATGGTGTTGATCCCGTTGCCGTGCGCGGTCATTTCGACGAAGTGATCCGCCGGCATCGGGCGCCCGAGCAGGAAGCCCTGCAGCGAGTTGCAGCCGAGTTGGGTCAGGAACTGCTGCTGGGCCGTCGTTTCAACGCCCTCCGCGACGATCTTCAGGTCCAGTGCCCGGCCGAGGGCGACGATCGCCGAAATGATCGCGGCGTCTTCGGTATCGTGTTCGAGATCGCGAATGAAGCCGCGGTCGATCTTGAGCTCGCTGGCCGGCAAGCGTTTGAGATACAGCAAGCTTGAATAACCCGTTCCGAAGTCGTCGATGGAAATGCGCACGCCCATGTCGTGAAGCTGCTGCAGGATTCTCAAGCTGGCGTCCGCATCGCGCATCGCGGTCGATTCCGTGATCTCCAGCGTCAGGCAGTGCGGCTCCAGCGCGTGCCGCTGCAAGGTGGCCTCCACGACCCGGATCAGGCTCGCGTGACCGAATTGCAGCGGCGACAGGTTGACGGCCATCGTCCAGTCGGTTCGACCTGCATCGCACCACACGCGCATCTGCCGACAGGCCTCGTCCAGCACCCACTCGCCGATCGGCACGATCAAGCCGGTCTTTTCCGCAATCGGGATGAACTGATCGGGTGAAATGAGACCGCGCGTCGGGTGCATCCATCGCAACAGCGCCTCGACGCCGATGATCGGTCCGTGCGGGACGTCGAACTTCGGCTGGTAGTGCAGGACCAGTTCACGCCGCTCCAGCGCCAAACGGAGCTCCTGCACGATTTTCAGGTGCTCGCGGACATTCGCGTTCATCGATGCCTCGAAGAAACAGTACGCGTTCCGGCCGAGTGCCTTGGCGTGATACATCGCTGCATCGGCATTGGTCATCAGGTCGCGGAAATCGCTACCGTTGCCGGGATAGAGCGCAATGCCGATACTGGCCGACACGCGCAATTCGTGTTCGGACACGCGGAACGGTTTCCGGATCACCGCCAATATCTTGTCCGCCACGTCGGCCGCGTCCGCGGGCTCGTCCACCGCCACGGCCAGCACGAATTCGTCGCCCCCCAGGCGGGCAATCGTGTCCTGCGAACGCAGGTTCGCGCCGATGCGCCGCGCCACGTCGACCAGCAACAGATCGCCGACGTGATGACCATAGGCATCGTTGACCGCCTTGAATCCATCGAGGTCCATGAACATCAGCGCGAAGCTTCCGTGCTCGCGGTCGGCACCCTGAATCGCCTGATCGATCCGGTCTTCGAGCAGCACGCGATTGGGGAGCTTGGTGAGGTTGTCGTGCAGCGCCAGATACGTCAATTCCTGGTTGGCTGCGGCCAGTGACGTGGCCAGTACCGCCGTGCGGGCCTCCAGACGCAGGTCGAGGATGGAGACGATCAACGCAATGGCGAGTATGGCCAACGTGGCGACGATGATGACCAGTGCCAGCCAGCCGGCGTCCATGCGCGAGCCGGCTGCCCCGCAGATGCTGCCCAGCGGGAAGCGGGCGGCGGCCATCCCGGTATAGTGCATGCCGGCGATGGCGGCGCCCATCAGGACGGCCGATCCCAGGTTGAGCAGGCGCACGCGCGACGAGTTGGCACGCCGGATGAATACGATCCACAGCACGGCGCCCGATGCGACCACGGCAATCGCGACCGACAGGCAAACGAGCAACGGGTCGTAGCCGATGCCGGGCGACATGCGCATCGACGCCATGCCCGTGTAATGCATGCCCGCTACGCCGGCCCCCATCAACATGGCCCCGCCGCACAGCCGGCGCCACTTCAGCGTGTCCCGGCAGACGAGCCACAGTGCGCCCGTGGAGCAGACGATCGCGATCAGCAACGACAGCAAGGTAATGGCCGGATCGTATCCGAGTGGAATCGGCAACGCGAAAGCGAGCATGCCGACGAAATGCATCGACCAGATGCCCGTGCCCATCACGCAAGCCCCGCCGACCAGCCACCACCGTGCGGCATGCCCCTGAGCGCTCTTGATGCGCCCAGCCATGTCCAGCACGGTGTAGGACGCCAATATGGCAATCAGCAGCGAAAGAAGAACGAGCAACGCGTTATAACTGGTCGGCAGCATTGTTGTTTACAGATCGCTTTCGATTCGGCGACGACGAGACCACGCGTTGCATGGGATCTTCGTGAATTCGTGTGAAGGTTAAGCACAAAAGGAAAGCGGTGCCGAAGGAACGGAATGGTTGTGCGACCAACCAGACGATTCCAGCGACCACCGCTTGCATGGCGGATCATAAACGCGACCTCCCGTTCAGGGAAGGATTTGGCGCTGCGAGGCGTTGGAGGGGATGCGGGCGGGAATCAGAACGTGTGGCGAATGCCCACCGCAAACGTGTTGCCGGTGGGGTGAGCGCTCAGCTTGTCGTAAGCGTAAACCGCGTAGAGGTCCGTCCGTTTCGACAGCAGGTGGTTGTAGCCGACGGACGCGGTATTCCGCAGGCTGCCGGCCGCCGGGGTAGCGCCGGACCGCTTCGTGCGCGCCCACTCCGCGAGCAGGAAATCGGCCGGTGACAACGGGATCGACAAGCCGGCTTCGTAGGTGTGGCTGCCGGTCGGCGTACTCGCGTCGCTCGTCATCGCCCACGCGCCGTAGAGCGTGACGAGCTTGAAGTCGTATGCCGCGCCGGCCAGATAGGCGTACTGCGCGCCGACCGGCCCTGCCGCGGTATACCGCACGCGCTGGCCGGACAACACGGCCGTGAGGCCATGCCCTTGATAGTTCAGGTGAACGCCGAGATTACCGACGCCCGGCGAACCCGCCACGCCGCCAAGACCGTAGATGACGGTGGCGGCGAACCCCTTGAAGTCCGGCGTCGTGTACTTGACGGTGTTGTTCCACACCGTATCGCCGATGATCGTCCCGCCATAGTTGGTCACGAACGTCTGCAGGACGAGCGGAGAGAAGACGGTCGAGGATCCGAACGGATTGACGAGGGATTCAGCCGTATAGGCCGGGTTTCTTTGTCGCCCGAAGGTCACCTGCCCGAAGTCGCCTTGAAAGCCCACGTACGCGTTGCGCGACCAGAACGGGTCCGCCGTACTGCGCCCGAGCGCGCCGTTCGCGGGTTGAAAGAAGCTTTCGAGAACGAAAATGGCGCCGACGCCGCCGCCAAGGTCTTCCTTGCCGCGGATTCCCCAGAACGACGTGGTCAGCCCGCCGCTCCCCATCTGTACCGCGGACTGCGGCGTGTCGCTGCGTTTGATACTGCCGACGTAGGTGCCGATGAGGCCATAAAGCTGGACCTGGGAGCCGCTATCCGCGTATGCCCCGACGGAATTCAATACCAGACCGGCGCTGAATATCGCCGTCACGCCGAGCGTACCGACAACGCGCCGAGCGGCAACGCGCACCACGACCTGTCGTGTCTTTTTCATTTCGATTGTCTCCATTCATATTTTTGTGAGCGGCTTTTTCCGTGACCATCCATCTGTAGTGCTGATTGAATAGCGGGAATGGCGGCCATTGTTTCGAGCACGTCGCCGAAGTCGCTGGCGTGACGAGCGAGGAAACGCCTTCCCGCGAGGCTTCTCAGGGGAAGGCGCCGTCAGGCATGCGAGTGGCTACGGGGAAATTTCCTCGAGCGAACGATTGGTCGTCTCCACCATTCGCGCGGCGACGAAGAAACCCACCGCACTGACCGCGGCAAACATGACGAATACCGCGGCGATGCCTTTCCCGGTCAATACGACGCCGACGATCGCCGGCGCGGCAGCAGACGCCGCGCGCAGCCAGGAGGTCGCGAGACCGGTGCCGATGGCGCGCATCCGGGTGGGGTAGATCTCAGGGGTGTACAGGTACAGAAGGACCGTGGTCGTTGCCATCACCGCGTACGCCGACGATCCGAGCAACATCACGGACCACGCGCTGCCGGCGCCATGAATGCCGAGTACGGCAAGCAGGGCCGCGCTGATGATGAAGCAGGCCATTGCCCACCGGCGGCGCCCGACCCGATCGATCAGCAGCGCACAGGCAAGCACCCCGCACGTACTCAGGACGTTCGAGATGGATGCCATCTGAAGCGACGTCTGCAGCGGCAGATGGTAGACCGTCCTGTAGAGGCTCGGCAGCCAGTTGTTGATGCCATTGGCCACGAAATAAGCGCTTGCCCAAAGCAGCCACACGACGACGGTGCGGCCTCGGTAGAACGGCGAGAAGAGTTCCTTCCAGGTTCCCTTCCGCTTCGACTGTCGTCCGACCAGAAGGCTCGCCACGCGCGCGTCCACCTCGGCCCTTTGGACTTGTATGTCGAGGTTGCGCTTCGTCGTGCTGGCTTCCAGCCGCTCGATGATCCGTTCGGCCTTATCGAGACGCCCGCGTGCAACGAGCCAGCGCGGCGACTCCGGAAGACGTGCGATCAGGATCGCGACGACCATGCCCGGAATCCCGCCGATCAGGAACATAGTTTCCCAGCCGAAGCGCGGGACGACGAACGCACCGAGCTGCGCGGCCGCGAGCAGGCCCAACGGGAAAATGAGTTCGTACAGGATGAAGAAACGCCCGCGGCCGTGCGCCTGAGACAGCTCGTTGATGTACGTGGCGGCCACGGGCACTTCTCCGCCCACGCCGATGCCTTGCAGGAAGCGCATCAGAAACAGCATGTGAAAGCTGCCGGTGAACGCGCATACGACGCTCATCGCCGACATGACGCCCACCGCGACGGTGGCGCTCGGCACTCGCCCCAGGCGCTCGGCCAGCCAGCCGAACACCAACGCGCCGACGACCTGGCCCAGATAGCCGGCAGCGATCAGCACGCCGATCTGACCGGGAGAAAGATGCCACAGCCCCACCAGGACGGGCAGCACGAAAGCCAGCGAAAGTGCGTCGAATGCATCGAAGAGGGTCGCGCTGCCCATGACGATCCGTGCCCGAGTGTGCCACTTGCAGAACGGCACGTTCTCGATGCGGAACAACAGGTTCGCCGCCCGCAGTTGCTCGCTCATGGGACGCGTTTCGCTCGCGGATCGACCAAGGTCGACGCCGCAGGCGGTCGAAGGGGTGTTCATGCTGTCTCCTGAAAAGCTGCATTTTATGGACCTTCGGCTTGCTTCTTGTTTTGCAGCGCCGGTCGCGTTTTTTATGGCTTGCCGCGACATCGGCGCGTTTTTTTATCGTTTGCCGAGCCTGTCGGCGGCGGCGCGCGCCACGAGGTTTGCGCGCCGCCCCGACTGCTCGATGCCAACGGCACAGCGGGCGGCGCTGCGCCGTCGGCATCCGGCTATGGACGTACCGCGCGGGAGTCAGTCGACGAGGCCGGCCGAACGAAGCGCGTCCGCGATTTCAACGTCCGCGCCTTGCGCGAGCGGCAGCAACGGCGAGCGCACGGTAGCGTGTTCGAGGATGCCGCGGGCCACCAGGCCATGCTTGAGCGCGACGGTGCCTTCCATGTGCGACCCGCGGTGATACACGTTGCGCGTCACCGGCAGCAGGCGATCGTGAATCGCGCGGGCGGCCGGGTAGTCTTTCGCCTTGCCTGCCCTGATCAGTTCGATGAGCGGTTCGGGAGCCAGGCCGCCGTAGCCGACGAGCGCGCCGTCGACGTCGAACATCGTGTGAAGCAGATACTCGTCGTGGCACGTCAGGATTTGCAGTTCCGGACGCTCGCGTCGGATGATCGGAATCTCGACGTCCCAGCGACGCATGTTGCGTACGCCGTTTTTCATCGCGAAGACGCCCGGTTGCGCGGCGATTTCCAGCTGTGTTTCGAGGTTGTAGGTCGCCTTGGTGGCGTCCGGGTACTGGAACAGGATGAGCGGCAGGCCGCTGCCCTCGTGGATCGCGCGGTAGCGATCCTGCGGCGCGCCTTTCTGATAGCCGAAGCGCAGCCAGCCGTGCGACGGATACACCAGACCGGCCGACGCGCCGGCCTCCACCGCGCGCTTCGCCTCTTCCACCGCCACGTCCGTGCCTTCGAGCGTGATACCGGCGATGACCGGAATCTTGCCGTCGACGGACTTCACGAAGCTTTCGATGACTTGAGCCTGTTCTTTCTGCGAGAGGAACGTGCCTTCGCCTGCGTGCCCGAGCACCGTCAGACCTTTGACGCCTTCGATGCCGCCCAGCCACGCGCCCAGCCGTTGAATGGCGGCATGGTCCACCGCGCCCTCGCGGGTGAAAGGGGTAACGGGTGCCGGGACCAAACCGCGCAGATCGATCGCTTTCATGACGTCTCCAAATGTGAGCTTTTCCGCTCCTCTTTCCAAGAGGAGAGCCCGCTGCCCGTTGCGCATCGCGCCGGAACAACGGTGCATGCGTTGCAGTGTAGGGACGCGCGACCCATGCGAGAACAGCCAGAGTACACATTTCAGCTATACTGATTTGACATATCTTGGGGGGAGGCTTCGCGGTGGACTATGCGGCCTGGAAGCTATTCATCGACGCGGCGGAACTCGGGAGCCTGAGCAAGACGGCCATTGCTTACGGAACCAGCCAGCCCCACATCAGCCGGCAGATCGTCGAGCTCGAGCAGTATTGCGGCGGCCGTCTGTTTCAACGGACAGGCCGCGGCGTGGTATTGACCGAGCTGGGCGCGCGTATCGCGCCGCGCGTGAGGACCTGGCTGGCCAGCACGGAGCAGTTGTCCAACGACATCCGCAGCACGGCGGGCGAGCCGATCGGCGTGGTCAGGCTCGGAATCCTGCCCTCCACCGCTCATCCCCTCGTCAGCACCCTTTACCACCAGCTTCGAGAGCGTTACCCGCTGGTGCAGTTACAGGTGCGCGAGGGTCAAGGGGCGCTGCTGGAAACCTGGCTCGAGAACGGCAGCGTCGATCTCGCCATCCTGTTTCGGAACAGTCCGACGCCGAGAAACGGCGACGAATATCTGGTCGAGGCCGCGACTTACCTCGTGGGGCGGAAGGCGATCCTTTGACCAGTCAGCCGACGATCGCGTTTTCCAGGCTCGATGGCATTCCGCTGGTCTCTTTCTGCCGCCCCAACAGCTGGCGCGAGCGGCTCGAACAAATCGCGGGCGAACATCAGGTGTCGCTCAATTTCGCGGCGGAAGCGGATTCACTGAGCCTGCAGGGGCACATCGTCGCCGACGGCGGCATCCATGCGTTGCTAGGCCCTTACGCGATCGCCAATCTGGAACGGGAATGCCGGTTGCAGGCGTCGATGGTGGTCGATCCGTCCGTGCCGCGCTTCATTGCGCTCGCCATGTCGCCTCACGGCGAACTGACGCTGGCGTGCCGCACGGTCATGCAGCTCACGAAGGAAATCGCACGGTCGCGCAATCTCTCGTCGGATCTTCGGTTGGGCGTGTCTGCCGCGTTCCTGCGTTCCATCTGAAGGGCCGGGGTACGGTGTGTTCGCAGTCCTGATCGAGCGGGATATCGATGTCCGCCACTGTGTCGTGTTGTCGGGCGAGCGGCGCGACGGGATGGCGCAACTGCTCCATCCGCCGCGCGCATCTTCGTCGATATCTAGTACGACTTGCCGCCCACCGTCGCCGCTTCCAGTTCGCGCGTGACGATCTGCGTGCCGCCGACGTTGGCGACGGACTTGACCACGCCGACGCCCGGCGCGAGCCAGTCGTCAGCGCTCGTCTTGGTCGTCACCGCCTGGTTGGCGGTAGTCTCCGTGGTCTGATAATGGCAGGCGTTCGCAAACACCTTGCCGTTCCTGAGGCTGACCGTTTCGCGCGCGACGTACGTCCGCTGGATCGAGACAGCCGTTTGCGCGCCGCCTGACGGAACGACGGGCGTATCCACGTAGTTCACCGTCTCGCTTCCCGCGAGCCCGATCGTCTCGACGTAGGGCGGCGAGTTCACGTCCCGCAACGCGAGCGTGCCGCCGCTGTAGACTTCGCCGCCGTAGTACGTGCGTACGCCATTGCCGACGAGGTAGTAGTGATTGGTCTGGATCGGCGAGCCTGCCGTGGTTTCGGCCTGCTGCGTGAGCGCCACGCCGTCGAACGTGGCCGACGCGTAAGTCCGCGTGTACACGCCGTTGTCGACCGACGGGCTCTGCGAGTTCACTTGCGTATACATGTGCAGTTGCACGGTATCGCCCTGCTGGTAAACCGGATCGCACTCGACGTTCGACGCGGTCGGCGAGCCCGGATTGCCGCCGGATGTGCCCGTGGTCGGCGTTCCGCCGCTGCCGCCGTTGTTGCTCGTGCCCGATCCGCCTGATAAAGCAGGCGAGGAATTGTCGTCACCGCCGCCGCAAGCGGTCAGCGCGAGGCAGGTCAATGCGATCAGTGCAACGGCTTTCATCGGGATCCCCCTCTGGACGAACCGAACGAACGCAGCCAGTGCGCGCGCATCGTGCCGCGCGCACCGACCCTCACGAATCACGAATCAGACATCGGGAATCAGCCATCGGCCGGCGCCCCCCGCCGGCCCGGCAACGTCAGTTGACCTGCAGCTGGCCACCGCGGCCCAGCCCGCCCTTGACGTCCTGCGCCTTGTAGCTGCGCAGCGCGACGACCATCTTGTTGTACGCATCGATGAACGCGACGACCGTCGCCTTGCCTTCCGGCGTCGACGAGAAGCCCGCCAGCGCGCCGCCCACGCCGCCGCCGAAGCCGCCCAGCGCCGCGCCGTAGTTGGTCGCCGTCGAGCTGCCTTCCGACGCCGCGATCTGCACCGCCGAGCGCACGTCGAACAGCGTCAGCGTCACCACCGACGCCTTCGTCTGCAGATGGCCCGCCACCGCCGCCACCGCGCTGTTGCCGATCAGCCCGCCGATCATGCTGCCGATCCCGCCGATCGGCGAATCGTTGATCACGATCTGCGGCTCCATGTAGTAGTCGGCCGCGACGCGCTGGCCCTTCTGCTGCTTCGAGCCCGCGCGGTATTCGCCCGAGTTGCGCTGCAGCTGCGTGATGCGCGACAGGCGTGCGTCGCTCTTCTGGTTGCCGATCGACGTGATCACGAAGCAGTTCGACTGCTGCACCGCCAGCCGCAGCAGCGGATCGATGCTCGTCACCTTGGTGGCGCTGCCGAACTGGCCCCACCAGTCGGCATTGCGGCCGTCGTCGACCGCGATCGTGCCGAGCGGCGACGTGCAGCGCTGCAGTTGCGAATCGGCGCCGGCGCTCGCGCCGCCAGCCGCGGCGCCCGTCACGCCGGCGTTCTGCCCGCCGGGCGTCACCACGCCGCCGCAACCCGCGACGGACGCGCCAAGCGCTGCCACCAGCGCACCTTGAGTGAGACGTTGGAGAAGGTTGGTCTTCATTGTCGTTGTCGATCGATTAGAGTCGTTGTTCGGCTTATGTGTCCGTGCGAACTTCGATAAGCCCCCGGCGCGGCGCGCGATGGTGGTCTCCCCGCGGCTGCCCCGTTGCCCGATGCCCGGTCAGTAGTACCAGTACGTCTGCTGCCAGACGCCGTAGTACGGATAGCCCGAGTACCAGTAGCCGTAATAGGTGTCACGCCATTGCGTGCGCCATTTCCAGTCTTCTTCGTCCTCTTTCTTCGCCTTGCGCGCGAGATCGAGCAGCTTTTTCGATTCCTTGTCGCCGCGAGCGGCCGCGATCGACAGCCACTTCTCCGCTTCGCGCGCATCCGAGCCCATTTCCTCGAGGCCGAACAGGTAGAAACTGCCGAGCGCCTTCTGCGCGTTCAGGTCGCCGCGTTCGGCCGCCTCGCGCATCCACTTGAGCGCCTGGTAGCTGTCCTGGCGCACGCCGTCGCCGCGGAAATAGCGCAGGCCGAGGTCGTAGGCGGCCTTCGGCTGGGTCTTCGCGGTTTGCTTGAGCGCGGCGATGCGCGGATCGTCCCGGTCTTCCGCATCGTCCCTTTTTTGATAGGAGACCTGATCTTTAGGGCGATCGGAACAACCGGTGTCGTCGCAGATCCGTACCGTGCCGGCAGTCACCGACGGATCCTGCGCGCACGCGGCCAACAGCAACAGCAGCCCCGGTGCGAGTAAACGGCGATACATGGGTATTTTCCTCACGTTTCATTGGCGCCGTATTGCTTCGCGCACTCGCCCGCGAGCATGCCCCCGGCTGATGCGAGGCGCTGCGCGGCGAAGATCGTCCGCGGGCCCGCATGCCAAGGCTCTCTCAGGTTCTCTTGTCGGCTTGAAACATTGTGCAGGGTCTGCTGCCGCAGACGACGGAAAGGGGGACACTAGCCACCGTTCCGTCTCTTCAATCCACGCAATATCGATCATTGCTCATTGAGTTCAAATGATACATATCGGTCTATCCAATAGTCAAGGTGACCTGAGAACCGGTTCGCCGAGCGCGGTTTACCGACACGGAAGTGCCATCAAACAGGCCCGGGAGGTCAATCTCAACGAGTCGCCTGGTGCTAGAATAATCGGTCTACGCTGCTGAAATATCGAGGAGGAAACCGTTCGTGCGAGCCAACAAACGCCAGCTGGTGGTAGACAAAGCGACCGAACTGTTCTCGAGGCACGGATTCCACCCGGTGGGCGTGGACTGGATCATCGACGATTCCGGTGTCGCCCGAATGACGCTGTACCGGCATTTTGCGAGCAAGGACGAGCTCATCCGCGAAGTGCTGGTCCAGCGGTACGACCTGATCGTCGGTAGCATCGACGCGCAGTTGCAGCACGTCGTCGATCCGGTCGAGCGCGTCAAGACCATCTTCGACTGGTATGAAGCGTGGTTCCGCACACCGGAATTTGCCGGCTGCCTGTTCGAGCGTGCGCTGGCCGAATTCGGCACCGCTTACGCGCCGATCTCGGATGTCGCGATCCGCTATCGCCGCAAAATGGTCGAATGGATCGCAGAACTGATCGAGGCCCTCGTGCCGCCCGAAACCGCGAACCGGCTGGCGACCGTCTTCATGATGCTGCTGGACGGCGCCACGGTCGACGCGCGGGCGTTCAACGACTCCGCGGCGGCCGGCCGCGCGTGGCAGGCCGCGCATGCCCTTCTCGAACAGGCGATGCACGCGACGGCCTCGCCCGCCGACGGTGCGGCCAACCCGACGTAACGCACGTCGCGCGCCGTCGTATTGCAGGCAAACCGAGGTCGAAGGGCGCCGGGAGGACGACATGCAGGAGCGGATGCGCTTGATCGGTTTCGTGCTGGGTGCGGCAATCGCATGTGCCGGCTGCAAGCCGGTGAATGTCAGCCGATATGAAATCCAGCACCGCGACCGAAACGGCCTCACGATCGTTGCGTACACCACGGAAGACCTCGCGTCGCTCGACAAGACGCCGTGGGCCGACCACGTCTACCTCCGCTACGCGGTCACGCCGGTCACCATTCTCGAGCGATTCGATGTGGGCGCAACCGATCTCGACGACTATCCGTTCTCTGCCCGCCGGCTCGACATCCACGCCCGCTGCCCGGTCCCCACGTCGGACTTCTGCTCCTCCTGGTTCATTCCGTTCCATGATCGCGCGGGGCTGCATGGCCTCGACTATGTGTCGGGACTCGATGCCAGCGAACCGGCGCGCCTGAAGTTGCGCATCGGCGGCGCAAGCATGGCCGGAACCCGGCTGGTGTCGAAGGAACACGCGATCAACGTCGACGCGGGCGACGTGGCGAAACCGGGCGGGCCGTAATACCCGCGAGGCCCCGGGGCGAGACACCCGTCGAGCGGGCACGGCGATTGCGCATGCTGCACTCCCGGGAGGCCCGCCATCATGAACGACAACGATTTTCTCCAGCCCGAGCCGACGGAACCGGCGCCGAACGGGATCACGTGGGTCCGGCGTCTCGGCCCCGGCCTGATCACCGGCGCCGCCGACGACGATCCTTCCGGCATCGGCACCTACTCGCAGGCGGGCGCGCAATTCGGCTTCGAACTGCTGTGGTCGCTGTTGCTCACGTACCCGCTGATGACGGCCATCCAGTTGGTCAGCGCGCGAATCGGCCGCGTGACGGGCAAGGGTCTCGCGTCCAACATGCGCAAGCACTACCCGCCATGGCTGCTGTACGGGACGGTCGTGCTGCTGATCACGGCCAACGTGATCAACATTGCGGCCGACCTGTCGGCCATGGGCGCGGCCGTCAATTTGTTGCTGCCCGGCCCGCAGCAGCTTTACATCGCGTGCCTCGGCGGCGTGTCGGTCGTGCTGCAGGTTTTCGTCCCGTACGACCGCTATTCGCGATTGCTCAAATGGACGGCGCTGACGCTGCTCGCCTACGTCGCGGTCGCCCTCATCGTGCCGGTCAGCTGGGCCGAGGTCGGTCGCGCGATCGTGCAGCCCCACGCGCAGTTGAGCGCCGCGTATCTGACCACGCTCGTCGCCGTGCTCGGCACGACCATCAGCCCGTATCTGTTTTTCTGGCAGGCGTCCCAGGAAGTCGAAGAATTGCGCGCCGTGCCGGACGCGCGGCCGCTGCGGCGCATGCCGCGCCAGGCGCCCGCCCAGTTGCGCCGGATCAGCTTCGACACGTGGTTCGGCATGGGCGTCTCGAACGTAATCGCCTTCTTCATCGTGCTGACGGCGGCCGCCACGCTCAACGCGCATCACATCGACGTCAAGACGTCGGCGGATGCGGCGCGGGCGCTCGAGCCGCTTGCCGGTCACTTCGCGTACGTGCTGTTTGCGCTCGGCATCGTCGGCACCGGCCTGCTGGCGCTGCCGGTGCTCGCGGGCTCGGCCGCCTACGCGGCAGCGGGTACGTTCCGCTGGCGCAACAGTCTCGCGCTGCAGTGGGGCGTCGCGCCGGAATTCTATGCGGTGATCGTATTGGCGATCGTCGGCGGAATCGCGTTCACGTTCATGCATTTCGACCCGATCCGCGCGCTTTACTGGAGCGCCGTCATCAACGGCGTGAGCGCCGTTCCGATCATGGTCGTGATGATGCTGATGGCGAGAAGCAAGCGGGTCATGGGCGAGTTCGCCGTCAGCGGCGCGCTTGCGTGGGGTGGATGGATCGCGACGCTCGCGATGGCGATCGCGGCAATGGGCGTGTTCGTGCCCGGATAGAACCGGCGGCGCGAATGCCGCGGCTCGCCGCGCTTACTCGAGTTCGCCCGTGTTCATCGCGGTGCCGACTGCATTGCGCAGCACGTCCGCGAGCCGCTGGTTCTCGTCGATGCGGGCCTGTTCGATCGCGACGTCCTCGGCGTTGCCGGTCCGGCGCGCCCATTCCTGACGCTCGCGCGCAAAGATCATGCGCTCGTGAACCGCGCGGATCGCCGTCCATATCGCATCTTCCGCTTTCTGGGCTTCCGCGTCGTCGAGAGAAAGCGCGGAAAACGCATGCCCGGTATGGCATCGGTATCGCAACGGACGATCGTCGCGCATGCGCCAGAGCACGCCGTTGCAACTGGGGCACGTGAGTGCGGAACGCGTGCCGATTTCGTCGAGAATCCCGGGATCGACGAGGCCCCCTCGGCAATCCGGCTCTCACGGTCCAGGTCGCGCAAGTCTGCCATCTTTCGCTGCTCCTTCGCACGTGCGCCGTAGACCGCTGCATGAATGGCCTGCGGCAGTTCTCCGGCCCTTGCGACCGCATCGGCGCCCGCCGCGGCCAACGCACTGCGCGGCATCGACGGCGCCTCGCATTCGTCGGGGTCCTGAACGATACCGTACCCGCCCCGGGCACGAATCGCCGCGAGGCCGGCCGCGCCGTCGTCGAGATCGCCGCTGAGCACCACGCCGATCGCACCGGCCCCATATTCGCGTGCGGCAGACCGGAACAGCGGATCGGCGGCCGGCCGGGTGAAGTTCTCGGCGGCCGTATCGAGCAGCCAGAGACCGCCGCCGCGCACGATCATGTGCCTGTCGGACGGGGCCACGTAAATCCGGCCGGCCTGCGGCGGTTCCCCATGTAGCGCCTCGCTTGCATCCAGCCTGCCCCATCGCGACAACAGCTCTGGCAGAATCGTCCGATGTCGACCAATGTGCTGCACGATGCAAATCGGCACCGGAAAATCCGCGGCGATGCCCGCCACCAACGTCCGGAGGACCGGGAGACCACCTCGGGACGACGCAATTACCACGATCTCTCGACGATCCATAGCCCCCCTTTGCGGAGAGAGCCGCAAATCGGGTTCCCGAACCGGAATTCCGTCACGCGCGGTGGCAGACCACGCAATGCGGGTCGGACGCGGTTGATGCAAGCCGCCGACGGGAAGCCGCGGCGCGAACGACCCGCGACGCACGCGCGGGTCGTCACCGGGCCGGCTAACGCGTATCGCCGAGCGTCGCGAGCAACATCCCGAAATCCAGCGGCTTGGACAGATGGGTGTCGAAGCCGGCCTCCGCCGCGGCCCGAACATCGTCCTGGCGATTACGGCCCGTCAGCGCAACGGTCCGCAGCGTGGCCCAGCGGGGATCGGCCTTGATCTGGCGAATCAACTCGTAGCCATCCATGTCGGGCAGCCCGATGTCGGACACGATGGCGTCGACGGGGGTCTGCGGCAGCCGCTCCAGCGCCTCGGCCCCGCTCTTCGCGGCCGTGACCGTTGCCCCCGCCAGCTCCAGCAGCGTCGTGAGCGACAGCGCGGTCTCCTGATCGTCCTCGACCAGCAGCACGCGAAGGCCGGCGATACTCCCCTCCGCCGCGCCGTTGCTGGAGGACACGGCACGCCCGTCCGATGCGGCCGGCAGCCATACCGTCATCGTGGTGCCGGCTCCCGGGCCATCGGACGCCGCGGCGATCCGGCCGCCATGCATTTCGACGAGTTGCCGAACCAGCGCCAGCCCGATGCCCAGACCGCCGCGGGTCCTGTCGCGCGGCGCTTGCCGGAACATGTCGAAGACATGCGGAAGCGTATCGCCGTCGATCCCCTGCCCGTCGTCGACGACGTCCACCCGCAGCATCCGCCCTTCATGCGCGAGACGCACGACGATCTCGCCATGCGATTGCGTGTACTTGAGCGCGTTGGACATCAGATTCCAGAAAATCTGCTCGCACCGCACCGGATCGGCGAGCGCGATGGCCGGCTCCGTCGGCAACTCCGTTTTGAGGACCAGGCCGCGTGCGTGGACGTCGCGCTCGCAGGTGTCCGCGATGCTGCGCAACATCGCCGTCAGGTCGACCCGGTTCAGCTCGAGCGCCAGCTTGCCGGTCTGGATGCGCGACAGATCGAGCAGGTCGTCGATGATCTGCGCCTGCGCACGCACGGCCTGCCGAATCGAGTCCGCGGCTTCGCGCACGGCGGGAATGTCGCGCGTTTCCGGCAGGCGCGGCAGCATTTCCGACTTGACGCCGATCAGGTTGAGCGGATGCCTGAGCTCGTGCGACAGCACGGCGATGAACTCGTCCTTCAGCTGGTTCGAACTGAGCGCCTGCTCGCGGGCCGCCTGCTCCCGCGCGAGCGCTTCGCGGTTCGCGTCGTCGCTCTGCTTGCGCAACGTCATGTCGCGCACGATCTTCGCGAATCCGTTGAACGACGTATCGGAAATCGGCGTGACGACGCCGCTGCAGAAAATCCGCCGCCCGTCCTTGGTCCGGTGCCAGCGTTCGTCGTCCGCGCGCCCTTCCCGAGTCGCGACTTCGCGCTCGCGCATCGGCACGAGCGCCTGTCGATCGTTGGGTTCGTAGATCAGCTCCACGTCCTGGCCGATCATCTCTTCTTCCGTATAGCCGAAGATGCGCTCCGCACCGGCGTTCCAGCTCACGATCGCGCCGTGGCCGTCCTGGATGATGATCGCGTAGTCCTTGGTGGACTGCGCGACCAGCCGCAGGCGCTGCTCGCCCGCCCGCGCCGCCTCTTCCGCGTGATGCCGGTCGGTGATGTCGATCAGCGTGATCACCGCGCCGTCGATGTGGTCGTCCGCCGTGCGGTAGGGCAGCAACCGCATCAGATACCACCGGCCGGCCTCGCTCTCGATCTCGCGCTCGATCAGCCGCAGCGACTGAAACGACTGCCGGACATCGTCGGCCAGCGTCGGATACCGCAGCGCGTGGGTGATATGAAACAGCGACCGGCCCAGGTCCGTATCGATCAGATTGAAAATCGCCGTGGCGTTGGGCGTAAACCGCTTGACCCGGATTTCCTTGTCGACGAACACGGTCGCGATCTCGCTCGACGCGATGATGTTGTGGAGGTCGTCGTTCGCCTTTGCGGTGTCTTCGATCCTTGCCTGCATTTCGGCGTTGGCCGTGGTCAATTCCTCGTTGACCGATTGCAGTTCCTCCTTGCTGCTTTCCAGTTCCTCGCTCGTGGAACGCAGCTCTTCGTTGATCGCCTGCAACTCCTCGTTCGACGCCTTCAACTCCTCGACGGACGTTTCGTACTGCTCGATGATCGTCGCGAGCTGCTCGCGACTGTGCTGCAGTTCCTGTTCGAGCTGCGCCAGAACCGGGTCCTGCCCGCTCGTCTCGGCCTGATCCTCCTCGGTCATCCGGCCGGCCACCTCGTCGAACACGATGAGGAGGAATTCCGCGTTCGCGACCTTGTCGTGAAACGGCCTGACGGTCATGTTGATCCACGACACGCGGGTGTCGTGTGCCCACTTGACCCGGCGCGCTTCCACGCTCGTGCCCGTTTGCAGCGCACGGAAGATCGCGGTGCGCAGATCGAGGCGCAGATCCGGCAGCACCAGCGTCATGATGTTGCTGGACAGCTCGCCGCCGACATGCCTGAGGAACCGGCCGGCGTTGTCCGACAGATGCACGACGTTCGATTCCTTGTCGATGATGACGCTCGGCGGCGAATACGTTTCGAGCGCGCGCTGATGGAGTTCCGAATACGAGAAATTGCGCTGTGCCGGGCTGGCCGGCACGCGCAACGGCGGCTGCGGCGCGGCGCGCTCGTCGGAGGCGCCGGCTTCGATCTGGAACAGCGGCGGAAAGCCCGTGACCGGCTTCGCGCGATGCGTGACGACACGGGCGCGATAGATCCGGCGCTTCTTGTCCACGACGGAAAACAGGTCGTCCGCCGCGTCGGCCGATTCCGCGGTGCCGAGAAACAGGTAGCCGTTCGGGCGCAACGCGAAATGGAACAGCTCCAGGATTTGCCGCTGCACCGCCCGCTCGAGATAGATCAGCACGTTGCGGCACGAGATCAGGTCGAGATGCGAGAACGGCGGATCGCGCAGCAGGCTGTGCGCGGCGAACAGGATGCGCTCGCGCACCGCCTTCGCGATCACGTAGTGCGCGCCTTCCCGCGTGAAATATCGCTGCAGCAGCCCGGCGGGCACGTCGCTCGCGATCGACAGCGGATAGGAGCCGGTTCGCGCGCGGACGATCGCCGCTTCATCGATATCGGTCGCGAATACCTGGATGGCCTGGCTCGACATCGCGGCCTCGCGCGCCCGCGCCAGCAACAGCGAGATCGAGTACGCCTCTTCGCCGGTCGCGCATCCGGCCACCCACACACGGACCTGCTCCTCGCCGGATTCGGCCGCGAACAACGAACCGATCACTTCCCGTTCGAGGAAATCGAACGCCTCGCGATCGCGGAAGAACTGGGTCACCCCGATCAGCATGTCCGCCAGCAGCGCGTTCGCCTCGTCCGGCGCGGCCCGCAGGAAATCCCGGTACGCGAGGAGATCGCGCTGGCCGTTGACCTGCATGCGCCGCTCGATCCGCCGCAGCACCGTGGCCCGCTTGTACAGCCTGAAATCGTGGCCGGTGCGTACCCGCAGGTGCATCAGAATGTCGGAGAGCGCCCGTTCGGGATCGTTGGCCGTCGGCCGATCGACGCTGTGCAGCGATTGCGCGAATTCGAAGCTTTGCTGTTCGATGCGGCGCGCATTCGACCAGAGATCGAGCAACCGTTGCGGCATGTCGGCCGCCGGCAGCACGATATCGACACGCGCCATGGCAATCGCGTGCTGCGGCATCTCCGCATGCTCGGCGTCGTCCGGTGTCTGCGCGAGCGTGATGCCGCCCGCCTCCTTGATGCGGCTCAAGCCTGCCGCGCCGTCGGAGCCGGTACCGGACATCACGATGCCGATCGCGCGCCAGTCGTGCGCGTCCGCCAGCGTCCGAAAGAAGTGGTCGATCGTGAACGGAGCGTCGTCGGACTGCTCCCGACTGCGGCAGCGCAGGCAACCGTCCGACATCTCGAGCTGCATGCCCGGTGCGATCACGTAGATGTGGTTTTTTTCGATCGGGACCGTGGACGTCACCTGATGCACCGGCATGCCCGTCGTGCGCTGCAGGACGGCGTCCATATGACTGACCTGCTCCGGCGCGAGATGGACGACGACGACGAACGCCATGTCCATGTTCGTCGGTGCGCTCTCGAAAAAGGTCTGCAACGCCATCGTACCGCCCGCCGACGCACCGATGCCCACTACCGGAAACGACAGATCGCTCTTCAACGTCGCGGGCGATGCAGGCCGCTCCTTGTGCATAAGCGCTTGCCGTGCCATTGACTTCTCCTGATGGTGTTGTGGGACCTCGTGTACCGGACGCCGGGCGATACCGGGTCGTATCGCCCTCGTCCGGTCGTCGTCCCACGATCCCGCTCGTGATACTTCCCCCTGTGCTTCCGTGCGCATTGTACGGCACCGGCAAGCGCGCGACCGCGCCTGACTGAAGGCTTGCAATCCTCGTGCGGTGAAGGGCCCGGAGCATGTGCGCGCGGGGGCGTCGAGATGCCGCGCAAAGACCACCGCGGCCGCACGTCGGGGTGTCACCGGAACGTCATTCGTGCCGACATACCATCCACCTCGGCTCGCGAGACGCGACGGGTTTCCCCGACTGCCAGCGGGAACGAATCGTGCTCCCGCTTCGGGCCGTCGAAACCAATTTATTTTCTTTGACGAATACCGTATTACCAGCGAATATTCGCGTCGATCAAGCGATTAGTACCGCTCAAAAACAGAACGAAACGATGCTCGCTCATGCAATCGGGGACGTTACGCTGCTTCGCCAACAGATACCGAATCGAAGGGGAAGAAATGACGCCGTTTTCCCAGGATGTGAGCATCAAGCAAACCGCCGCCGTCTCCAAGGCAGCCACGCCGTCGCCCGTTTTCTGGAAAGCGGGGCCGCTCGTCGAAACCGCTCCGCCCGAGCCGAAATCCGCAACGCCGGACCTGCGCGA
This sequence comes from Burkholderia cenocepacia, assembly GCF_014211915.1. Classification (NCBI taxonomy): domain Bacteria; kingdom Pseudomonadati; phylum Pseudomonadota; class Betaproteobacteria; order Burkholderiales; family Burkholderiaceae; genus Burkholderia; species Burkholderia cenocepacia. The sequence continues at coordinate 700,580 of NZ_CP060041.1, read as the reverse complement.
TTTCTTCGCCGCCGCCGCGTTGCAAGGATTGCTGTCGCGCGACGCCGGGCGCAACGTGTCGACGATCGCCGACTACGAATCGAAGCGCGCGGTCAGCGCCTATCGGCTCGCCGACGAAATGCTGAAAGCGCGATGAACCGGCACGCCGGCCGGCGCCGGTCGGGCCGCGCCGGCAACATGACCTTCATGCCGACGACGGCGGCAGTCGCGCCGAGCGCTCCCGGCGCGCCATGCGTGCGCTCGTGAAGGCGCCCATGACGTCACGCCGGCCGCAGCATCAAGCCAGCGCCAGCATCGATACCGGCAACGCGACGGACAGCACGACCTGGTCGATCACGCGCGCCCGTATCGAATCGCCGCCCATCCCGACGGCGACGAACGCAGGCGTCGTCGTGACGAGCCCGTGCGCCCGGGCCAGACTCCGGCACCCCACGAAGCCCCGCATGATCATCTGCCCGGCCATCGTGCCGACAAATGCAACCGCTTGAAAATCCGGCAACGCGGGTTGCAGGTCACGCGATGCGCGCTCGTATTGCATCCGACGCCGCCCCGCCCGTGTGCCGCGTCCTTGCATCGGCGGCAGTCCGCTCCGTACGCGAGAAGCGCCTCGTTGCGAAGCGGTCGCGCCTTCGTCATCCGCACGGGATCGATTCGTGCTGTTTCGACACGGCGAATGTCGCGCAACCCTTTCCACGGAGATGCCATGTTCATCCACAACACACGGCTTCAGTACACGGTGCGCGTGGGCGCGCCGAATCCCGGCCTCGCCAACCTGCTGCTCGAGCAGTTCGGCGGCCCGCAGGGCGAACTCGCCGCCGCGATGCGCTATTTCACGCAGGCGATCACCGAGGAAGACCCCGGCCGCAAGGACATGCTGCTCGACATCGCGACCGAGGAACTCAGCCACCTGGAGGTGATCGGCTCGATGGCCGCGATGCTCAACCGCGGCGCCAAGGGCGAACTCGCCGAAGCGGTCGACGAACAGGCCGAGCTGTACCGCAAGCTGCACGGTGCGGGTAACGACAGCCACGTGACACAGGTGTTGTACGGCGCGGGCGCGCCATTGACCAATTCGGGCGGCGTGCCGTGGTCGGCCGCGTACATCGACACGATCGGCGAACCGACCGCCGACCTGCGCTCGAACATCGCGGCCGAAGCGCGCGCGAAGATCATCTACGAGCGGCTCATCAACGTGTCCGACGATCCGGATATCCGCGACGCGCTCGGCTTTCTGATGACGCGCGAGGTGTCGCACCAGATGTCGTTCGAGAAGGCGCTGTATGCGATCACCGCGAACTTCCCGCCCGGCAAGCTGCCGCCGAAGACGCCGTACGATCACGTGTACTTCCGGATGCAGCCGGACGCGGCGCCGCTGGTCGGCCCCTGGAACCACGGCGGCGAACTCGAAGTCCGCCCCGCCGAACCGGCGGTCGATGGCGGCACCGGGATTCCGGAAGGCATGCTCGACGCGCAGCAGGCGGATGCCATCGAAGCGATGGCGCAGCGACTCGCATCCGATCCGAACAGCGACCCGGTGACGGGCGCCGAACTCGGCGCGGGTCCGCCGGCCCCGCAGGGGCGCAAGCCAGGCAAGCCGGACGGTGCCTGAACGGAAGCGCGACGACGGGCGCCTGGGCGTGATCGCGGGCGTCTTTTCGATTTGATACGGATAACGAAATGGAAACAGGCGCCGTTGGGCGGGAGGGTTCTCGTCTATTGGCGTGCGACCAGGATGCCGACGCGCCGGCGAAGCGGCAGGCATCGCACGCGTGATGCATCGCCGACCGTGAACGCGCGTTCGCCGCGCATCAGGCGCCCGTTTCGCCCGGCCCGGCCTGATCGGTCTGGTCGGCCATCAGGTACTGAATGACCAGCGTCGGATCGGCGATGTCGAGAATCAGGCGGCGCATCACACGCTTGCGCATATGGTCGTCATCCAGCGTCCACGGCCCCGCCGCGTCGCCGAGGTAGCGGCCGATCGCGCCGCGATGGTCGCCGTCGGGCGACAGGCCGAGCCGCGCGGCGAGCAGGCCGGCGATGACGTCGTCGAGTTCGACGTGCAGCGGCCTGGAATCGATCGAAAGTTCGAGCTTCATGGTCGGTCTCGCAAACATGAAAAAGCGGCGCGGCGCGTCCCCACTGTCGCGCGCGCCGACCAAAGCCGCTCCGGCCAGCGGCTGTTCGACGATCGCAGGCAGGCCTGCGACGCCGGTCAGTAGCCGAGTTCGGGCGCGGGAGCCGACTCGGCGCTCTCCTCTTTCGGCGCCTGGGCGACAGTCGCATCGGTCGTCAACACCAGGCTCGCGATCGACGCGGCGTTCTGCAGCGCGGTACGCGTGACCTTGGTCGGGTCGACCACGCCTGCGTCCACCAGATCGCCGTACTCGCCGGTCGCCGCGTTGTAGCCGAAGTTCCCTTTGCCTTCGAGCACCTTCGAGATCACGACCGACGGTTCGTCGCCGGCGTTGGCCGCGATGACGCGCAGCGGCGCTTCGAGCGCACGCAGCACGATCCGGATGCCGGCGTCCTGGTCCGCATTCGCGCCCCGGATGTCGGACAGCGCCGCGCGCGCACGCAGCAGCGCGACGCCGCCGCCCGGCACGATGCCCTCCTCGACCGCAGCGCGCGTCGCATGCAGCGCATCGTCGACGCGGTCCTTCTTCTCCTTCATTTCCACTTCGGTGACCGCGCCGACCTTGATCACCGCCACGCCGCCCGCGAGCTTCGCGACACGCTCCTGCAGCTTCTCGCGATCGTAGTCGCTCGTCGCTTCGTCGATCTGCACGCGAATCGACTTCACGCGCGCCTCGATGCGCGCCGCATCGCCCGCGCCGTCGATGATGATCGTGTCGTCCTTGCGCACCTCGACGCGCTTCGCACTGCCAAGATCCTCCAGCGTGGCCTTGTCGAGCTGCTTGCCGGTTTCCTCCGAGATGACCGTCGCGCCGGTCAGGATCGCGAGATCCTCCAGCATGGCCTTGCGCCGGTCGCCGAAGCCCGGCGCCTTGACGGCGGCGACCTTCAGGATGCCGCGCATCGAATTCACGACGAGCGTCGCGAGCGCTTCGGCCTCGACGTCCTCGGCGACGATCAGCAGCGGCTTGCCGGCCTTGGACGCCGCTTCGAGAATCGGCAGCAGGTCGCGGACACTGGAGATCTTCTTGTCGTGCAGCAGAATCAGCGCGTCGTCGAGATAGGCCGCCTGCTTCGCCGGATCGTTGATGAAATACGGGCTCACGTAACCGCGATCGAACTGCATGCCCTCGACCACGTCGAGTTCGTTCTCCATCGACTTGCCGTCCTCGACGGTGATCACGCCGTCCTTGCCGACCTTCTCCATCGCGTCGGCAATGATCTTGCCGATCGCCTCGTCCGAGTTCGCGGAAATCGCGCCGACCTGCGCGATTTCCTTGTGGGTCGAAATCGGTCGGGACAGCTTGCGCAACTCGTCGAGCACCGCGCCGACGGCCTTGTCGATGCCGCGCTTCAGATCCATCGGGTTCATGCCGGCCGCGACGTGCTTCATGCCTTCCTGCACGATCGCCTGTGCGAGCACAGTGGCGGTGGTGGTCCCGTCGCCGGCCACGTCGGCCGTCTTCGACGCGACCTGCTTGACGATCTGCGCGCCCATGTTCTCGAAGCGGTCCTTCAGCTCGATTTCCTTCGCGACCGACACGCCGTCCTTCGTGATCACCGGCGCGCCGAAGCCGCGCTCGATCACGACGTTGCGGCCTTTCGGGCCGAGCGTCACCTTCACCGCGTCGGCCAGCACGTTCACGCCCTTGACGATCTGCTGGCGCGCGCCATCGCGGAATTTCACGTCTTTTGCAGTCATTTTCTTGCTCCGGATACAGTCGTTGAACGGGATGCCGCGCGCATCGGGCACACACCCGTGCGACGCGGTCGAATCGGCATTCAGGCCGCTTTCCTGGCGGCCGGCGATTCGGGTTCGAGCACGCCCATGACGTCCTCTTCGCGCATCACGAGCAGTTCCTCGCCGTTCACCTTCACGGTCTGGCCTGCATATTTGCCGAAGAGAACCTGGTCGCCGACCTGGAGCTGCAGCGGGCGCTGCGAGCCGTCCTGAAGCAGCCGGCCGCTGCCGACTGCAATCACTTCACCCTGTTCGGGCCGTTCGGCGGCCGAATCGGGAATCACGATGCCGGAGGCCGTCGTCCGCTGCTGTTCGATTCGCTTGACGATAACCCGGTCGTAGAGGGGACGAATCTGCATTTTCATCTCCTGAGCGATGAGATCACCTGAAAAAGGGAATCCGTCGGCGCATGCACGCGCAAGGGCTGCGCTGCGCCGGCGTGCCATCGATTGGCGAAAAGCGAAATAGTGGCGGGCAGGCGCGCTTCAAGAGGGTGACGAACGCTCAATATGTAACAAAATGTTTCATCGCGAAACCGGCGTTCGCACGACCGGCGGTTGTGTCGAGAGGCTCTCCGTGACGAGCGGCAACACGGCCTCGACGGTCAATGCTGCGGGCCACGCAAATCGTCGCGCGACGGCGCTTGAAATCCGCGCTTCCCATCCTATTTTGGGTATCGCTCAAGCAGCCGCGGCTTACGCGCTGCGTGTTTCGATTTGTTTGTCAGCGAGGCCTCTCGCGGATCGACGAACTGGAGCGCGTGGTCCGGTTCGTCCTCCATGCGAGGTCCAACCGGGAGCGAATCATGAACCATCCTTTCTTCATCTTCGATCGGCTGCCGGAGGTCGGCCGCCGACCACGACGCGCCGCCCGCGTCGTCACGGGTCTGCCGGCCCGCCTGCGGAAAGCGCGCAACGGCACGAGTCGCTTCGCGCCAATCGGCGCTCGCGTACGTGCCGAGCGCAAGCCATTCGCGTTGCGCGGCGCGCCCCAACCCGCTGCGATCGGCCGACCGAAGCTGCCGCGCCGTCGAGTCGCCGGGTTTGGACGCATGCTGCACCCTATTTCGTTGTTCCGCGTCACGCCTGCGGGCGGCGGCTCCATGCGCGACGGGAGGCGGCCATGCTGAGCCCGCACGAATTCGCGACGCTGATGCTGGTGTGCCAGGCGCCGGATCAGCTCGACATGAACCGCGCCGAACTCGATGCGTTGCTCGAACGGCAACTCGTCATGCTCGAACATGGCGCGCCCGGCCGCCGGCGCGCGTATCTGACGAAGAAAGGCCGATCGATTCTCCACGCGCTCGGGGCCGACATCGCTTCCCGCGGGCGTCACGAGGCCGCGGCAGCGCGCGACCATCCATACGACGCGCCCGTCGCGCTGTCGGACGACGCCGGATGACCCGGCGTTCGAATCAGTGGCGCGGCTACCGACGTGCGTGCGCGATCATGCTCGATGCACGCGGTATCCGCGCAAGCGCGCCGCCAATACTGAAGCTCGCGTTTCGTCGATGACCCTGGCGGCAGCCGTCGAACCCGCAGCCGACAGCCGCGGCCAACGACGAAGACGCAATGCACGCCCCGGCGGGCAACCGTCCGTCCGGATCACTGCATCGATGCGCCGCCCGCCCCTACTTGTCGATACGAACCGATACGCCCGATGCGCCGTAAAGCGCGGTGGCGTTGTACCCGTCCGCGGCGGCGAACAGGTTGAGCCGGCCCCAACCCTCGGCGTCGTCGAGCAGCGGATAACCGGACGCCAGCGCCGTCGTCTTCAGCACGACGCGTCGCTGGTCGGCGCTCAGATACGGCAGACGCGTCTTGAGCAGCACTTCGGCCCCCTTCGGCACGACTGCGCCGTTGGTGGTGGTGCCGATCGGCGCGAAGCCGAACGTGAGTCGGCGCGCGTAATTGGCCCGATTGGCGGCCGGGTCGGCAAAGCGGTCGCTCGACGCCGTACCGGCATGCGCGGCGGCCGGGAACGTGGCCCGCGTGGTGTGGGTCAGCGAATACAGCGTTGCATGTGCCTGCTGGAAGGCCGTCTGCTTGAGCGTCGCGTTGGCCGGATCGACGAGGTTCGCCGCCACCACCGCCTGGGCAAGTATCCGGCCGCCGATCACGTCGAGCGGCGAGTGCATGCCGGCGAGGATGCGGTTCTCGCCGAGTTCGAGCCCGCGGCTGATCATTTCCTGGAAACGTTCGGGAATCACGTACGCCATCGCGAGCGCGTCGCGCATGCCTTCCGCGGAATGCCCGCTCGGAAAACCGCCGGCCGCAGGTGCGCTCGTCCCGGCATCGACGACGTCGGTCAGCGGCTGCCACAGCGCACGGAAGCCGTTCAAGACGCGCACGCCGGCGTTCGTGCTCATCGTGGCGTAACGCGCATCGCCGCGCTGGTTGGTCGCCGCGTTGTCGACGAACGCCGGCACCGATGCCTGAACCGGGGCGCTGTCCACGAAACCGGGGTCCGCGGGCGCTGCCGGCAGTTGCGCGACAACCGACGGCGGCCGGTTGCTGCCGACGTCGTCTCCGCCGCAAGCCGCGACAACGAAGGATGCCGAAACGGCGATGGCAAAGATATGCAAGGCAATCCGGCGATGCGCTGACATGACTGGGCGGTTCCCGTGGCGTGTCGAGAAATCGCGTACGATATGGTTAGTTTGCGAAAGATATGAGAAAGAGCCGAGAAAGTTCGGGAGAAGGCGATGTCGCGCCGCCCTCCCCTCGTCGAGACGCGATGCGGTCCTGTCCTGCATCGGCACTTCACACGACGCCGACGCATTCGTCGGCACGGAAAACCTGCCCGCCCGTCCCACATCACGGAAGTTGCCGATCACGTCATACCTGGCCGACGCAATGGCAAAAGAAAAGGAGGGAATTCCCCTCCTTGTTCAACATCGTCTTGATTAGAAATCCGCTGGTTTCGCAATCGGCTGAAGCGCTGCTGCGTCGTCCGGCAAGAGGTAGCCCTCCTTGACCGCCTTTTCTTTCGCCTTCTCGAAGGCGCTCTGGTAGTTTTGATAAGTTCCGTACATCTTGACCAGCTTGCTCTTCGAATAGGGAATCTTCGTGTCGTAGATCAGACCGCAACCCGTTTCCTGATCGGTCATGTAGGTGGCGGACGGCACCTGGATCCACGGCGGGCGGACTCCGCCTTCCATATTGCCGGTCACCGGATCGCGCACGACGGCCTTTCCATTGCGGATAACCCTTGGCGCCTTCGGCATGATCTTGCCGTCTCGTACCCACTTGTCCATACCGTCCAGGACGGCGGAGACAACGTCCTCGACCGGCTCGTCGTAGAGCGTCCGACAGCGCGGATCGTTACCCTTGCCAACGTCGGCGGCCAACAGTTCCTTCTCATCCGTGCCGAGATCGGCCTTCCGCAGATGCGGCATCCCGGTTACTTCGTAATAGCGAAGTTGAGGGCTGTCGGTGTCCGGCGGCACCGGAATGCCGGCGAGCACGTCGTGCATCAGCTCGGATTCGCTGAAGATTGTCACGAACGGCGCGCCATCCGGCATCTTTCGCGGCACGCGAATCGACTCGCCCCCGACCTCGCCATAGGCCATGCGCCCTGCCATGTACGCATCGATCAAAGGACGACCGTCCGGCATCCGCCATTGCTGGTGGCGTCCCTGATCGAGGTAGTCCATCCACACCTGCGCCGTCACCGCCCAACTATCGACATAGACGCGCTGAACCTTCATCGGCGCAAGCGGACTTTCCGGCGTATTGGATTTCAACAACAGCGCCAACTGCGCGCCGATACCTTGCGATTGCGGAATAAAAGGATCAGGTACGTTGCCGAGCTTGAAGTGTTCCGGATCGTAATACACACCCAGCGGCGCATAACGCGCGTAATCGAATCGGCGCATGAAATCAAAGTTGACGATCTTTCCATACAATGCGATCTGGTCCGCTTCCTCCTTGGGTGTATCCGAGATGAACTTGGGGTCGACCGCAGGCTTGTTGCTGTTGAGCGTATATCCGACGTAGGCGTATCCGCGACTCAGCAGATATTTCCGGGTAAGGATCCAGCCGGCGCCGCGCTCTCCGAACCAGCTGAACGGCTCGATTATCACGGTCCCGTTGAAGCGGGACGGATCCGTCGGCGCGCGAACCAGAATCCGTGTCAGGTACGGCGCCTGGAACATCGTCTTTCCGGTCGAGGTAATGACCGGCGCGACACCGGATAGGTAGTATTCCTTCTCGACGTACCCATATCTGGCCAAATCGATGTATTCGGTTCCAGGGCGGGAAGCCGATGACAGAGGCAGCTTGCCGGAGGGGGGACTTCGACGACGTTGGGCATTCGCGGGACCTCCGCGTTAACCGGTGCGGACGCGCCTGACGCGATCATGATTCCCGTCAGGACAACGTATCGAGCTTTCTCTATCAGACGGTGCATGTGAATGTTCCACTATTGATGAGTCTTGTCACTACGCGAAGCGCGCGATGTACGACATCGCTTCACGAACGTCATTCGGGCGTCCAACGCCACGTCGCGACGAAAGCGCCGGCCCTTCCATTTCCAGCATCTCGTATTCGCTGACGAACAGTGGTCCGGCATGGCTTATTCCTTCGGACAACTGACGCCACCCTCGATTTCGGCAAGACCGGTCACCTTCTCTGCGCCATGTCGATCGAGGGAACGCACGCTGCTCGATGAAGAATTAAACAGTGCCTCCAGGCAGCCGAATATCCAGAAACGGCAACTCCGTACGGAACCGGGGGAATACCCCTGCGGAAGGAAACCACTGACGGCGACGGCCCGATCGCGTCGCCACGTTTCGCATCGCCTCCTCTGCACCCATCCCGCGTACTTTGTGCTGATTTGGGCTACCACCTCGTGGCATCACAACTGAACACTCGAACCCGCAATTCGCAGTGCTCGTCACGACTTCAATGACGCGCCATCTCGTGTCGGCGGCGCGCTGTACGCACGGCACCACGAGTGGAGAAAAATTCCAAACGGTCGCACATTTCAGGACAATCCCATGCATTCCGTTATCCGAATGTTGTTTCCAGCGCTGCTTGTCGGCACATTTTCGTCGCCCGCAAGCGCATACGAGTTCTACCATGACGGGGTCACGAACCTTGACGCGAATTTGAGCGTGGGCTACGGGTTTTTCAGCGTCCAGCGCAGTTATATCGACCGTCCGGGCCCTACCCGGTGGCAGGAGGGTTATCTCAAGTATGGCTTGAGCGGCAGCACTGCACTCCCCGGCGCAGGTTCGATCTACGGTGCCGTGAGTCTTCTCGGCTCGGCCACGTGGGGCAACGGCGATCCCGGCGGCTTTACGACCGGTCGCGAACGCCGCAACGCGCTCGAGGACGCCTACCTCGGCTGGAAATCCGGCGACTTGATTCCGGCATTGGGAAAGGACGGCATCGACATTTCCGCGGGTAGCCAGTACGTCAACGTGGGCTCCGGTTTCCTGATCAAGGGAGACAAGGTCAGCGCTGGCCGGGCCGTAGACGACGGCCGCTATGATCGTGGTGGCGCTTACTATCTGGCATCGCGCGTGGCTTTCTCGCGAACCGCGGTGCTACGACTGGGCGGCGACACCGGATGGCACGGAAGCGCCATCTGGCTCAAATCGAACAATCATCTGCAAGCCGATACCGAGTTGGCCGTCGGCACCCTGGACTATACGGCGCAGCCGGGAACGCTCGGGCTGACCTTTATCCATGGCATCAGCATCGACAAGCGATATGTCAGCACACCGAGCCGTCTCGATCGCCCGGGGATGAACACGTACAGCATTCGAGGCGACGGTGACGCGGGCATCCCCAATACGCACTTCGCGTTCGAATATGCGTACCAAACCAAGCGTTCCGGGAACGACAACGGGTGGTATGCCGAAGCCGGATATACGTTCCAGAATGTCCGGTGGCAGCCGTCGCTGAGCTATCGCTACACGCGTTATTCGAAGGATTTCGACTCGCTGTTCCAGGGGGGATTTGGCGATCGCTACCAGGGTGAAATCGCATCCAACTACTCGTTTTCATACAACTTCAATACGCGCATCCAGGACGTCGGGCTCACGGTCCACCCGTCCGAAAAATTGACCGCGACCCTGATGTATTTCAACTTCCGGACGTTGTCCAATCGCTCCACCCTCGATCTCGACGCGTCCGAGCTGACGCTCTATCTGGATTGGGCCATCACCAAGAACCTCCAATTTTCCCCGAACTTCGGTGTCTACAAGCCACGCAAATACGCCGCAAACGGCGGAAACCAGACCGGTAGCGCGGCCGCGAACTTCTACGCCAACCTCATGATCGTCGCGAATTTCTAGCGTGATCGCCGACCGGCCTGCCGCACATTGCAGCGCCGGCATCGGACTCCATAGCAATCGCATTCGCGAACGCCCCTCGGCGCATCGCACTTGACGGAACCGCCGGAGCGGCGAAGGCGTCCCGCTTCCTGGCATGGCATCCGCGGGTTTCCCCCGCTGGGACGACGCGCGATTTGTTTGCAGAATTTCACCTGGCCAAAAACAATCAATCGCCCTACGCACTTCCGTCGCCCCCCGCCGAGACTTCTTGTCATGAAGAGCATCGACCGATTTGATGACGTGAATGCCCACGCAGCGTCGATCAAGCACTGGAGTCAAACCTACAGCCAGATATCGGCGGGTTCGCTCGAAAGCTCGCTGATGCAACTTGCGAGTGCGCGCTGCCACCTTTTTCGGGAACGGATAAACCAGCGCGTCGTTCAACACGGCGCAGCTCCGTCGGGAAAGATTTGCTTCGCCATACCGATTTCCGCGTCCGGATCGGTCGTCATGCAAGGCCGCAAGGCAGACTGCAACAGCGTTCTCTTTCTGCGCGGCGGCGACGAGTTCATGTTTCATATGCCAACGGGTATGGACATGCTCTCGATCAACTTCGATCGCGACATGTTCGAATCGGCGCTATCGACCCTCACGAACGCCCACGAGATCACGACGCTCCTCAAGCAACCCGTCATCCGGTTGCCCAAACAGCGCCTGAACGCGTGCCGCCGTCGCCTGCTCGCGATATTCTCGGAGGCGTTCTTCGACGACGAAGGCGGCACCATCCAGCATGACGAAGGCGCATTCGAGCAATTCGTCCTTCACGAAATGATTCGACTGATCAGCAGTCCGGATTGCAATCTACGTCAACGCAACGGCAGCTCCACCCAAAGCTTCATCGTCGAGAAATGTCATCACCTGGCCATGTCGGAGAGAATCGACGTTCCCAGCGTGATGGAGCTGTGCCAGCAACTGCAGGTCAGCCGGCGCACGGTGCAAAACAGCTTTCGATCCGTGACCGGAACGACACCTGTGAATTACCTTCGGTCCGTGCGGCTCAACGGCGTGCGTCGAAGCCTGATGTCGACGCCTTCGTCCAAACTCCTGATCGGAGATGCCGCCGCCCGATGGGGATTCTTCCACTTGAGCCATTTCGCCGAGGACTACCTCGAACTCTTCGGCGAGTTGCCTTCGCATACCAAAAGACCGGTTCGGAAAGACGGATAGAAGATCGGCGAGCCGGCATGATCCGATCGCCGAGTCCGGTGGCGATGCGGGGCGCCTGGCGTCCATTCCGACGGCCGCGGCCACCGCCCTGCTCCTCATCTTCCGCGACCGAAGTCGCTGCCGGAGCGCGTGCGCGGATTCACGTGATGGCCGATGGACGAGCGGCGACCCGCGTACGCACAACACCCGACGTACACCGAAGATGACGGGTCAATTCACCTGTCCCACGTCAATCAGGGATTTGAGATCCGCCGTCGGGTCGGCCAGCATCGCGGCAGGGATACGCGACCGCTGCGCGATCAGCTTGCGCGCCAGCACATGTTCCGACGGCCGGTTGACGGAATGCGCGGCCGCCACCGCATCGTCCCGCAGGTAGAACACCGTGAAGCGATCGCTGGCGGGTGCTCCGCGCAATACCACCTGGTCGTCGGATGCGGGCAGCCCGGCCATCTGGAATCTCAGGTCGTGCTGCTCGCTCCAGAACCACGGCACGGCCGAAAGCGGTTGAGGCCGACCGACCAGCACCGAGGCCGCCGCACGCGCCCCGTCGCTGGCGGCCTGAATGGATTCAAACCGCATTCTGGCCGGACTACCGGGAAAAGTCGGCTGCGCCATATTCGCCACGTCGCCGACGGCCAGTACATTCCGCACCGAGGTGCGGCCCAACGCATCGACAAGGATGCCGTCGTTGCAGGCGATGCCGGCGGCATCGGCAAGCTCCGCGTTCGGCAACACGCCGATACCTGCTACGACCAGGTCGCAATCCACCATGCGGCCATCGTCGAATTGGACGGCCTCGACGCTACCTTGGCGGCCGATCAGCGCCCGTACGCTGCGGCCCAGTTCCAGCGAAACCCCTCGCTGACGGTGCGCCTGCGCCACATAGTCCGACATGAACGCCGGGAACGCGCGTGCGAGGAGGCGCGTCTGGCTTTCGACCACGGTAACCCGGGTTCCGGCGGAGATCAGTGCGGCCGCGACCTCCAGGCCGATGAACCCGCCGCCGACGACGCACGCGTTCGAGCAACGGCCGAGCCTGCGCTGCACCGCCAGCGCGTCCTCCAGCGTGCGCAGTTGATGCACGCCCTGAAGCTCTGCGCCGGGAACCGGGAGCGGGCGGCAGCGCGCTCCCGTAGCGAGTGCAAGCCAGTCGTATTCGAGACTCTCGCCGTCCGCCAGCCGCACGCGGCGCGCGGCCAGATCCAGCGCTGCAGCGCGTTGCCCCACGCGCAGATCGATGCATTGTTCGGTGTAGAAATCCGGGCTGCGCAGCGCGAGCTGGCCCATGCCGGTCTTGCCGGTGAGCAGGCCCTTGGAAAGAGGCGGGCGCTGGTAGGGTGCGTGCGGCTCGTCTCCGATCAGGACGATAGGTCCGTCGAATCCCTGTTCGCGCGCGGCCGCGGCGAGATGGGTTCCGGCATACGAGGCTCCGACGATAACGAGCCGGGCCTTTTTTGAGGATGTCAAAATTGTCTCCCGAGGAAACACCCCGGCGGTCCATGGGTTCGAACCGGATCGGCGCACGGCGCGCAACTGCGCGCCGAAACCGGCCTTCACCGACGACATTCGCCGGGCAAGCCGTCGCTTCGACAACCGCGCAGCCGGAACCGATGTTCGACGAGGTGGATCATTTGCCGGGCAGTGCGGATTGCACATGCGTTGAAGAGGATGACGAGCCTGTCTCGCCGGCAGACGATCGGAGGCGTCCATCCGAGAACGTCTCCGATCGCCAAACCGGTCGCGGCGCCCGTCGATGTACAACGCGTACGAAGGGGGCACGAAGAAACACGAAGATCCGTATTTGAGCTCCGGTTCGTCGCCGTCGTACTCCGTCGTACTCCGTCGGACTACGTCTGCCGAGCCGTCAGGAACAGGGTCGGGATAGCCGCCTCCTAACCTTGCTTCTCCGGCATTCTCAGGACCAGGCCGTGCAGTTCTCGTGTCAACTTGATCTGACAAGCCAGCCTGCTGTTCTCCTGCGTTGCACCCAACGGCTCGAGCAAGGCAAGCTCGATCGCCGGATCGGCTTTGCCGGTCACGCCGAGCCAGGGTTCGTCGACATAGACATGGCAAGTCGCACACGAGGCCTGGCCGCCGCAAAAGCCGTCGATACCGGGCACTCCATTTTCTAGTGCCGTCTCCATTGCATTGGCGCCGTCCAGCGCAACCACGACGTGTTCGTCGCCATTCGATTCGATATAGGTAACTTTTGGCATATTCAAGAAAGATGGTTTTTCAACGAGCACGCGTGACTCTGTTCGATATCGAGTCCTGCGTGCGACTTGGATATCCGCCCGCCGGCGAAAGCTCACTCGTGGGTTGGCGCCACGGTATCCTGGCGAGCGCCGATTTGACGCAAACCCTGCCAGAACGAAACGAACGGCTCGAGATAGAAACCTCTCAGGGTTTTGTGGGGATTCTTTTCGCCGAACTCCACTTCATTCAGCCCCCAGCGCCATGTTTCGTTCTTTTTCGGCAAATAAAGGGTCCCGAACATCCAGTCCCATAACGTCAAGATAACCCCGTAGTTTTTATCTCGATGCGGCACCTCGATGCTGTGATGGAGGTTATGCATGACGGGCGCGAGGACGATACGATTCACCCAGTTGCCGTACGAAACGTGCACGTGTACGTGAGACATCGTGTCGACGACAAAAAAGGAAACGTACACCTGGATTCCGATTACCGTCACGGTTCCCGGATTGACAGCGGTTCCCGTGGCGTAAAGCAGCACGCCCAGCGCCACGCCGGCAAAGAACGACGGAATCGTGTTCAGAAAAAAGAATTCAATCGGGTGTTGACGAAAGAGCGTCCATGGCGTCAGCGTTTCGGCTGTATGGTGCGGCTTGTGCAGCGGCCACAGGACGGGAACCTCGTGGCACCAGCGGTGCACCCAGTAGCCGGAAAAATCCAAAGCCAGAAAATATACGGTGAACTGAACCGCGACCATCTTCCAGTCCGTGTGCATCAGGGGGTTTTGCGCGCCAAAATGCGCCGACAGAAAACCCGCCAGATTGTCCGCTACCGAGATCGCATTAATCGCGACGAACACGGACAGTGGAAAACCGATCGCCAGGACAATAATGCCGTTCCATCGATCCACACGAGCCGAGTCATGATCGTACTGATCCTTTGGAAATACGGACCTCACCACTGCCCGTAGCGTCACCGGGCCGCGTTCTTTTCTTGCCAGGAAACCGACCCACGCAACCACCACGAAATAAAGCGGAAGACCCCATGCCCACTGCTGCAGCATTTCGATGGTAGGGTCATAAAAGTCGGCAATCGAGCTCCATGTCTCATTTATCATCTTCGTCTCCGAGATTGCATATTGTTACGAGCCAGGACAGGGCCGCGAGTCGCATACGCCGCTCTTGTCAGGTACCGTCTATGCCCGGCGCTCGATGAACGTTGCCGCCGGGATAGTGAGTTCATGGTGGTCTGCAGGCTCGCTGCGGGCCAGTAACGAACGGTGGATGAACGGTTAACGAACGGTTTTTCCGACGCTTTCGCGTGACCGGACATCGTCGATTCCCGGGGTAAACCCGGCTTCCCCGGCTTCATCGCATGGCGGACGCATGCGGATCGCGGGAACATCGATTCCAACATGCGTTGCTTGCGCCTTGCTACTCCGCTCGCGCCTGCACACTCCAATTCGGTCCAGTCGAAAAACGACGTCTCGAGACGAGAGGAACGGAGAAAGAAATAGAAGACAACGCGGTATCAAGCACTCAATCTCGATGCGGTATCGAGAGCACGTCCTGATCGCTGTCGAAATAGACGCGTCCTGCAAGCTCGCCATGAGCTCAATCCGGGGCCGGCGCCCCGTGGATTGTCGTACGCGGCGCTGTTTTTTATTTTGCTTTGGCGGGCTCGCCGGCTCCGGTTTTTTTGGAAGCAAGCTCGCTTTCTCTTACAGGCCACATCTGACCGACCTTGAGATGGCGAACAATGACCAGCTTGTTACCGACATTCGACGGCCCGAATGTACGGACTTCGTACAGTGCTTCGAATGCGTTATCAGCACCAAGACTTGTTTTCAGCTTATCCAGTTCGGATTTACTCGACGCAACATGTATCGCCTCCATAAGCGCCGGGTCCCGGGTTCCTGCAATAACGACGATATGATTTCCCGATGAGCCCGGAAAGCTGGCTATATAGGCATAGTCACGACGCATGATCCCCTCGGTCGAAGGGTTATCCCAATCGGATTGAAACTGATTTCCGCTCGCCCGATCGACAAGCATATCGCCATCGTCCGACAAAGAGAAACCCGAAATATCGCAAAGCGGTTCTTTCAGGTCCGCCAGACTCCTCAACAAGCCAACATAGACAAGATCGTGAGTCCGCAACATATCGTTGGTAAAGCGCGACATCGCGATGGATTGCAGCGACGGTAGCTCACCGGCTCGCGCGGTCGCAATGATGGGAGTAATGGCAGCCATAGCCGGCGCCACACCTTCGGGAAGGGTGTAGGTGTTCAGGTCGATATATTTCTGATTCGCGCCCGGCGTCCGCGATTTGTACTGACCCAACTCATCAGCAGAATGAATTCGGGGGTCGAATATCAGCCGGGAAACCTCGTTGTTGGAATCCAGTTCGCCGAAAACATAATCACCACCGTACACGACAAGAGTCGGAATATGGCTGCCCGCCAGCGCACGCCAGAGATTGGTATCGAGGCGAGCGTCTCCGGCGGATGTGCTTGCGAACCAGCTCCAGCAAATCAGATTGAGCCCGACGAGAAGCATGACGCCCCCTGCGAACCACATCCTGGCGCCGCGCAGCGGGCGGCGGGGCGACGCGGCACAATCGCCTGCCTCGCCCTCGGCAGGCGGAATGACGACGAGCCGATATTCCCCGCGCGGAAGGGCCAGGCGTTCGCCATGCTCGTCCGGAGGCAGTTCCTCGAGTTTCTTTCGTAGCCGATGGACGTGCACCCTTACGGTCGCATCAGCCGCGAGATCCACGTCGATGGATTTGCCGAAGACCGTTTGCGCAATCTCGATTTCCTTCGGTGCGGCGTCGGCCAACGAGCGTTCAAGCAGCAATTCAAAAAGACGATTGATCTGCGCCGACTTTCCGAGCACGCCACTTTTTTGAATGCGTTCCCCGTGAGCAACGAGCCGCCTTGTATCTTTGTCCTCTAGCATGCTGGGCCTCCCTGGCTTGTGCGAGGACATGCCCGGACACTTGCTTTCGTCAGCCAGGCGCCCATACCCGCCAGGGCGACACGCAAGCGGCCATGCTTGCAACCGGCGCCGATGATTGCGTCGGTCATTCGTTCCGACCGACTGCATTGCGATCGCGACGAGCTGCGATGATAGGAACTCGCGCCCGAAGGCCATAGCCCAAAACGGCACCTGTAGCGGACGCTAGGGAGCCGCCTGGCTGGCTGTTGAACTTCTCAACGGTGTAACCGGGCGTTGCGGGCGTTGCGAGCGGTGCGTTTGCGATATCGTTCATGACCTTGGGCAAATAAGAATGATGCACGGAATGGACGAATGCAGGAACCGCTGTGCGCGGCGGAGAAGCTGGAAGCCTTCGTGCCGGCCGATCAACCGTTGAGGCCGCTTCGGCTGCCGGTCAACCAAGCGGTGAAGCGGCTCGATGTCACGCCGTGCTGAGCCCAGGCGTCGCGCGCCTTGATCCAGCCGGTTCGCCCGAGCCGATGGCGGCGACGCGGCAGGAGGCCGTCGGCGTCGCGGCTGCGCGGCGGCGCGCTATTCGAGGCCCTGCAACGCCGCCTGTTCGCTCAGCGTGCGGCGCGGCGGCAGTGTGCGCGGCACGAGACTCGTCACCAGCACCGAACCGACCACCAGCAGCCCCGCGGCCACCGCGAGCCCGGCATACGGCGTGCCGGTCCGCGCAAACAGCGCGCCGACCAGCCACGAACTGAACGCGCCGCCCAGCGAACCCAGCATGCTGATCACCGCGATGCCCGCCGCCGCCGCGCGGCCGGTCAGTTGGGCCGCCGGAATCGTCCAGAACACGATCGGCACGGTGAACGCGCACAGCTGCGCGATCGCAAGCAAGGCCACGGTGTTCCACACATGACCGACCGAGAAGCGCAGGAGCAGCAGGCTGCACGCGGTGACGAGCATGCACACCACCGTATGCCACCGGCGCTCGCCGAATCGGTCGGAACTCCATGCGATCGCCACGTTGCCGATCATCGTGAACACGGAAATCAGTCCGGACAACCAACCGATTCCCGAGACGCTCGACACCCCGGCCGCCTTCAGCACCGTGGGCGACCAGAACGTCACCGTCCCCATGCCGACGTAGACGCAGAAATAGATCGCCGCAAGTCCCAGCACACGACCGTTACGAACGATGTCGAGAACGCCGAACCGGCCATGGCCGACCACGGCCGAGGTCCGTTCCGCATCCAGATCGCGCAAGAGAGCCTGCCGCTCAGCTGGCGACAGCCATGTCGCCTGTTCCGGCCGGTCGCTCAGCATCAGCGGCGCAACCATCCCGAGCGCGATGGCCGGCAAACCCTCGATCAGGAACAGCCACTGCCATCCGCGCAACCCCATCGTGTCCTGCATGTGCGCCATGATCCAGCCGGACAGCGGTCCGCCGATCATCCCGGCGACCGGAACGGCGAGCAGCAGTACGCTGTTGACACGGGCGCGCACCGTATCCGGAAACCAGTAAGACAGGTACAGGATCAGGCCCGGAAAGAAGCCGGCCTCGGCGGCGCCGAGCAGAAAGCGCACCACGTATAGCGACACGCTGCCGGTCACAAACATCTGCGCTACCGTGCAGAGGCCCCACAGCACCATGATTCGCATGAGCGTGCGGCTCGCGCCGATGCGCGCCAGCACCAGATTGCTCGGCACCTCGAATGCGGCGTAACTGATGAAGAAGATGGCCGTCGCGGAGCCGAATACGGCTTCGCTCAAGCCGAGGTCCTGCAGGAACTGCAGCTTGGCGAACCCGATGTTGACGCGATCGATGAAGTTGATCACGTAGCAGACGAACAGAAACGGAATCACGCGCAGCGCGATCCGACGATACAACAAGGCAGGGGGTGACTCGGACATGGACCGCTCCCGGTATGTGGACATGCGTCACGAACAAGCGAGGCGTTGCGAGGCAATTATACAAATCCCGTATTTCGGGATTTATTGGTAGTTAACATGAGAGAAGCCTTTGTGTGTCGCCTGCGCCATGCTGCCGGCCTTCATTCGTCAGTTTTGTAATCAACCCTCGATCTTGCTCGATCGACTTGACCATGAAGCCCGCGTTACCAGATCACGCGCGACGCCATGTGTAAACCCCACCTCAAAAATAAACCAAATCCCTTATAATGAGATTCATAAAAATACGATTGCCAACAACAGTCGTTTGTCGACATAGCTGCCCCGAATTTCTTTCGGTTCGGTTACGCTCCGTCGCCTTCCGCACGGTGCTCGCTCGACAAGCACCCGCGGGCTTTTCGATCGCGTCACGCAGTGTTTTTTTCTGGATATGATCGTCGGCAGGACTGACCGTGTCGCACGCGCCTTCGGAAAGCCATCCGGGCGGCGCGCGCATGGCGCGGTCGCGCTGCCCGCGCCGGCAGCATGAGCCGGCTTCGGCCGGCATCGAATTTGAAACGGAATGCATTCGCCACGCCATGAACCTGCGCGCTGAAACACTGTGCTTCTCGGATGTGTTCCTCCATTCCCAGGCGATCGTGAACTGGTCGCAGCACTACGACCAGATCAGTCCGGGCACCGCGACGACCACGCTGCGCCAGGTCGCCGCCCAGCGCTTTCACGTCTTTCGCGAACGCATCAACCAGCGCGTGATGCAGCACGGCCTCGCGCCGCGCGACCGGCTCTGCTTCGCGCTGCCGATCGCCAGTGCGGTCGCGCCGGTGGTGCAGGGGCGCACCGTCGAGCGCCCGAGCCTGCTGACGCTGCGCGGCGGCGAGGAGTTCGTCGCCCACTTGCCGTGCGACACCGAGGTGCTCGCGTTCACGATCGACCGCACGCTCACCGCCGATCGCGAGCTGGACGAACTCGCGAACCTGCCCGCCCGCATCCTGAAGCAGCCGGTGCTGCCGATCTCGCCCGCGCGCTACCGCAGCGCATTGGACGGCCTCGAACGCGTGCTGGGCCAGGCGCTCGACAGCGGTTCGCTCACCGCGCGCGATGCGTTCGACGAACGCGTGCTCGCGCACAGTGTCGTCGGCATCCTGCTCGATCTCGTGCAGTCCGACGATCCGGATGCGGGTGCACTGCCGTCGGCATCGACGCAAAGCTACATCGTGCGCCGCAGCCAGGAAATCGCACTGGAATCCGACGACGTGCCGACGGTGATCGATCTCTGTCACCACCTGCGGATCAGCCGCCGCACGCTGCAATACAGCTTCCAGAACGTGGTCGGCACCACGCCGACCGCCTACCTCCGCTCGATCCGGCTGAACGCCGTGCGCCGCTTCCTGATGACGACGCCCGACACGATGCGGATCGGCGACGCGGCGGCGCAATTCGGCTTTTGCCACTTCGGGCGCTTCTCCGCGTACTACCAGCAGCATTTCCACGAGCTGCCGTCGCACACGCCGCGCCTGAGCTGAGTGCGCGGCAAACGCATGGCGGCGTCGCATCCGGGTAATCCCCTGCCGCTCCCGCGCATGCGGATTGCCGATTACGGACAACGCCCGTTTTTTCGGCACCGTAAATTTTTGTCGTCGGCCCGGCGCGCATGCGCGCTGCACCGCATCGAGCGGCCGTCCAGGCGCACACCCGTGTTCAGATCGAATCCCGGCGGCTACTTCTTGCTCCACTTGCGCGCGTGCTTCTGCGTGTCATTGCAGCAGTTCCGGACGTAGTTCACCGCACGGCTCTGCTTGTTGAGCAGTCCGTTGAGCGATTTCACCCGGTAGCGGCAGACAAGGATCATGCCGGTGATCCCGACCCGTGGAAGACGCTGCCTGTCAACCGCACGCCTTTCCTTCCCGCCATCAATGGCGGAGTTTCCCGGAGCAAATTCTGATGAACGAATCGTCACCCCGGTCCGAAGCGGGGCTCAGCAAGAACGCCGTCGGACTCTCACACATCGTCTTCTTCGTCGTCGCCGCGGCCGCGCCGCTCACCGCGATGGTCGGCGCGACGCCCGCCGCGTTCTCGCTCGGCAACGGCCCCGGCGTGCCCGGCGTATTCGTGCTGGCGGGCGTCATGTACCTGATCTTCAGCATCGGCTATGCCGCGATGAGCCGACACATCTCCAATGCGGGCGCGTTCTATGCATACATCGCGAACGGGCTCGGACGCCCCGCCGGCGTGGGCGGCGCGTTCGTCGCGATCGTCGCGTACAACGCGGTGCAGATCGCGATCTACTGCATGTTCGGCTTCTTCCTGAACGACAGCATCCCGCGGCACTACGGCGTCGACGTGCCGTGGTGGGCGTTCGCGCTCGCGTGCGTCGTCGCGGTGCACTTCTGCGGCGCGCGGCGCATCGAGTTCAGCGGCCGGCTGCTCGGCATGCTGATGATCGGGGAAATCGCGATCGTGATGCTGCTCGATCTCGCGATCGTCGTGCACGGCGCGAGCACCGGCGGCTTCAGCGCGAAACCGTTCAGCCCCGCGATGGTGTTCGCGCCCGGACTCGGCACCGCGCTCGTATTCGTGCTCGGCTCGTACATGGGCTTCGAGGCGACGGCGATCTTCTCCGAGGAGGCGCGCGACCCGAAGCGCACGATTCCGCGCGCCACCTACCTGGCCGTGATCCTCATCATGGCGTTCTACGCGCTGTCGTCGTGGGCGATCGTCGAGGCGTGGGCGAGCACGCGATCGCCGCGCAGGCCGCGCGCGATCCGGCCAATCTCTGGTTTGCCGTCAGCGGCCGGCTGCTCGGCGGCATCGCGACGGACGCGATGAACGTGCTGCTCGTCACGAGCCTGTTCGCGGCCATCCTGTCGTTCCACAACACGATCACGCGCTATTTCTACGCGATGGGCCGCGAACGCGTACTGTGGCGCAAGCTCGGCCATACGTGCCCCGTGCACCGTTGCCCGGACGTCGCCGGCAAGGTGCAGACGCTGATCGCGCTCGCGGCCATCGCCGGATCGGCGGCCTTTCGCCTCGACCCGTTCGCGGTCGTGTTCTCGTGGATGAGCGCGCTGGCCACGATCGGCATCATCGCGGTGCAGATCCTGGTGGCGGCCTCGGTGATCGCGTTCTTCGCGCGCGACCATCGGGACGCCGGCGTCGTGCACCGCCTGATCGCGCCGCTCGTCAGCGTGATCGCGCTCGGCGCGTGTCTCGTGCTGGTCGTGCGCAACCTGTCCGTGCTGAGCGGATCGGATTCGACCTTCGTCGCGATGTTTCCGTATTTCCTCGTCGCCGTCGGCGCGTTCGGCATCCGCGCCGCGCTGCGGCTGAAGCGCAGCGACCCCGACCTGTACCGCGAACTCGGGCGCGCCGCCCAGTAGCCGCCGCTGCCCGGACGGTGCCGCGCCGCACCGTCGTCCCGTTACGCTCTCCCCGGCATTTCCCGCTGCCGACGCGACTCGCAATGCGTCGCGCCGGCACGGGTATTCCCCATCCCGATCGCGCGACAACGATTGCCGATAGCGGACAAGGTTCGCGATTTCATCGACATACAGTGAAAGCGACGTCGCCGCAGCACGGAGGCAGCCGCCCTCGCCGCCGCCCCGTTCAGCCCGACGATTCGCCCCTGTGAAACATGGACACCATGATGAAAATTCAGAATCTGATCGGCGGCAGGCATTGCGACGCAGCGGCCGGCCGCACTTTCGAAAAGCTGGCGCCGGCAACCGGCGACTACGTCGCCGCCGTGCCCGCGTCGGCCGCCGAAGACGTCGATCGCGCGGTGCGTGCCGCGCACGCCTCGCTGCACGACGACGCGTGGGCCCGTGCCGGTGGCTCGGCCCGCGCCCGCTGGCTCCTTCGGCTCGCGGATCTGGTCGAGCGCAACGGCAATGCGCTGACGGAATTGCTGGCCGTCGAACAGGGACGCCCGCTTGCCGAGATGCGCATGATGGACCTGCCGATGTGCATCGACACGCTGCGCTACTTCGCCGGCTGGGCCGACAAGCTCGAGGGCCGCACGATTCCGACCGACGGCTTCATGGGCCGCCCGACGCTCAGCTACACGCGGCGTGCGCCGGTGGGCGTCGCCGGTCTGATCATCCCGTGGAACGCGCCGTTGATGATCGCGGTGTGGAAGCTCGCGCCGGCGCTGGCGGCCGGCTGCCCGGTGGTCATCAAGCCCTCGGAAGACACGCCGCTGGCGATCACCCGGCTCGGTGAGCTCGTCTGCGAAGCCGGCCTTCCCGCCGGGGTCGTCAACATCGTCCACGGCGTGGGCGCGGAAGTCGGCGCCGCGCTGGTCGCGCACCCGCTCGTGAACAAGATCAGCTTCACCGGCAGCACCGAAGTCGGCCGCGCGATCGCGGGCGTGGCTGCCAAGACCTTCAAGCGCGTCACGCTCGAACTGGGCGGCAAGGCCGCGCAGATCGTCTTCGCGGATGCCGATCTCGACCGTGCGATTCCGTCGCTGATGGCCGGCATGTTCGCGAACCAGGGGCAGACGTGCGCGGCCGGCTCGCGCGTGCTCGCGCACCGCTCGATCGCCCAGGCACTCGAGGAACGGCTTGCCGACGCGGCCCGGGCGATGCGCATCGGTCCGCCATCGGAGCCCGGCGTGCAGATGGGCGCGCTGATCAACCCGCGTCACCTCGCGCGCGTGCGTGCGCTCGTCGACGGCGCGCTCGCCGAAGGGGCCGTCATGCTTGCCGGCGACGAACAGGTGCCGCCGCGCGGCTGCTTCATGCGCCCGACGATTCTGGGCGGCGTCCATCCGGGCATGCGGATCGCCCGCGACGAAGTGTTCGGCCCGGTCGGCATGGTCATGCCGTTCGAGACCGAGGACGACGCCGTTCGCATCGCCAACGACACGCCGTTCGGCCTGTCCGCTTCGGTGTGGACGCAGGACGTCGGCACCGCGCACCGCGTCGCCGAGCGGCTCGACGTCGGCGCGGTCGCGATCAATGCGTGGAGCCCGATCGACGCACGCCTGCCGTGGGGCGGCACCAAGCAAAGCGGGATCGGGCGCGACCTGTCGAAGGCCGCGCTCGATTCGTACCTCGAGGAAAAGATCGTCACCGCAGCCCTGTGATCCCGCGGCGCACACCGCGCCGCCACTTGTTCAAGCACTTCGTAAGAGAGACGAGAGACACCATGGACTATCAAAAGCGTCAAAAGCGATTCTGGCATCCGATGAGCTCGGCGGCGGCCGGCCATACGACCCCCACCGTCGTCATCGCGCGCGGCGACGGCAACTACGTGTACGACGTCGACGGCCACCGCATGCTCGACGGCGTCGGCGGACTGTGGAATGTCAACGTCGGCCATAACCGGCCGGAGGTGAAAAGCGCGATCGCGCGCCAGATGGACGAGCTGTCGTACTACCAGACTTTCGACGGCGTCGCCCATCCGCGCGTCTACGACCTGGCCGACCGCCTGTGCGCGATGTTCGCGCAAGAGGATATGCAGCGGGTGATGTTCGGCAGCGGCGGGTCCGACGCGATCGAGACCGCGCTCAAGATGGCGCGTCAATACTGGGTCGCCGCGGGCGAGCCGTCGCGCACGAAATTCCTGTCGCTGCGCAACGGCTATCACGGCGTGCACATGGGCGGCACGTCGATCGGCGGCAACGGCGTCTACCATTACAATCACGGCCCGCTGCTGCCCGGCTGCGTGCTGCTCGACACGCCGTGGCTCTATCGCAACCCGTGGAACTGCGAAGACCCGCAACAACTCGTCGAGCACTGCATCCGGCAGCTCGAGGAAACGATCGCGTTCCACGGCCCGCAGACCATTGCCGCGTTCGTCGCCGAGCCGGTGCAGGGCGCGGGCGGCCTGATCGTCCCGCCAGCCGATTACTGGCCGCGCGTGCGAGCCGTATGCGACCGCAACGGCATCCTGCTGATCGCCGACGAGGTGGTCACCGGCTTCGGCCGCACCGGCAGCCTGCTCGGCAGCCGCGGCTGGGGCGTCGCCGCCGACATCCTGTGCGTCGCCAAGGGCATTTCCGCCGGCTACGTGCCGCTCGGCGCAACGTTGTACAACGGACGCATCGCCGACGCGATCGAACATGGCGCGGGCTTCTCGCACGTGGTCATGCACGGCTATACGTACAGCGGGCATCCGCTCGCCTGCGCCGCGTCGCTCGCCGTGCTCGACATCGTCGAGGCCGAGGATCTGCCGGGCAATGCGGCGCGGGTCGGCCAGCGCCTGCTCGAGCAGTTGCTGCCGCTGAAGGCCGACTTCGAGACCGTCGGCGACGTCCGCGGCAAGGGGCTGATGCTGGCGCTCGATCTGGTGACCGACAAGGCCAGCCGCACGCCGCTCGATCCGGGCCTGGGGTTCGCCGCTCGCGTGGCCGATGCCGCGCGCCGGCGTGGCGTGCTGGTGCGGGCGATCGCCAACAAGGTGGTGATGTCGCCGCCGCTGACGTTGCAGCAAGGCGAAGCCGACTTCATGGCCGTGACGCTGCGCGAGGCATTGCAGGAGTGCTGCGCGGATTCGCGGGCGATCGCCTGACCGCAGGAAGCAGCCCGGCGCACGGACTTTTCGTCGAAGGTTCGTGCGCATCGCCATCCGGCCTCGGTTCGACGAAGATCGCCACGGGACGTCGAAGTCGACGATCGGCATCCCGCCTGTCGCAATGTCGTTTCAAAGGAAGACAAGTCAAATGGACAACCAGGCCATTGCATTCCCCGCGGAGAAATACCCGCTCGCGCTTCGGCTGCTGCACTGGGTCAGGGCGGTCCTGATCGGCGCGCAGCTCTGGACCGGCTGGACGATGGTCCGGCTCGACGACAACCTGCCGGCCAAGTTCGACTGGTATTACCCGACCCACAAGGAGTTCGGCGTGCTCACGCTGCTGGTGGTCGTCACGCAACTGGCGATTCGCTCGATGAAGCCGTTGCCGCCGCTGCCTTCCACGCTGCCGACGCTCGACCGCAAGCTTGCCAAGATCGGCCACTACCTGCTGTACGCGCTGGCGATTATCGTGCCGCTGATGGGTTACTCGATGTCCAGCACGTTTACGCAGAGCGACGGCGTGCCGTTCTTCTTTTTCCGCGTACCCGAGCTGCTGCCGAAGAACGACCACTGGTTCGAGGCGTTTCAGTGGTTGCATAAGACGCTCGCCTACACGTTGCTCGCGCTCATCGTGCTGCATGTACTCGGCGCGCTGAAACACCGGTTCTTCGATCGCAATCCGGAAAACGACGTGCTGCGGCGGATGCTGTAACGCCGCCGCCACGCGGAACCTCGCGCCCGGCGAGGTTCGTCATTCGGTCCGCCGCGATCGCGGCGGGCCGATCTTCTTCGCATTTTATATTTCGTTTTACTAACGACAAGCGGACTTGCCACACGTGTCCGGTGCCGCCGCATGCCGTCGGAAACCGCGCCGCGTGGGCCGTCCCCACCTGGAGATCGACGATGAAGAAGATGATGGCGGCCGTATCGGCCGCGAGCGCCATGGGATTCGGCCTGACGGCCCATGCGCAAAGCACCGTGACGCTATACGGCCTGATCGACGAAGGCGTCAATTTCACGAGCAACGCGGGCGGCAGCAAGGCTTACCAGATGGTCAGCGGCGATACCGTGGGCAGCAACTGGGGGCTGAAAGGCACCGAGGACCTCGGCGGCGGGCTGAGAGCGCTGTTCCAGCTCGAGAACGGCTTCAACGCGAGCACCGGCGCGCTCGGCGTGACGTCGCGGATGTTCGGCAGGCAGGCCTACGTCGGGCTTGATTCCGACCGGTTCGGCACGCTCACGTTCGGCCGCCAGTACGACCCCACGCTCGACATGTGGAGTCCTTTCACGGCCACCGGCAACTGGCTCGGCGACTTCGGCGCGCACCCGTACGACAACGACAACGCCGACTGGGACTACCGCATCCAGAACAGCGTCAAGTACGTGTCGCCCACATATGGCGGCTTCAAGGGCGAAGTGCTCTACGGGCTCGCGAATCAGGCGGGCGGCTTCGCGCGAAACCGCGTTTACAGCGCCGCCGTGCAGTACCAGGCCGGCGTATTTTCCGCCGCCGTCGCGTACCTGAAGGCCAACAACGGCGGCGCAACCGCGGGCGGCGCATTGTCGAGCGACGACACGGTCTTCAGCGGCCGCTCGCAGCAGAACATCGATGCCGGCGCATCGTACAAGTTCAGCGAAAAGCTGACGCTGTCCGCCGCGTATTCTCACGTCGACGTGACCAACCCCGAGTCGAATCTCTACTTCACGAACCAGCCGGCGGCAGGCTCGCAGAACGCGTGGAGATTCGACAACTTCGAGGTCAACGGCCAGTATTTCTTCCGGCCGGATCTCTGGCTCGGCGCCGCCTATACCTACACGCATGCGCATGTCGCGACGGCGGCGGGCGATGCGTCGCCGAGCTGGCACCAGCTGTCAATGATGCTCGACTACGATCTCAGCAAGCGGACCTCGACGTACATCCAGGGCGCGTACCAGCATGCGACCGGCAACACCGGCACCGACTTCGACTACGCGCACGTGCTGGGCACGGCCGGGCAGTCGTCGGGCCGCAACCAGCTGGCGTTGCGCGTCGGGATGATGCATCGTTTCTGAATCCGGTGGAAAAACACGGGCTCGCGCGTCGTCAGAACTGATGCCGCAGCCCGAGCCGAACGGCGGTCTGCGTCGAGCCGGACGCCGCCCCGCCGAGCGCCGCTTCGACCTGCGCGCCATACGCGCTGTCGTGCCCGCGTGCGAATACCGCGTAAAGGCCGGTACGTTTCGACAGCGAATAGTCGGCGCTCAACGTGACCTGGTTGGCCGAGCCGATATCGCCGCCGCGCTGCTGGTACTGGAAACCGCCGCCCAGCTGCAACGACGGCGTGACGGCATAGGTCAACCCGGCGTCATAGGTGGTGGCCCGCAACGGCGCGGCGGCGCTGATCCGGACGTCCGACACCATCCCGAAGACACGAAACGGCCCGACGTTGTAGCCGGCGCCGCCCGAAAAGTTGCGCAGATTGCCGCCGGCGGTCACGTCATGCTGGCCGAAATACGCGAGCGCGGCGCTGAACGCGCCTTGCGTGTAGGACAGCATCGCGCTTTGCACGCTGCTGCGTGCAACCGTGCCGGGCACGTTGCCGAATCCCCACATGCCGCCGAACGCGACCCCGCCGAATGTCGGGCTCACGTACTTCACCGCATTGTTCACCTGGACGCCCCACACGCGGTTGTCGAGCGCACCGCCCGCCGACGCGTTCGCCGGCAAGCCCCACGCGAGCAGGCCGGCTGGCGTGTTCGCGCCAATCGCGAAGGCCGGCAGCAGATCGCCGACGAAATCGAACTGGCGCCCGAGCGTCACGGTCCCCCAGTCACCGCCGAGCCCGACGTACGCTTGTGAACTGAACGCGGAGCCCGGTACGGTCAGCGCGCCGTCCGACGTCTGGAACTGGCTCTCCAGCCGGAACACCGCGAAGTTGGCGCCGCCGAGATCCTCCCTGCCCGTCAGGCCCCACACGTCGTTGCGCGACACACCGGCCTGCAACGCGAGCTGACGCCCGCCACGCGGAGCGGACGCCACGTCGCTCGTATAGGTCACGCCCGTGTCCAGCGACCCATAGAGCGTCACGCTCGATTGCGCGAACGCCGGTGCGACGGCACTGCAGCCGCACCATGCCGCCATCCGGAACCACCCTTTCATCTGCTTCTCCTCATCGAATTTTCCCGGCCGATGCGCCCGTGAACCGACCGGCGCGGCAGCAACATCGATCCAGCTTGATTTCATCGCTTAAAATAGGAATCCGTATGATTTACAGTGAAGTGATCCAACCCGACACGGCCGGCCCGCTTCCCGCCCATTCGCCAATGCGGTTCCGGTTGCCGCCCGCACGACTTACGTTAGACTACGGCCTGTCGCCCGCGGCGCCGCATGCCGTGCCGCAGCCCGACGGGCCGAGCCGCGTTCGTCCTTCCCGTTCCATAGCCGTAAGCCGCCTGATCCCGGATCACGTCATGTCGAGCCTCACCAAAATGCTGTCCATCCTCGACGTCTTCTCTTCGTCCGCGACGTCGATGACCGCCGAGGAAATCGCCGAACACATGGGTTTTTCGCGCACCACGTGCTATCGCTACGTGAAGGAACTGGCTTCCGTCGGCCTGCTCGTCGGCACCAACGGCCGCTATACGCTGGGCCCGCGCATCATCCATCTCGACTACAACATGCGGCAGTCGGACCCGACGCTCACCGCCGCGAAGCCCGTGATCCAGAAGCTGGTTCAGGTCACCGGCGGCGATGCGCTCGTGTCGACGCTATTCGACGAGCAGATCATCAACGTGATGCACGAAACCGGCGCCGAGAACCTGCAGCTGGGCTTCGGCCGCGGCCGGATCATGCCGCTGTTCCAGGGCGCCTCATCGAAAGTGATCGTGGCCGCGATGTCGCGCGCGCGGCTGAAGCGCCTGCATGAGCGGCACAACGCCGAGCTGGGCGAATTCGCCGCCGACTGGACGCAGTTCTGGCGCGCCTGCCAGCAGATCGTCGAGGCCGGATACTGGATCTCACGGGGCGAGCTCGACGCCGGATTCGTCGGCATCGCCGCGCCGATTCGCACCGCCAGCAGCGGCGAGGTCAACAGCAGCCTGTCGCTGATCTTTCGCGCCGAACACTTCGCACTGTTCGACGAACACGTACTCGGCAAGCTCCTGATCGACGCCACCGCACAGATCGGCAACGCCACCTGAGCATTCGCGCGGCATCGCGAACGAGGCCGCGCCCGATCGTCTACCGGCGCCCGGTCAATTCATCTGCGTGATGAATTTGGTGACCAGATAGCCGTCGAACGTCTCCGTGCCGCCCTCGCTGCCGAAACCGCTGTCCTTCACACCGCCGAACGGGATCTCCGCCGGCCCCATGCCGAAGTGATTGATGTTGACCATGCCGGCCTCGAGCGCACGGCCGATCCGGTGCGCATTGCGCGACGACGTCGTGAACGCGTACGACGCGAGGCCGAACGGCAAGCGGTTGGCTTCGTCGAGCGCATCGTCGAGCGTATCGAACGGCACGATCCCGACGATCGGGCCGAACGGCTCGTCGTTCATCAGCCGCGTGTCGCGTGCGGGGCCCAGCACGACCGTCGGCGCGAAGTAGTGCCCCGGCCCCGCCAAGCGCGCCCCGCCCGCGGCAATCTCTGCCCCTTTTGCCTTCGCGTCGGCGACGAACGTATCGATCTCGGACACGCGTCGCGCATGTGCGAGCGGCCCCATCGTGGTCGTCGCCTCCAGCCCGTAGCCGACGTGAATCTTGCCGACCGCGTCGAGATACGCGGCGACGAACCGGTCGAACACCGGGCGTTGCACGAAGAAACGCGTCGGCGATACGCAAACCTGCCCGGCGTTGCGAAACTTGTACGCGGCCAGCATCGTCGCCGCGCGTTCGATTTCCGCGTCCGCACAGACCAGCACCGGCGCATGCCCGCCGAGCTCCATGGTCATGCGCTTCATGTGCGACGCGGCAAGCGCCGCCAGTTGCTTGCCGACCGGCACCGAACCCGTGAACGAGATCTTGCGCACCAGCGGCGACTCGATCAGTTGCCTGGACACGTCGGCCGGCACGCCCCAGACGATGTTCAGGCAGCCCGCGGGCAAGCCGGCATCGTGAAAGATGCGCGCGAGCGCGACGATCGCGCTCGGCGATTCCTCCGGCCCTTTCAGCACCAGCGTGCACCCCGACGCAAGCGCGGCCGCGATCTTGTGCATCGCCTGGCTGAACGGAAAATTCCACGGCGAGAACGCCGCGCACACGCCGATCGGCTCCCGCAGCACCGTCTGGGCAACGTCCGGGGAGCGCGACGGCACGACGCGGCCGTACGTGCGACGCCCTTCCTCCGCGTGCCATTCGAGCTGTTCGGCGGACGACACGACCTCGGCGATCGCCTCGCGAAGCGGCTTGCCCTGGTCCATCGTGATGTGGCGGCCGATCGCCTCGGCCCGCTCGCGCACCAGCGCGGCCGCGCGGCGCAGGATGTCCGAGCGAGCGAGCGGCGACTCGCGGCGCCACGTCGCGAACGCGCGATGCGCGGCGCGCACCGCTGCATCGATATCGTCCGACGTCGCATGCGGCAGGTCGCCGAGCACGCCGCCGGTGCCCGGATCGAGCACGGACTGCGTGCGCCGGCCGTCGGCCTGAAGGAACCGGCCGTCGATATACAGATGGAGCGACGCGTAATCGCGTTGCGCATCGGGCGTCATGCGGGAAGTCAGGGGCGTAAACGGGATCAAGACGGATACCTCGGTAGAGACGGCGCGATACACGATGGACAGGGCGACGGTCGCATCACGCGACCGATGGCGGTACGCGCAGCAGGCCGCCGATTTCCTGCCGGAGGATCTGGTTGTCCTGCCGGACGAGCAGATGCCGGACCTTGCCGCGAAACGTCCTGAATTCGGGATCGGCCATCAGCACCGCGCGACGCCGGGCGCGATCGTCCAGCGACTCGAACGCCCACAGATAGACGAGCTGGTTCAGTGGTCCGATCTCCGTCGCAAAACAGCCGACCATCGTGCCGAGTGCGTGCTCCTGCGGCGCGCGACCGCATTCCGCATACAGCCGCAGATACTCGGCGACGCCGCCCGGCACCAGCGTGTAGGTGCGTTGCTCAACAAACATCCGCGGTCTCCCGTTGTCGCGCTGCAAACGCCTGGAACGCCGCGGTCACGCCGGCCATGCCGGCGGCGTCCGTCTGCGCCGCCACATAGCGGTCCGGACGGACGACGACGAGCGGCGCCGCGTGCCGGTCGAACCATTCGGCCATCGCGTTGTCGACGTCCTCGACGCACACGCTGTCGTGCGCGCTCGCGATGCGCTGCTCACGGCACGTTCCGCTGCGCGACCGTACGACCTGCACGAATTTCGCGCCCAGCGCGGTCCAGAACGCGCGATCGTCGTCGCTCAGGCACGCCTGTGGATCGCATCGCCAGCCGATGATCGAAAACCACGGGCCGAGCACGTCGTCGAGCTTGCGGCGTGCACCGTCGGCCGTTTCGACGTCGGGTTGGACGATCATGCGCCCGACGGCGTCCGACGTGCCCGTGACCACGACCCCGTGCGTATAGCTGGGCATCGGCTTGAAGCGCATCTGCAGCACGTAGTCCTTCAGACCCGGCGCATACCGTGCGAGCCCGAGGAACCGATCGCGCAGGAACGCGACCAGACGGCTGGTCGGCATCAGCATCGCGCCGAACGTGTCCGCGAGATCGATCATCGCTTTCGCATGGCCGCGCCGCTCCGATTCGTACGTCGAGATCACGCGCCGGTGCAACGTGCCGTTCACGACCCCGCCAGCTTCCAGGCCAGGTTGCCCACGTCGCGCAGCCCCGCGTTCAGCCCCTGGCCGATCCACGGCGGGCTCAGGTGCGCGGCATCGCCGATGAGCGCCACCCGGCCGGCGACGAACCGTTCGGCCACACGAGAGTGATGCGTGTAGGTCCGCGCACGCACGATCTCGATGCGATCGACGTCGTCGACGTACGGCGCGATCAGCGCGCGGATCGACTCCGGTTGCGCGATCGCCTCCTCGTCCTCGTGCGGAAACACGAGAAATTCCCAGCGTCGGTAGTTGAACGGCAGATAAATGCAGACGTTCGGGCGGCGCGGATCGCAGTTCAGCGCGGTACACGGCTGGTCGAGCCGCGCGTTCTTCACGTCGACCACGACCCACTTCATCGGATGCGTCGTACCGGCCAGCCTGATGCCGAGCATCTCGCGGACGGGGCTGCGCCCGCCGTCGGCCGCCACCACGTAGTCGGCATCGAGTTCGTATTGCTGCCCGTCGGCGGCTCGTACCTGAAGCGTCACGCATTCGTCGTCCTGCTCCAGACCGACGACCTCTTCCCCCGTACGCAGCGACACGTGCGGATAGCGTGCCAGTGCATCGCGCAGCGTGCGTTCGGCCAGGTGCTGCATGAAGATGTTGCGGCGCCACCAGCCGAACTCGCGTATCGACGGACGGATGTCGGCGAAACATTCGCCGTTCGCCTTGAACATGCGCAGCGGCACGTTCTGGATGATGTCGCGGCTCAGTTCGTCGGCCAGGCCGGCCGTCTGAAACAGCCGCAGCGCCTCGTCGTCGATGCCGACCGCGCGCGGGAATTCGACGATCCGCGGCGCCCGTTCGACGACGATCGTATCGACGCCATACAGGCCGAGCAGGTTCGCCATGGCCGCGCCGTTCGGCCCCGCGCCGACGATGGCGACCGAGGTCCGGTTCCGGTTGTTCGCTTTCATTCGCCCGCGCCTCCCACGCGCCATGCAGGGTCATCGAGACGATCGAGCCAGGTGCGCAGCGCGCGATTGAACGCATCGGGCTGATCGTCGTGCACGTAATGCGTCGCGCCGGGAACGTCGATCCGTTCGATTTCCGCATAGGCGGCCGCCATTTCGGCCGCCACGCCCGCGGACAGGAAATCCGAGTCGCCGCCGCGCAACAACAGCGTGGGCACGTGCAGGTTGAGGATCAGCGGCCACAGATGGACGAGCTGCTCCGGCGTCGCGGCCAGCCGTGCCGCCGCGATCCCTTGCGCATCGTGACGCCAGACGATCCGGCCTTGCTCGCCCTCTTTCAGCGAATGCGCGAGGCGCGAATCGAGCGCGGATTCCGTGATGTTCGGCCGCTGGCGTCGCCAGAACGCGCGCGCGTCGTCCCACGACGCGAACGCGTCCGGCGTTTCCTGCAGCTCGCGCTTGATGCGCTCGGAGCCTTGCGAACCGGCCGACGCGCCCGGGCCCATGTCCTCGATCACGAGGCCGGCGAGCCGGTCCGGATTCGATGCCGCGTAGACGAACGCATTGGCGCCGCCCATCGAATGCCCGACCAGCACGAATCGTCGCAGATCGAGCGCGCGCACCAATGCGTCGAGATCGCGCACGTAGGCCGCCGCGTAATAATCCCGCCGCGGATCCCAGTCGCTCAGCCCGCGCCCGCGCTGATCGAGCGCGACGACCCGGTAGCGGTCGACCAGCGCATCGGCGACGGGCGCCCAGGTATGCGCGTAACTGCGCAAGCCGTGCAGCATCACCACGGTCGGCGCATCGTCGCGCCCCCAGCTCACGTAGTGCAGCCGCAATCCATCGTTGTCGATCCAACCATCCTTGGCGGACGCCGTGTTCATCATGTGCTCCTCGTCCAGCATGCGCGATCAGACCAGACCGTCGCGACCGACGATCTCGCTCGCCTTCAGGCCACCGAGCCGTGCATGCAGCCGGCCGCGCGTCGCGAACGCGAAGATCACCAGCACTTCGTCGTCGTTCGGCGCATCGGGAAACAGGCACGTCACCGTGTCGTAGTGCGAGCGCACGTAGAGCGCATCCTTGTGCGCGAGCGGCACGTCGATCACCGTATTGATCGGGCCGCGCTTGCCGCTCGACGGCACCCACGATTTGCCGCCGCCCAGCGCCGCG
Source organism: Burkholderia cenocepacia (assembly GCF_014211915.1). NCBI lineage: Bacteria > Pseudomonadati > Pseudomonadota > Betaproteobacteria > Burkholderiales > Burkholderiaceae > Burkholderia > Burkholderia cenocepacia. The sequence continues at coordinate 666,735 of NZ_CP060041.1, read as the reverse complement.
CGGATCGGCTCAGCGAAGATCGACGTGAGGAACGCGTTGCCGTGTTCGTATTCGCCGGCCGAACCGACCAGGCAGGCCTTGCCGTAGCTCTCGATCGCGCGACCGTCGGCGAGCGACTCGATGCGTCGCGCAAACTCCTTGCCGAGCGCGGGCGACGGACGCACGAGATCGTCGAGGTTTTCGCTGAATCGCCCCGCGTACGGGTTGTGAACGGCCGCGGCGATCACGATCTTGCGCAGCGGCTCGCCGTCGGCAAGCTGGCCGGTTTCGTTCGCGAGCGAATCCTCGATCTGCGTGTACCACTTGCGGATGTGAAAGCCTTCGAAATTGGCGATCTTGCTCATTTGCATTCCTATATAAGACGTCGGTGATGCGGATGGAAAGGCGGCGCCTCAGTCGAACAGCGGTTCGAGCTGGACGGGATCGCTCGGCGCGTTGTATCGATGCAGCACGCGCTTGCCTTCTTCGTCGTCCGTGACCATTTCGCAGAAGAATTCGAGCCGGTTGCCGTCCGGGTCCGTGAAATACACGCCGATCCCGACCTTGTGATCGGTGATCTTGACGATCGGCACGTCGCGGCGAATCAGCATCCCGTACAGGCGGCGCAGTTCGGTCAGCCCGCCGGCGATTTCGAGGCCGTAATGCTGCAGGCCGATCGTGCCGAGTTCCGCATCGGACGCCGCGCGAATCAGCGCGATGTCGTGGTGCTTCTGGCCGAACGACATGAACACCCACTGCTCGCCGCGCGCGGTTTCCGTCATGCCGAGCACCTCGGCGTACCAGATGCTCGAGTGGACGGGATCGCGTACGAACAGCGACAGGTGGGTGCGCTGCACGCGCGGCGTCGGCAGCGGCAGGCCGCTCGCGTTCGCGCGCTCGGCGCATTGCCGGATATCGGACGGTGTCATCGTTCGCTCCGCTTAGTGGGTCGACTGCGCGTGGGCGGTCAGCGGCGCCTCGAACGGTGTCCACGCGACCGCCGTGATCTCGCTGAAATCGCGCCATTCCTTGGTCCAGTTCCGGCCGCCGTCGCGCGAACGGAACAGGTGCCCGTACTTGGTGCCCGCATAGATGAGCGCCGGTTCGGCCGCATGCACGCCGAACGCCCAGAACGTGGAATTCGGCGGCGCGTGCAGATCCGTCTCGCGCCACGCATGGCCGCGATCGGTCGAGCGATAGATGCGGCTGCGGCTGCCCGGCGTGCCGTCGCCGATCGCCATCAGCAGGTCGCCCTCCGGCTCCGGCAGTTGCACGACAGTGCGCGTGTAGTACAGTCCGTCGAAACGGTCGCGCGACAGCTTGCCGTCCCACGTCAGGCCGTCGTCCTCGCTCACGTATACCGCGTTGACCGTCAGCAGCACCGTGGTCTTGGGCCAGCCTTGCGCGGCAGGCAGGACGGCGATCGCATGAATGTCGCTGTTGCGGATCGCGGTGCCGGGGCCGTCCACGCGCGTCCAGCTCGCGCCTGCATCGCGACTGCGCCACGCGCCGCCCTCCTCCACGCCGTACCAGACGTTACGGCTGTCGTCCGGGTCCACGCAGATCGTCAGCAGCCGCGGACGATTGACGCCCGAGCAAAACTCCGGAAACTCGGGCGCCGTTCTCTCCCAGGTCACACCGGCGTCGGTCGACTTGTAGAGCGCGGCGCGCGACGGCGCGCCGGTGCCTGCGTAGAGCACCGTCGGGTTCGCCGGATCGATCGCGATCGACCAGACCGTCTGCCCGTTCAACAGGTTGTCGGGCCGGAACCAGTGCGCGCCGCCATCCTCGCTGATGCACAGGCCCGAATCGGCGCCGGCATAGACGCGCGACGGCGTCGCGGGGCACACCGCGAGCGCGCGCACGATGCCGTCGAACTCGATCGGTTCGGCGAGTCCGAGGCGATGCCAGGTCTTGCCGTCGTCGTTCGAGCGCAGGATGCCTTGCCCGGCGGTGGCGACCAGTACGGTTGCGGTCATGAAATGCTCCTTGTGTCAGAGAAAAATGCCGCGCGTGAGCCCGCCGTCGCAGCCGATCGACTCGCCGGTGATCGAGCCCGACTTCGGCGACGCGAGAAACGCGACGATCCACCCCATTTCTTCCGGCTGCAGCACGCGACGGATCGGCGTGACCTTCACGTAGTTGGCCTCGACCTCCGCGGCCGTGAGTCCCTGCTTCTGCGCTTCCTTCTCGTAGAGCTCGTGGATATGCGGCGTCTCGACGACGCCCGGATGAATCGTGTTGACCGTGATGCCGAACGGGCCGAGCTGGTCGGACAGCGTCTTGGTGAGGTGCACGATCGCCACGTTGCGCATGCCGGACAGCTGCTTGCTGCCTCGGCCCGTCAGCCCGCCGATGTTGACGATCCGGCCGAAGCCGTTGCGCCGCATGTACGGCGCGGCCGCCTTCGCGCAACGCAGGTAGCCGACCACCTTGATGTCGATGTCCTGCAGCAGTCCCTGCGGATCGGCGTGTTCGAGTTCGGTCCGCACGAGCCCGCCCGGATGCGCGGCGCCGTTCAGCAGGATGTCGAGCCGGCCGAAGCGCTCGACGCTTGCAGCCATCGCCGCTTCGATCGACGCCATGTCGGTCGTGTCCACCGTGACCGGGAGAATCGCGCCGGCCGCGTCGCCGAGCGGCGCGAGCGCCGTGCGAATCTCGGCGGCGGCCGCTTCGAGGTGTTCGATGCGCCGCGCGGCGATCGCGACGTTGACGCCTTCGCGCGCCAGTTCGAGCGCGACCGCCTTGCCGATGCCCATGCTGCCGCCGGTGATGAACGCGGCTTTTCCGTGCAGTTGCAGATCCATGTCGATGAAAGGTGAGAGTCGGAATTGAGGAAAGGAGCGGGTTGCGCGATCAGGACAACCGCATTTCGACGAGCGTCGGCCCGTCGGTGCGCGCAAGCGCATCGTCGAGCGCTTGCACCAGCGCACGGGTGTCGCTCGCGCGTCGAGCCGGCACGCCGTAGCCGCGTGACAGCGCGAGCCAGTCGATCGGCGGGTCGTCCAGTCGGGTCAGGCGGCTGGCATGCGGCGTATCCGCCGGCAGGCCGCTGCGCGCGAGCTCGGTCTGCAGGATGCCGTAGCGCCGGTTCGAGGCGATCAGCATCACGATCGGCAAACGCTCGCGCGCCATCGTCCACAGCGACTGGATCGTGTACTGCGCGCTGCCGTCGGACTGCAGCGCGAACACGCGGCGGTCCGGGCACGCGACGGCGGCGCCCAGTGCCACCGGCAGGCCCTGGCCGATCGCCCCGCCCGTGTTCGTGAGAATGGTGTGGCGACGCGCGCGCGCCGACGCGGTCACGAACGGATAGCCGCAGGTACCGCCCTCGATCGACACGATCGCATCGTCGGGCAGCGCATTCGCGAGCACGCGGCCGACGGTTTGCGGCGTGAGCGGCCCGTCCTCCACGTGCCAGCGCTCGACGCGCACGCCAACGTCGTTCATTGCCGCGCCGATGCGATCGGCCAGCGCCACCAGCGCGTCGTCCGCCGCGTCGCCCGGTGCCGCCAGCGTCACGACGTCCTCCGGTCGCGCGAGTTCGCCGGGAATGCCCTCGTAGCCGAAGTAGGTGACGGGCGCGAGCGCGCCGGCCAGCACCACGCGCCGGCCGGCCAGCGCGGCCAGCGCCGGCTCGGGGAAATAAGGCAGGCGATCGATGTCCGGCAGGCCGCCGCCGCGCTCGGCCCGCGCGGGAAACGTCTCGCTGAAGCAGGTCGCGCCGGTCGCCGCAGCGATGCGCGCCGCCGCACGCTGCCCGCGCGCCGACAGCGCGCGGGCGCCCATCAGCAGGACGGCACGATGGCCACCGAGCAGCAGATCGGCCACCTGTTCGACGCGAGCGGCATCGAACGACACCGCGGCCGGGCGTACGACGGCGGGCCACGCCCCGCCGCGCACGCTGGCCGACTGAAGATCGACGGGCAGCACGAGGGTCGCGACGCCACGCCGCGCGCCCATCGCGGCGGAAATCGCATCAGCCGTGTCCGTCGCGAGATCCGTGTCGCGCGCCACGCTGCGATACCACACCGACACCGGACGGGCGAGCGATTCGATGTCGGACGTCAGCGGCGCGTCGTACTTCAGGTGGTCGCGCGTGTGATCGCCGACGATGTTCAGGATCGGCGTGCGGGCACGGCGCGCGTTATGCAGGTTGGCAATGCCGTTCGCGTGGCCGGGGCCGAGATGCAGCAGCGTCATCGCGGGCTTGCCGGCCATGCGGCCGTAGCCATCGGCGGCGCCCGTGCACACGCCCTCGAACAGCCCGAGGATCGAGCGCATGCCGGCCACGGTGTCGAGCGCGCCGACGAACGGCATCTCGGTCGTGCCGGGATTGGCGAAACAGACGTCGACCCCGGCGTCGCGCGCGGTCGTAAGGACGACGCTCGCGCCGCTTCTTGCTTCGGTATCGCTGTCCAACTGGGGGATGTTCATGCGGCTGCTCGGCGGGTTGGATTGGAGTGTTTTTACTATAATTCCAAATTACGGGATTTGTCAAACACACGTCATTTCTCATCGACAGCCACACAACCGCATTTTTCATTAAATTTCTTGATTCTGTGGATAGTCACCTTGCCGCAAAATCGACGCAATGTTACACATTTACCACAATTAGGGATTTATCTAAATTTGAAGGCGATGTATGCAGCGAGTCGGCGCCCGTGCCGCGCACCGTGCGACAAACCTGCTCGAGCGCGCCGACGGTCAGGGCCAGCACGCCGCTGAACTCGCTCGGGTTCGGCACGCATCGGAAAAGCGCTTGTTGGCTGTCCCGGGGATCGCTTTTGTCAGTCGGTCGAGAATCGCCTGAAGGGCGTGACGACGAGCCAGTTGCAATCGGCGCGGAGCCCGCGACTCCGGATCGTGTACCGCGTGAACCGCGGCGCATTGCTTGGCGGGCGCGGTCAAGCCATTCGACCATCCCGGACCGTCTGCGAGCGTGCGGTTCACGCGCCATTCACCTTCGGCACAGCCCCGGGACACGTCGGGCCTGGCCCGGTCTGCGTAGGTTTTGACCTTGACACGGCACACGGATTCGAGAGGACGTAGCGCTGCTCAACCCAGGGCTGTAACGCAGCCGAGATGTGCCAATCCGGCGTTCGCGCGACTCAGCGCTGCAGAAAACCTGCGATAGGCGATTGCGTCATCAGTCGTCAATGACTACGTTGCGGGGCCGCGTTCGACGATCGCCCCTGGAGACGGTTTCAAAAAGACCCCGTGCTCGGTCGATATCGTCAACTCATCCGTTCGGAGGCGCTTGCCAGTGGGGGCATCCAAGGATTCCACCGCACTCCCGCGGATCCCGCGGATGTCACGATTCATTTAACTTTCCGTGAGGACTTCGACACCGGCCGCTGCCTACGATGGGCGCATGTTTTCAGGACCTGCTTCCAGGAGCCCATCATGCCCACCCGCAGACATCTGCTGTTCGCCGGCGCCACCGGCCTCGCCGCGCTCGCGGCGCTGTCGCCCGCCGGCCGCCGCGCGCTGGTCGGCCGCGCGTTCGCCGCGCCGCCGGCCGGCTCATCGAAGGCCGCCCCGTTCGAGATCACCCTCAGCGACGCCGAATGGCATCGCCGGCTCACGCCCGCCCAATACACGGTCCTGCGCGAAGCCGGCACCGAGCGGCCGTTCACCAGCCCGCTGAACGACGAGCACCGGCACGGCACGTTCGCGTGCGCCGGCTGCGACCTCGCGCTGTTCTCGTCGGCCACCAAGTTCGACAGCCGTACGGGCTGGCCGAGCTTCTGGAAACCGCTCGATCACGCGGTCGGCACCGATACCGACGCGTCGTTCGGAATGGTCCGCACCGAAGTGCACTGCCGCCGCTGCGGCAGCCATCTCGGCCACGTGTTCGACGACGGCCCGGCGCCGACCGGCCTGCGCTACTGCATGAACGGCCTGGCGCTCGCCTTCCACCCGGCCGCCGCCTGATCCGGCCCCGCTCCCGACCGACTGGAGAACGCATCATGCTGCTCATCGTCCTTGCCTATCTCGGCGGCGTGCTCACGATCCTGAGCCCGTGCATCCTGCCCGTGCTGCCGTTCGTGTTCGCGCGCGCCGACCAGCCGTTCGTGCGCACCGGCCTGCCGCTGCTCGCCGGCATGGCGCTCACGTTCGCCGTCGTCGCGACGCTCGCCGCCGTCGGCGGCGGCTGGGTCGCGCAGGCCAACCAGGCCGGCCGCTGGATCGCGATCGTGCTGCTCGCGGTGTTCGGCCTGACGCTGCTGATGCCGCGCTTCGCGGAACACCTGACGCGTCCGCTCGTGGCCGCCGGCAACCGGCTCACCGGGTTCGCGCAACGCGACGGCCGCGCGGCCGGCCCGGCGTCGTCGCTGCTGCTCGGCGTCGCGACGGGCCTGCTGTGGGCGCCCTGCGCGGGCCCGATCCTCGGCCTCGTGCTGACCGGCGCCGCGCTGCGCGGCGCGAGCGTCGGCACGACGCTGCTGCTCGTCGCGTATGCGGCCGGCGCGGCGACGTCGCTCGGCGTCGCGCTCGTGATCGGCGGCAAGGTGTTCGCCGCGATGAAGCGCTCGCTCGGCGCCGGCGAATGGATCCGGCGCGGGATCGGCGCGGCGCTGCTGGCCGGCGTCGGCGCGATCGCACTCGGCCTCGACACGGGCGCCCTCGCGCAACTGTCGACCGTCACCACGGGCGGGCTCGAAACGAAGCTCGTCGACCGCCTCGGCGGGCGCTCGAACGGCGCGCCGGCGGCAACGGCCGCACCCGGTGCCACCGACAACGCGGCGGGAGGCGCGATGATGGCTGCGGCCGCGGATGGCGCGCAGGCCGGCGAAGGCGCGATGGCCGGCAGCGCGATGATGCGTGCGGCCGGCGCCACCGCCGCCGCGCTGCCCGTCGAAGGCACGCTGCCGTCGCTCGACGGCGCGGTGCAGTGGCTGAACTCGCCGCCGCTGACGGCAGCCGGGCTGCGCGGCAAGGTCGTGCTGGTCGATTTCTGGACGTATTCGTGCATCAACTGCCTGCGCACGCTGCCGTACACGGCTGCCTGGGCACGCAAGTACGCGCCGTACGGGCTCGTCGTGATCGGCGTACACGCGCCGGAGTTCGCGTTCGAGCGCGACATCGGCAACGTGAAGAAAGCCGTGCACGATCTCGGCATCGATTACCCGGTCGCGATCGACAACGGCTATTCGATCTGGCGCGCGTTCAACAACGAATTCTGGCCCGCGCACTACTTCATCGACGCACAGGGACGGGTCCGCCATCACCACTTCGGCGAAGGCGAATATGTGCAGTCCGAACGTGCGATCCAGTCGCTGCTCGCCGAAGCCGGTCATCCGGACGCGCTGAACGTGCCGCTCGGGCTCGCCGGCGCCCCCGCGAAGGGGGCGCTCGCGGCGGCCGACAGCGCGGACGTCCGTTCGCCCGAGACCTACGTCGGCTATGCCCGCGCGGAAAGCTTCGCGTCGCCCGGCGGCGTCGTGCGCGATGCGGCGCACCGCTACGACGCGCCGGCCCAACCGGATCTCAATGGCTGGGGCCTCGCCGGCACGTGGAGCGTCGGCGCCGAACGCGCGGCGCTCGCCGCGCCGGATGGCCGGATCGTCTACCGCTTCCATGCACGCGATCTGCATCTCGTGCTCGGCCCGGGCGCGAACGGCCGGCCCGTGCGCTTTCGCGTGACGCTCGACGGCACGGCGCCCGGCGCCGCGCATGGCGCCGACGTCGACGCGCAAGGCTACGGCACCGTCACCGGCCAGCGCCTGTACCAGCTCGTCCGCCAACCCGGCCCGATCGCCGATCGCACGTTCGCGATCGAGTTCCTCGATCCGGGCGTCGATGCGTACGCCTTCACGTTCGGCTGATCGCGCGCACCGCCGCCATCCGGGCACCGTCCTTTCCAACGCATTCCGAAGGAGCAAAACATGATCCCGATCCCGACCCGCCATGCCATCGCCCGACGGCGCGCGGTCATGCTGCGCCGCATCGGCGCCATCGCCGTCACGGCGGCGGCCGTATTCGGCTACCAGCGCATCGTCAACTCCGCCGAGCCGATGCGCATCGTGCCTGCAGCGACGCTCGACGAAACGCCCGGCGCGTCGCACGACGAAACGGCCGTGCTCGCCGGCGGCTGCTTCTGGGGCGTACAGGGCGTGTTCGAACACGTGAAGGGCGTGAAGCAGGTCACCGCCGGCTATGCGGGCGGCGCGTCCGAAACCGCGCACTACGCGCTCGTCGGCTCGGGGCTGACGGGGCATGCGGAATCGGTGCGGATCGTCTACGACCCGACGCAGATCACGTACGGCCGGCTGCTGCAGGTGTTCTTCTCGGTCGCGCACGACCCGACCCAACTGAACCGGCAAGGCCCCGACGAAGGCTCGCAGTACCGCTCCGCGATCTTCCCGATCACCGCGCAGCAGCGCGCGGTCGCGACCGCGTACATCGCCCAGCTCGGCAGCGCGCATGTGTTTCCGGCGCCCGTCGTTACGCGTGTCGAAGCCTACAAGGGCTTCTATCCGGCCGAGGCCTATCACCAGAACTACCTCGAACTGCATCCCGATGCGCCGTACATCGCGTTCAACGACCTGCCGAAGGTCGCCGGGCTGAAGCAGTACTTCCCGGCGCTGTACCGTACCGACCCGGTGCTGTGGCGCGAAGCGCGCTCGTGAGCCGCTGGCGAGCGTCCGCTCGCCGCATGACGACATACCGCCCGCCGCCCAGCCGCGCCACGGCCGCCACCCATCGGCGGCGGCCTCTTTGCGCCACGTCAACGAATCGACGGACGCGATGCCGGGGCAAACCCGCATCGCATCCGCCGGGTTCGGCAACTTCGCGTAGACTTCTCCTGATCCCCGCCGCATGATGCGGCACCCGGACCACCCGCCCAGCCAGGAGGCGTCACGCATGCGCGCAGTGCCTTTGCCTGACAGCAACACCCTCGAAGAACCGTCCACCGGCGCGGTCGTGCGCGACCTGCGCCGCGTGCCCATTCATCCGGATCACTGGTATCCGCTCGCGTGGTCGCGCGAGCTCAAGCGCGGCAAGACGCTCGGCGTGCGCTTCGCCGGCGATCCGATCGTGCTCGTGCGCACCGAATCGGGCGCCGTGTATGCGCTCGAAGATCGTTGCGCGCACCGCCAGGTGCCGCTGCACGCGGGCGTCGTCAGCGGCGAAACGCTGCGCTGCTGCTATCACGGCTGGACCTACGCGTGCGACAGCGGCCGCTGCGTCGACGTGCCCTACCTCGGCCGCGAGCGCTTGCCCAACGGTGTGCGCGCGTATCCGTGTCGCGAGGCGCACGGGCTGATCTTCGTGTTTCCGGGCGACGCCACGCTCGCCGAAACACGGCCGTTCCCCGCGCTCGAATCGGCGGACAACCCCGCGTACAAGACGCGCCGCTTCGGTCGCGAAGTCAAGTGCCACTACTCGTTCATGCACGAGAACCTGATGGACATGAACCATCAGTTCCTGCATCGCAAGCAGATGGGGCAGATGCGCGCGCGCTCGGTGGGCCGCCGCCGCGGCGACGACTGGGTCGAGGTCGACTACACGTTCGCGCGGATGGAAGGCAAGCAGCCGGTCGGCGAGGCGCTCGTGTTCGGCGCGAGCAAGAAGCCGGCCGACCAGTCCGACAAGAGCGTGATGACGGTGCGCACCGGCTACCCGTACCAGACGCTGCAGATTCGCTCGAGCGAAGGCACGCTCGTGATGGACCTGTGGATCGTCTACGTGCCGCTCGATGCCGAGCAGCGCACCAACCGCACGTTCGGGCTGCTGTCGATCCACAAGCCCGGCATCCCGTTCGCACTCGATCTCGCATGGCCGCTGCTCGTGTGGTTCACCGAGCGGATCTTCCGCGAGGATCGCTGGATCGTCGAACGCGAACAGGAAGCGCACGATCGCCAGGGCGCCGACTGGAACCACGAGGTGTTTCCGGTCATCAACGAGCTGCGCGACCTGCTGCGCCAGTGCGGCGCGCGCACCGTGATCCCGATTCGCGACGTGCGCGACAGCGCGTAACGCGCGGCGCGCCACGCACCGTTACAGCGTGAACGCGCCCGGCAGCAATGCGTGGGCCGTCGTGATCTCGACGGCCCCTTTCAGGTTCGCGAGAATCACTTCGATGTCGGGCTTGCCGATCTCGATGATCACCTGACGACATGCGCCGCACGGCGCGATCGGGCCGTCCGTGTCGCCCACCACCGCGAGCCGCGCGAAATCCCCGGGCCGATAGCCGGCGGCGATCGCCGCGAACAGCGCCGTGCGTTCCGCGCAATTGCACAGGCCGTACGACGCGTTCTCGACGTTGCAGCCGTGGAAGACCGTCCCGTCGCGCGCCAGCAGCGCCGCGCCGACCTTGAAGCGCGAATACGGCGCATATGCGCGTTCGCGCGCTGCCTTCGCCTGTTCGATCAGTTCGTCTCGTTCCATCGTGGTGAAGCCTCCGGGAGCGCGGTCAGTCGACGCGCTGGTAAAGGGTCGGCGGCGCTTCGCCGGTCTCGCCGAGCACGTAGCCGCGGCGGATCGCGTCCACCGCGTGCGCCGCGGCCGCTTCGTCGCGGGCGTGCACGAAACCCAGCGGCTCGCCGGCCTCGATGCGCTGCCCGATCTCGGCCAGCGCCGACAAGCCGACGCTGACGTCGATCGCGTCCTCGGCGCGCGTGCGGCCGCCGCCGAGCGCGACCACCGCGAGCCCGAGCGCGCGGCAATCGACCCGCTGCACCACGCCGCTCGCGGGCGCCGGAACCGGCACGATCACCGCCGCCCGCGCCAGATGCCGCTCGGGCGCGTCGAGCAGGTCGGCGGGGCCGCCGAGCGCGACGACCATGCGCGCGAAACGCTCGGCGGCCGCGCCCGAATCGAGCGCGTGCTGCAGCTTCTCGCGCGCGTGAGCGGCATCGCGCGCCAGCCCGCCGGTGACGAGCAGCTCCGCCGACAGCGCCATCGTCACGTCGTGCAAACGCGCGGGACGCGATTTGCCGGTCAGGTAATCGATCGCGCACGCCACCTCGAGCGCATTGCCCGCGCACGGCGCGAGCGACTGGTTCATGTCGGTGAGGATCGCGGTCGTCTTCATGCCGGCGCCATTGCCGACGTCGACGATGCCGCGGGCCAGTTCCGCCGATTTCTCCGCGGTCGGCATGAACGCGCCGGAGCCGACCTTGACGTCCATCACGAGCCCGTCGAGCCCCGCCGCGAGCTTCTTCGACAGGATCGACGCGGTGATCATCGCGACCGATTCGACGGTCGCCGTCACGTCGCGGATCGCATAGATGCGCTTGTCGGCCGGCGCGAGCCGCGCGGTCTGTCCGATGATCGCGACGCCGACTTCGCGCACCGTGCGGCGAAACGCATCCGTATCGGGCATCACGTCGTAACCGGGGATCGCGCTCAACTTGTCGAGCGTGCCGCCGGTATGGCCGAGCCCGCGCCCCGAGATCATCGGCACGTAGCCGCCGCACGCCGCCACCATCGGCCCGAGCATCAGCGACACGACGTCGCCGACGCCGCCCGTCGAATGCTTGTCGATCACCGGGCCGCCGAGATCGAGCGCACGCCAGTCGAGCACGTCGCCCGAATCGCGCTGCGCGAGCGTCAGCGCGACGCGCTCGTCGGTGCTCAGGTCGTTGAAATACACGGCCATCGCGAACGCGGCCACCTGGCCCTCGGTCACGCTGCCGTCGGTCACGCCGCGCACGAACGCGGCCATGCCGTCGCGATCGAGCGGCTGCCCGTCGCGCTTCCTGCGAATGAATTCCTGCGGTAGAAACATCGTTGCCTCGCTTCGATCGGAGTCGACTGCACGGTTCAATGCAGCGAAAAGAACAGGCCGGCAATCGCCGCGCTCATCAGGTTCGACAGCGTCGCGGCCGTCAGCGCGCGCAAGCCGAGCCGCGCGACGTCCGAGCGGCGCTCGGGCGCGACCGCGCTGAAGCCGCCCGCGAGAATCGCGATCGACGAGAAGTTCGCGAAACCGCACAGCGCGAACGACACGATCGCGAGCGTCTTCGGGTCGAGCACCTGCAGGCCGGCCGCCGCCGCGTGCGCGCCACCCTTCAGGTACGGTGACAGGTCGCCGTACGCGACGAATTCGTTGAAGATCAGTTTCTCGCCGATGAAGTTGCCGGCCAGCGTCGCATCGTGCCACGGCACGCCGATGATCCACGCGAGCGGCGCGAACAGGTGGCCGATGATACCGACCAGCGTCACCTGCGGAAAGCCCGCGAACGCGGCCGCGCCGCCGACGATCAGGTTCATCAGCGCGATGAGCCCGACGAACGCGATCAGCATCGCGCCGACGTTGATCGCGATGCGCAGGCCGACCGATGCGCCGGATGCGGCCGCCTCGATCACGTTGGCGGCGCGCTTGTCGTCGAAATCGAGGCCGTCGACCACCACGCGGCTCGGCTCGACGGTCGGAAACAGCAGCTTGCCGAACAGCAGCCCGCCCGGCACCGCCATGAACGACGCGGCGAGCAGGTACTCCATCTTCACGCCGAGGCCGGCGTAGCCGACCAGCACCGAGCCCGCGACCGACGCCATCCCGCTCGCCATCACCGTGAAGATCTCGGCGGTCGTCATGTTGCGCACGAACGGCTTCACGAGCGCGGGCATCTCGCTCTGCCCGAGGAAGATCGTCGCGACGGCCGAGCATGCCTCGATGCGGCTCACGCCGAGCACCTTCGCCAACCCCGCGCCGAGGATCGCGACGATCCATTTCATCACGCCGATGTAGTACAGCACCGAGATCAGCGCGGTGACGAAGATGATCATCGGCAGCACGCGCAGGCCGAACACGAACCCGCCGTCGCCGAACAACTGGAACATGCGCGCGTCGACCAGCCCGCCGAACACGAACGCGATGCCGTGATTGCCCATGTCGAGCACGCGATTGACGCCGTTCGCGGCCGCGGCCAGCGCCGCACGGCCCGACGGCACGAACAGGACGAGCGCACCGATCGCGAACTGCGTGAGCAGCGCGGCGATCATGGTCCGCGCGCTGACCGCACGACGGTTGTTCGACAGCAGATACGCGACCAGCAACAGAAACAGCATGCCGAGGAGACTGCGCAGAATATCCACCTTGTGCTCCTTTCTCACTATTTGAACTGTCCGGCGGGCGGCCCGTGCCCGCGACCCGTGCGATCGGGTTGGTGGATGTTACTCGCTCGATATGCGCGCCGGCAACGTCGCCAAAATCGCCGCGGTCAATGGCATCGATCGTTTCTTTTTTCGTGTCTCGACGACTTGATCAGTTGTTCTACCTACCCTGCGAAAACGCGCGGGGCGCGCCGTTCGAACGGACACGCCCCGCATGACTTGCGTCGTTCAACCGGCGCGTTCGACCGGATGCGGCTCGCGCAGCCGGTTCGCGATCCGCGCGGCCTCGTAGTAGCCCGCGCCCGGCGGGCGCTTCAGGTAGCGGCCCGCGCCGCGCACCGCGCGCAATTCGCCGTCGGCCCATGCGAGTGCGCCGCGCGTGAGCGTATGCGTCGCGACGCCCTGCACCGTCATCCCCTCGAACACGTTGAAGTCGACCTGCTGGTGATGGGTCTTCACCGAGATCGTCTTCGTCGCGGCCGGGTCCCACACGACGAGGTCGGCATCGGCGCCAACCTGCACGGCGCCCTTGCGCGGATACAGGTTGAAGATCTGCGCGGCATTGGTCGACGTGATCCGCACGAACTCGTTCGGCGTGATGCGGCCGTGATTCACGCCGTGATGCCACAGCACCGACATGCGATCCTCGACACCGCCGCAGCCGTTCGGGATCTTCGTGAAATCCTCGCGGCCCATCGCCTTCTGCGACGCGCAGAATACGCAGTGATCGGTCGCCGTCGTATGCAGCTGCCCCGACTGCAGCCCGCGCCACAGCGCCTCGCGATGCTCGGCCGAGCGGAACGGCGGGCTCATCACGTGAGCCGCCGCGCGCGTCCAGTCCGGATCGCGATAAACGGCCTCGTCGATCACGAGGTGGCCCGGCAGCACTTCGCCGAACACACGCAGCCCTTCGCTGCGCGCGCGGGTGATCACGTCCACCGCGTCCTTCGCCGACACGTGCACGATATACACGGGCACGCCGAGCACCTGCGCGATGCGGATCGCGCGGTTCGCCGCCTCGCCTTCCACCTCCGGCGGCCGCGACAGCGGATGCGCCTCCGGCCCCGTGATCCCGCGTGCGAGCAGCGCCTTTTGCAGCTGGAACACGAGCTCACCGTTTTCCGCGTGCACGGTCGGCAGCGCGCCGAGTTCGAGCGAACGCGTGAAGCTGTTCACGAGCACCTCGTCGTCGGCCATGATCGCGTTCTTGTACGCCATGAAGTGCTTGAAGCTCGACACGCCATGCTCGCGCACGAGCGTGCCCATGTCGCGGTGCACGCTGTCGTCCCACCACGTCACGGCCACGTGGAAACCGTAGTCGGAAGCCGCCTTCTCGGCCCAGCCGCGCCATTCGCGGAACGCCTCCATCAGCGGCTGCTTCGGGCTCGGAATCACGAAATCGATGATGCTCGTCGTGCCGCCCGACAGCCCGGCCGCGGTGCCCGAGTAGAAATCGTCGCTCGCGGTCGTGCCCATGAACGGCAGTTCCATGTGCGTGTGCGGGTCGATGCCACCCGGCATCACGTACTGGTCGTGCGCGTCGACCACGGTTGCGCCGGCCGGCGCGTCGATCTGCTCTGCAATCTGCAGGATCGTGCCGCCGTCCTGCGGGTCCGCGCAGAGCACGTCCGCACGATAGGAACGGTCCGCATCGACCACGGTGCCGCCACGAATCAGGATTGCCATTTCGTTGCCTCCTCGTTGACTGTCGGTGCCGCATGCCGCGCGCGAGCCGCATCCGGCCCGCGCGTGCGTCATGCGCTCGCGATCTGCGCGCGCTGTCCGGCGCGCCACTTCATCCAGGTGCCGTACACGCCCGACGCCAGCACGAGGCCGACGAACCACGCGTACGTGTAAAGCGTGTTGAAGAACGCCGGCACGTTCGGGAACGACACCGGAAACGCCGTATGCAGGAAGCCCGGCAGGTTCGGCAGCACGCCGACCGCGAGCGCGGCCAGCGCGGCCGGGTTCCAGCCCCGCGCGTAGCTGAAATCGCCGCGCTCGTCGAACAGTGCGCGCGTGTCGAGCTGCGTGCCGCGAATCAGGAAATAGTCGACCATCAGGATGCCCGCGACCGGCCCGAGCAGCGCCGAATAACCGACGAGCCAGGTGAAGATGTAGCCGTCCGTCGTCGCGAGGATCTTCCACGGCATCATCACGATCGCGATCGTCGCGGTGATCATCCCGCCCGTACGGTACGAGATCGCTTTCGGCCACAGGCTCGAAAAATCGTATGCAGGACCGACGAGATTCGCCGCGAGGTTGCAGCACATCGTGTCGAGCGTGAGGATCACGAGCGCGATGCCCACGCCGATGCCGGTCATCCGGCTCGTCAGGTCGATCGGATCCCAGATCGCGTTGCCGTAGATCACGACGGTCGCCGACGTCACGACGACCGACACCACCGACAGCAGCGCCATCGGCAGCGGCAGCCCGATCGACTGCCCGATCATCTGGTCGCGCTGCGAATGCGCGAAACGCGTGAAATCGGGAATGTTCAGCGCGAGCGTCGCCCAGAAGCCGACCATCGCGGTCAGGCCCGGCCAGAAGGTCGCCCAGAAGAGCCCGGCCTTCTTGCCGCCCGCCGCGAACTGCGACGGCGCCGACAGCATCGAGCCGACACCGCCCGCCTGCGACGTTGCCCACCACACGAGCGCCACGCACATCACGACCTTGATCGGCGCGGACCAGCTTTCGAGCCAGCGGATCGAATCGGTGCCGTGCCAGATGAAATACAGCTGCAGCGCCCAGAACACGAGGAAGCACGCGAGTTGCCCGAACGAGATGCCGACGACGGGCAGCGCCGCGCCGTGCAGCGCGTTGCCGGTCAGGATGTTCAGCAGCGTGTAGATCGCGCTGCCGCCGAGCCAGGTCTGGATGCCGTACCAGCCGCAGGCAACGATCGCGCGCAGCAGCGCGGGCAGCTTCGCGCCCTGCGTACCGAACGACGCGCGCACGAGCACCGCGTACGGAATCCCGTGCTTCGCGCCTGCATGGCCGATCAGCAGCATCGGCACGAGCACGATCAGGTTGCCGAGCAGCACCGTCATCACCGCCTGCCACGGCGACATGCCTTCCTGGATCAAGCCGGCCGCGAGCATGTACGACGCGATGTTCATCACCATCCCGACCCACAGCGCCGCGAAGTGGTACCACTTCCACGTGCGCTGCGCCGGCGTCGTCGGCGCGAGGTCGTCGTTGTACAGGCTGCCGCCGTGCGCCGCGGCGCTGTCGGGATCGGCGGGAATCGCTGCGTGATTCATCGAACACACTCCACGAAAACGTCGGCGCCGGCATCGTGCGATGCCGGCCCGGGGAAACGAAAAGCGGCGGCGCGGTCCATGCCGCGCCGCCGGACCTCGGTCAGGCCGCCTTCGCGTGCTTCTCGGGCGCCGCCGCCGGGCCACTCGCACCAGCCTCCGCGCTCGCCGGATTGTTCGGATGCGTGGTCCAGTTCGCGTAGTCGCCCGAATCGACGCGCTCCATCGTGATGCATTGCTCGACCGGACACACATGCATGCAAAGATTGCACCCGACGCATTCCGAATCGATCACTTCGAAGTGCCGCACGCCGTCCTTCGTCGCCGTGATCGCCTGATGCGACGTGTCCTCGCACGCGATATGGCACAGCCCGCACTGGATGCAGCGATCCTGGTCGATGCGCGCCTTGATGTCGTACTTCAGGTTCAGGTATTTCCAGTCGGTCACGTTCGGCACCGCGCGGCCGCGAATGTCGTCGAGCGTTGCGTAGCCCTTCTCGTCCATCCAGTTCGACAGGCCGTCGGCGAGATCCGACACGATCCGGAATCCGTAATGCATCGCGGCGGTGCACACCTGCACGCTGCCGGCGCCAAGCACCATGAACTCGGCCGCATCGCGCCACGACGAGATGCCGCCGATGCCCGAGATCGGCAGGTCCGGCGTTTCCGGGTCGCGGGCGATCTCCGCGACCATGTTCAGCGCGATCGGCTTGACCGCCGGCCCGCAATAGCCGCCGTGCGTGCCCTTGCCGTCGACGGTCGGCATCGGCGCCATCTGGTCGAGATCGACCGCGACGATCGAGTTGATCGTGTTGATCAGCGACACGCCGTCCGCGCCGCCCTTGTACGCGGCGCGCGAGCCCATCCGGATATCGCTGATGTTCGGCGTGAGCTTCACGAGGCACGGCAGCTTCGTGCCTTCCTTCACCCAGCGCGTGACCATCTCGACGTATTCGGGCACCTGCCCGACCGCCGCGCCCATCCCGCGCTCGCTCATCCCGTGCGGGCAGCCGAAGTTGAGTTCGACCGCGTCGGCCCCGGTGTCCTCGACGAGCGGCAGGATCCATTTCCAGTCGCGCTCGTTGCACGGCACCATCAGCGACACGATCAGCGCGCGGTCCGGCCAGTCGCGTTTCACCTGCGCGATCTCTCTCAGGTTCACGTCGAGCGGACGGTCGGTGATCAGCTCGATGTTGTTCAGCCCCGCGATGCGCTGGCCGTTCCACTGCACCGCGCCGTAACGCGAACTGACGTTGACGACGTGCGGATCGAGCCCGAGCGTCTTCCAGACGACGCCACCCCAGCCCGCCTCGAAGGCGCGATTGACGTTGTAGGCCTTGTCGGTGGGCGGCGCGGACGCCAGCCAGAAGGGATTCGGCGAAGTGATGCCTGCGATGGTGCAGCGAAGGTCGGCCATGTTCGGCTCCGTGAGAATGGGGTCGTGTTCGGTGTGCGTGCGGTGCGTCGCGCGGTCAGGCCGCCTTCGCGTCGCGCGCGGCAAGCGTGGCGTCGATCGACGCGGCCGCGCGCTTGCCGTCCTGCACGGCCTGCACCGTGAGGTCGACGCCCTCCGTCGCCGCGCAGTCGCCACCGGCCCATACGTCCGGCAGCGCCGTGCGTCCGTCCGCATCCACCGCGATGCGTGTGCCGTCCGCAGTCAGCAGCGCGGCTTCGACACCGTCCGGCACCAGCGTCTGGCCGATCGCCTTCAGCACCATGTCCGCGTCGACGGTGAAGCGCTCGCCCGATGCGCCTTCGAATTCGACGCCCGTCACCTGCCCGTCCGTGCCCGCGATGCGCGTCGGCTTCGCGTGCGTGACGAGCGTGACGCCGCTCTTCTGCGCGAACTCGCGTTCGGCCCACGTCGCGCTCATCGCGTCCACGCCGCGCCGATACACCATCGTCACGCGCTCCGCACCGAGCTTGCGGCTCTGCACCGCCGCATCGATCGCCGTATTGCCGCCGCCGATCACGACCACGCGTCGCCCGACCGGCACGTTCTCCAGTCCGTCCGCCTGCCGCACCTGCTCGATGAAATCGACCGCGTTCATCACGCCGCCCAGTTGCTCGCCGTCGATCGCAAGCGCACGCACGCCGCCGAGGCCCATCGCAAGGAATACCGCGTCGTGTTGCTCGCGCAGCGTGTCGAGCGTCACGTCGCGGCCAAGCGCCATACCCGTTTCCAGCGTGATGCCGCCCACCGAAAGCAACCACTCGACTTCGCGTTGCGCGAAATCGTCGACGGTCTTGTACGCGGCAATCCCGTATTCGTTGAGGCCGCCGGCCTTCGGGCGCGCGTCGAACAGCGTGACACGATGCCCGGCGAGCGCGAGCCGGTGCGCGCATGCGAGCCCGGCCGGCCCCGCGCCGACCACCGCCACATGGCGACCCGTCTCGGGCGCGCGCCGGAACTGCACCGCGCCGGTCTGCATCGCCCAGTCGGTCGCGTGCCGCTGCAGCGCGCCGATCGCGACGGGTTGTGCATCCTGATGGTTGCGCACGCATGCGCCTTCGCACAGGATCTCCGTCGGGCACACGCGAGCGCACATCCCGCCGAGCGGATTCGCGGACAGGATGTCGGTCGCCGCGCCTTTCAGGTTGCCGTTGCCGATCTTGCGGATGAAGCTCGGGATGTCGATCTGCGTCGGGCACGCATGCACGCACGGCGCGTCGTAGCAGTAGTGACAGCGGCTTGCGGCGGCCGCCGCGGCAGTCGGATCGAGCAGCGGCGCGATATCGGCGAATTCGCACGAGAGTTGCGTGGACGACAGGCGATGCGCGGCGATATCGCCGATTGGCTGGGTGGTCATACGCGTTCCTTCGACTGGGTGGAGACAAAGCCGTCCCCGCCGGCTGCGCATGCACAGTCGGGGCGGTCATGCTTAGGAATGCAAATATCTGACGTGACGCAGCCTCACGGCCGCTACGGTCGATCCATCACGAGGCCGGCTCGCATGCGCGCGACAGCATCGCGTGCAGCAGCACGTTCGCGCCGGCCTCGATCCATGCGGGCGTCGCGTCCTCGATCTCGTTGTGGCTGATGCCGTCGATGCAGGGCACGAACACCATCGACGTCGGCGCGACCTGCGCCAGATAGCACGCGTCGTGGCCCGCACCCGACACGATGTCGCGATGCGAGTAGCCGAAGCGGTCGGCCGCGCCGCGCACGGCCGCCACGCACTCAGGATCGAACGCGACCGGCTTGTAGTAGAAAATCTGCTCGAGTTCGGTGTCGAGCCCGATGTCGGCCGCGATGCGTGCGACGCCGTCGCGCAGCGCCGCATCCATCTTCGCGAGCACGGCGTCGTCCGGATGACGGAAATCGACGGTGAAGAACACGCGGCCGGGAATCACGTTGCGCGAGTTCGGGTGGACCTGCATCATGCCGACCGTCGCGCAGCCGAACGGGGCATGATCGAGGCCGATCCGGTTGACGAGGTCGACCACGCGCGACGCGCCGAGCAGCGCGTCACGGCGGCGCGGCATCGGCGTCGGCCCCGCGTGCGCCTCCTGGCCGGTAAACGTGATCTCGTACCAGCGCTGCCCCTGCGCGTCGGTCACGACACCGATCGTCTTGCATTCCGCTTCGAGAATCGGCCCTTGCTCGATATGCAGCTCGAACGCCGCGTGCAGCTTGCGCCCGCCGCACGGCACGTCGCCCGCATAGCCGATGCGCGCGAGCTCCTCGCCGATCGTCTTGCCGTCCACGTCCTTGCGCGACAGCCCGTATTCGAGCGGAAACACACCCGCGAACACGCCCGACGCGACCATCGCGGGCGCGAAGCGCGAGCCCTCCTCGTTGGTCCAGATCACGACCTCGACCGGATGCTCGGTCTCGATGCCGTGATCGTTCAGACTGCGAATCACCTCGAGGCCGCCGAGCACGCCGTAGATACCGTCGAAGCGCCCGCCGGTCGGCTGCGAATCCGCGTGCGAACCCGTGACGACCGGCGCCGCGTCGGCCACGCGGCCCGCGCGACGCATGAACACGTTGCCCATCGTATCGACCGTCACCGTGCAGCCGGCGGCCTTCGCCCAGCCGACGATCAGGTCGCGGCCGGCCTTGTCGAGATCGGTGAGCGCGAGGCGGCACACGCCGCCCTTCGGCGTCGCGCCGATCTTCGCGACTTCCATCAGGCTGTCCCACAACCGCTTGCCGTCGACCCTGATCGACGTGTCGAAAGCTGCCCGCTTCACTGTTTCCGATACCGCGCTCATTCGTATCGCTCCTGGGGGGTCGGTGATGTCGCCAGCCCGGTCTGTGCCGGTGCGTGCGAGGCCTGTTTCGGGGCACGCCGCACGGATGCGGTGCATGTCCGTCGATGCAGGCAACGCGTTAAATCCTGTCCGATTGGACAGGTTTTAGACGATCAAAATGGCCAGCGCAACGTCTTTCTTGCGTGACGCGACAGAGCGAGAAACGTGCCATCGCAACGCAGCATCGTCGTGACTGCAGCGCCGCCACATCCGTGCGCGCGACGCGAATCAGCGGCTAGAATGAAGCCCAACGCGGCATGGCCGCCGCGCGAGGGAAACGATGAGACATGACGAGGCGGCAATCGCAGCCACCGACCGTGACGAAACGCCGGCGCCTTTGCGGCGACGCAAGGCGCATATTCGCGAGTCCAACGAAGCGCATCTGCTCGCGTGCGCGGAAACCGTATTCGCGGAACGTGGGCTCGCCGGCGCCAGCACCGCGATGATCGCAGAGCGCGCCGGCTTGCCGAAGGCGAACTAGCACTACTACTTCCCGACCAAGCTCGCGCTGTACCGCCGCGTGCTCGACGACCTGTTCGAGGACTGGCATCGCGCGGCCGGCTCGTTCGAGGCCGACGACGATCCGGTCGAAGCGATCGGCAGCTACGTGCGCGCGAAGATGACGCTGTCGCAGCGGCGCCCGCTCGGCTCGAAGGTGTGGGCCAACGAAATCATTCACGGCGCGGAGCACATGCAGGACATCCTGTCGCAACGCGTGAAGCCGTGGTTCGACGCGCGCGTCAGGGTGATCGAAGGCTGGATCGCGCGCGGGCTGCTCGCGCCGATCGACCCGCATGCGCTGATGTACCTGATCTGGGCGACCACGCAGCACTATGCGGATTTCGATGCGCAGATTCGCGCGCTGAGCGGCAAGCGCGCGTTCACGAAGAAGGCGTTCGACGAGAAAACCGAGCAGGTCGTGCAGCTCGTGATTCGCGCGTGCGGCGCGGTGTCGCCGAACGCGAAGCCTTAACGCGACACGACGCTTTCATCGAATAAAAACGGGCGGCGCGCATCACACGGAGATGTCCCGTGCGATACGCGCCGCCCGTGATGCCGCGTTCGCGCGTGCGAACGATGCGACGCGATGCGTGATGCGACGTCTTACGCGATGCGCTCGATCGCAACGGCCGTTGCTTCGCCGCCGCCGATACACAGCGATGCGACGCCGCGCGTCAGGCCATACGTTTCGAGCGCGGCCAGCAGCGTCACCATCACGCGCGCACCCGATGCGCCGATCGGATGCCCGAGCGCGCACGCGCCGCCGTGCACGTTCACCTTCTCGTGCGGCAGATCGAGGTCGCGCATCGCGGCCATCGGCACCACCGCGAACGCTTCGTTGATCTCGAACAGGTCGACGTCGCGCAGGTTCCAGCCGGTTTTCTCCGACAGCTTGCGCAGCGCGCCGATCGGTGCGGTCGCGAACAGGCCGGGCTTGTCCGCATGAGTCGCATGCCCGACGATCACGGCCTTCGGCGTGAGGCCGAGGCGCTCGGCTTCCGAGCGGCGCATCATCACCAGCGCGGCCGCACCGTCCGAGATCGACGATGCGTTCGCGGCCGTCACCGTGCCGCCGTCGCGAAACGCCGGCTTCAGCGTCGGGATCTTGTCGAGTTTCGCCTTGCCGGGCTGCTCGTCGATCGACACGACGCTTTCCGTCTTGCCGGCCTTCACGGTCACCGGCGCGATTTCCGACACGAACCGCCCTTCCGCGATCGCGCGCTGCGCCCGCGTCAGCGACGCAATCGCGAACGCATCCTGCGCTTCGCGGGTGAACTGGTACGCCTGCGCGCAATCCTCGGCGAAGGTGCCCATCAGGCGGCCCTTTTCATACGCGTCCTCGAGCCCGTCGAGGAACATGTGATCGAGCACCTGTCCGTGACCCATGCGCATGCCCGCGCGCGCCTTCGGCAGCAGATACGGCGCATTCGTCATGCTCTCCATCCCGCCCGCCACGGCCACGCGCGCCGAACCCGCCAGCAGCAGGTCGTGCGCGAACATCGCCGCCTTCATCCCCGAACCGCACATCTTGTTGACCGTGGTCGCGCCCGCCGCGAGCGGCAGCCCGGCCTTCAGCGCGGCCTGTCGCGCGGGCGCCTGGCCCTGGCCGGCCGGCAGCACGCAGCCGAACACGATTTCCTCGATGCGTTCGGCCGGCACGTTCGCGCGCTCGAGCGCGGCGCGAATCGCCACCGCGCCAAGGTCGCTCGCGCTCGCCGCCGCCAGGTCGCCCTGAAAACCACCCATCGGCGTGCGCGCCGCACCCACGATTACGATCGGATCCTGAGTCGTCATGATTCGTTTCCTCCAGTGTCAGCGCGGTGCCATGCGCAACGCGCCATCGAGACGGATGACTTCGCCGTTCAGCATCGTGTTCTCGGCGATGTGGCGCACCAGCGCCGCAAATTCTTCCGGGCGGCCGAGCCGCGGCGGGAACGGCACGCTCTTGCCGAGCGCGTCCTGCACGTCCTGCGGCATGCCGGCCATCATCGGCGTCGCGAAGATGCCGGGCGCGACCGTCACGACGCGAATGCCGAAGCGCGCGAGTTCGCGCGCGATCGGCAGCGTCATGCCCACCACGCCGCTCTTCGACGCCGCATACGCGGCCTGTCCGATCTGTCCGTCGAACGCCGCGACCGACGCGGTGTTGATGATCACGCCGCGCTCGCCTTCCGCATCGGCCTCCTGCTTCGACATCGCTTCGGCAGCCAGCCGAATCATGTTGAACGTGCCGACGAGGTTGATCGACACCGCCCGCGCGAAGCGGTCGAGCGAGTGTGGGCCATCGCGGCCGACGACCTTCTCGCCCGGCGCGACGCCCGCGCAGTTGACGAGCGCATCGACGCGGCCGAACGCGTCGCGCGCGGCCGCGACGGCCGCCTGACCGTCGGCTTCGCTCGTCACGTCGGTCTTCACGAACCGTGCGGCCGCGCCGAGTTCATTCGCGAGACCCGCGCCCGCCTCGTCATTGACGTCCAGCAGCATGGCCTTGCCGCCTTGCGCGACGACCATGCGCGCCACCGCGGCGCCGAGGCCGGAGCCGGCGCCCGTAATCAGAAAAACGCGATCCTTGATATTCATTGGCAGTCCGTATTCAGGGTTGAGCGACCTTCTCGGCTTCCATCTTGCGCAACACGAAGCGCTGGATCTTGCCGCTCGGGGTTTTCGGCAGCGCGTTGACGAAGTCGATCGCGCGCGGATAAGCGTGAGCGGACAGCCGCCGCTTCACGTGCTGACTCAATTCCTCGGCCAGTTCGGGCGTACCGTCGAAGCCTTTCGACAGGACGACGAACGCCTTCACGATCTCCGTGCGCTCCGGGTCGGGCACGCCGATCACGGCGGCCTCGCTGACGGCCGGATGCTCGATCAGCGCGCTCTCCACGTCGAACGGGCCGATCCGGTAGCCGGACGACGTGATCACGTCGTCCGCGCGGCCGATGAAGCTCACGGCGCCGTCCGGCTCCAGCTCCACGTTGTCGCCGGTCCGGTAATAGCCGCCCGCGATCGCCGGCGTGTCCTGCTGCCAGTAGCCGCGGAACCACAGCAGCGGCGAGCGCGCGATGTCGATCGCGAGGTTGCCGGGCTCGCCGGGACCGAGTTCGCGGCCCGCTTCGTCGAGCACCGCGACACGGTAGCCCGGCATCGCGAAGCCGGCCGAACCGACGTGCACCACGTGCGTGAGGCCGTGATGGTTGTTCACGACCATGCCCAGCTCGGTCTGGCCGTAGTGATCGTGGATCGGCGCCCCGAGCGCCGCGTGGAACCAGCGCACGACCTCCGGGTTCAACGGTTCGCCCGCGCTGCTCACCACGCGCAGCCGGCCCTTCACGCGCGCGGCCGCTTCCGTCCCGGCCGCCATCAGCATCCGGAATGCGGTCGGCGAACCCGCGAGGCTCGTGATGCCGAGCCGGTCGATCACATCGTACGTGCTGTCGACCGTGAAGCTGCCCTCGTACAGCGTCGTCGCATGACCGAGCAGCAGCGGGCCCGTGATCGCGTAATAGAGGCCGTACGCCCAGCCCGGATCGGCGATGTTCCAGAACCGGTCGCCGGCACGCAGGTCGACCGCTTCGCGCATATACGCGCCGAACGCGAGCAGCGCGTACAGCGGCACCGGCACGCCCTTCGGCAAGCCCGTCGTGCCCGACGTCGACATCATCATGAACAGGTCGGATCCCTTGCGCAGCACGGGTTCGAACGTATCGGAGTGCGCGTCGAGCGCCGTGCGGAAATCGATGTCGCGCACCGGCAGCGCCTCGCCTGCTTCGCGTACCGTCGCGACCAGCGGGCAATCGGCGATTTCGTCGAGCTTCGCGCGATTCGCGACGTTGGTCACGACGAGCCGCGCATCGCTCATGCGCAGCCGGTGCTCGATCGCCTTCGGGCCGAACGCGGTAAACAGCGGCTGGTACACGGCGCCCGCGCGCCACGTGCCGAGGATCGTCGCGACGAGCTCCGGCGTGCGCGGCAGCAGGCCGGCCACCACGTCGCCCGGCTTCACGCCCTGCGCGACGAGCAGGTTCGCGACCCGGGCCGACAACGCCTGCATTTGCGCGAACGTAAAGCGGTGGTGCTGCCCGCCGGCGTCGATCCAGTCGAGCGCGATCGCGTCCGCCTTCGCGTGCCGGTCGCAGCATTCGACACACGCGTTCAGGCCGCGCTCCAGGTCGCCGTCCAGTTGCGCGGCGGCGGTCTCGATACTGAAACGGGCCACGGCGTCGGCGTAGGCCGGCGCCGCCCGGGCGGTAGCTCCTTCAGGCATGCGTGTCTCCTGTGCGTTATAGCCGCCGACGCGCCAGAGGCGCGACGGGGATACATCGATAGTAGACAGCCCCAACATTGCAATCAATGACAAACGGAATCTAGAATCGTGATCGCTTTTGCCATGTCGGGAGGACGCAGAAAATGGGGCCGCAGATGATTTCGCCGGATTTCGTCGACGATGCGCTCGCGTGCCTGCGCCGGCGCGACCTGCCGACCGCGCCCGTGCTGCGTGCCGCCGGGCTGCCGGCCGCCGTGCACGAACCCGTCACGCCGCAGCAGTACGGCCGGCTGTGGCTCGCGATCGCCGGTGCGCTCGACGACGAATTCTTCGGGCTGGCCGCGCGCCCGATGCGGCGCGGCAGCTTCACGCTGCTGTGTCACGCGGTGCTGCACGCCGGCACGCTCGACAAGGCGCTGCGGCGCGCGCTGAAGTTCCTGCGTGTGGTGCTCGACGAGCCGCACGGCGAACTCGTGGTGGCCGACGGGCAGGCGCAGATCGTGCTGGCGCAATCGGGCGCGCCGTATCCGGCATTCGCGTACCGGACGTTCTGGCTGATCCTGCTCGGCGTCGCGTGCTGGCTGATCGGCCGGCGCATCCCGCTGCAGCGCATCGATTTCGCGTGCCCGAGCCTCGGCCAGCGCAGCGACTATCACCAGTTCTTCGGCGTCCCGGTGCATTTCGACCGGCCCGACAGTCGGCTCGCGTTCAACGCCGCGTACCTCGCGCTGCCGACGATCCGCTCGGAGCAGACACTGCGGACCTTCCTGCGCGGCGCACCCGGCAATCTCCTCGTGCGCTACCGGCACGACACAGGCTGGGTCGCGAAGACGCGCGCGCACCTGAAAGCGCTGCCGGCCGCCGAATGGCCCGACTTCGACACGCTGGCCGTGCGCCTCGACACGACGCCCGCGACGCTGCGGCGGCGTTTGCGCAGCGAAGGGCAAAGTTTCGCGGCGATCAAGGACGAATTACGCGGCGCGCTGGCCCAGTCGCTGCTGCGCGGGCACGCGCTCAGCGTCGCGGAGATCGCGGTCGAGCTCGGCTTCACCGAGCCGAGCGCGTTTCATCGCGCGTTCCGGAAATGGACAGGCACGAGCCCCGGTGCGTTTCGGCGCGACGTGCATGCGGCGAAGGCGGAGTCTTGACTGGCTAGGTGGATGCGGAGCGTCTCGTCATGTGCGGTCGATACGCGCCAGTCCTGTTTCTTCCGCATTCCGGTGCGAATCTGCGCGGCGTTCACCGCACCGCGGAGCCGACACGACGTTGCGCCGCGATCCGTCAGACCACATACTGGTCGGCCAGTCCGGACGAGGTTGCGTCGATGGTGAATGTCGATCAGGGCGCCGCTTCGATCTTCGGCGCGATCGGAACGGCCGTGTCGTTGCTGGCGGCGATTCCTTATGCGTTCGCGATCTATCGGCGCACCGTGCGCCCGCATCTGTTCACGTGGCTCGTGTGGTCGGTCGTCACGGCGATCGCGGCCGCCGGCCAGTTCGTCGCGGGCGCGGGCCCGTCCGCATGGTGCACGGCGGCGATTGCCGTCACGTGCTTTCTGACGCTGATCGCCAGCCTGTTTCGCGGCGAGCACGGCTGGACGGGCCTCGACTGGCTGTTCCTGTGTGCAGCACTGTCAGCCATTCCGCTGTGGATGCTGACCGACGATCCGACGGTGTCGATCTGCCTGGTCACGCTGATCGAGCTGGCCGGCCTCGGCCCGACCGTGCGCAAGACGCTCCGCGACCCGTGGAGCGAGAGCCTCGTCTATTTCGCGCTGTGCGTGCTCAAGTACGCGCTGGCGTTGCTGGCACTGAGCACGTGGAGTGTCGCGGTCGCGTTCTATCCGACCGTCAACCTGATCGCGTCGATCGGCATCTGCATGGTGATGCTGGTCCGGCGTCAGTCGCTGTCGAATGCGCGATAGGCCGAATTTGTCGCCCCGTGCCGCTTTCCCTCCGAAATGATGCGAGGCCTGACATGGATGCAATCCGTACCGTTATCGAACCCAGCGAAACCACGCTCCGCGCGGCGATGCTGGCCAACGACGTCGAAGCGCTCGACGCGCTGCTGGACGACGATCTGGTGTTCACAGTCCCGACCGGCCAGGTCATCTCGAAAGAGGACGACCTGGCCGC
The DNA here is from genome assembly GCF_014211915.1 of Burkholderia cenocepacia. Taxonomy (NCBI): domain Bacteria; kingdom Pseudomonadati; phylum Pseudomonadota; class Betaproteobacteria; order Burkholderiales; family Burkholderiaceae; genus Burkholderia; species Burkholderia cenocepacia. The sequence continues at coordinate 639,274 of NZ_CP060041.1, read as the reverse complement.
GCATCGCGTGAAGCTTTTGCGTCTCGACACACTCGACGTCATCGAAATGCGCGCATCCGCGGTCGACGAGATGATCCTCACCACGACGCGAGCGGCTCTTGCCGGCCGTTTCGACGGCGCGGCATTCACCGGCACGTTTGCCTATACACGCCTCTGGCGTCGATCGGGCGCCCACTGGCGCGTCGTCGCCGGACATGCGTCGCAGGTCATATAGCCGCGCCGGGCGTGTGCATTTGAATGGCATCGCGCAACGCTGTGGTGAGCGGGTCGGCTGTCGATCGGGCGATGAGACCGTACGATCCGGATGATGCACTCATGAAAACGCCGACCAAGGGGGTGTCCGCCATGACGAGAGCCGAAATGCACAAGCTATTTATCGTGCGTGCTGCGCGTGCCGCGGACGCGGACGAACTCACACGACTGGCACGCCTTTCGAAGGCGCACTGGGGCTATCCGAAGGAATGGCTGGACGTGTGGCAAGACGATCTCACGATCTCGCCGGAGACGATCGAAGGGGCGATCGGTTACGTCGCGGAATCAGGCGAGTCGATCATCGGATTCTGGATCCGAGCATCGTTGAATTCGGATCGGCCAACGCCCGGATGGCTGTTCGTTCATCCCGATCACATGGGTCAGGGCGTCGCCCGTGCGCTGTGGAAATCGGTTCGGACCGAGGCCGCCGCGAGAGGAATCAAGAGCTTTGTGATCGAAGCGGATCCCAATGCCGCGCCGTTCTATCTGACACTGGGGGCCGAAAAGATCGGCGAAAAGGAATCGAGCGCCATCCCGGGCAGATTTTTTCCGATCTTGCGGATCATGGTCTGATGGGTGAGGAGATCGCAGCAAGATGACTCCCTGCGTACAGTTGATCAGATTGGGCTACCGACCGAGGTAAGAGAGGTTGCGACAGGGAAATACGAGGTTCGATCAGTCCGGGAGCAGGTCTGATTTCTGAGATTTCAGCGGCCCGCTGCTTAGATGTGCTGCCGTGTAGCTATTCAGCACGAGGCGTGATCTACGTCGGGAATTTCCGCCGTTGAAAGTAAGCGCGCAGAAATGGGCGTCTAGCACTCAGCGATCTGAGCGTGCAGGCTATGTCCACTGATTTTCAGTGGACACCTTATGACAGAACAACATTCAGAAACGTCGGGCCTGAAGGTCGTCAGCGTTGGCATAGACGGTAAGCGTCGATTCGATCGGCATACCAAACGCCGACTCGTCGAGGCTTGCCTGGAGCCGGGAGCATCAGTCGCAGGACTCGCACTGCAGCACGGCGTTAATGCGAATCTCCTGCGCAAATGGATCAAGCTGCATCAGCAACGGCTCTCTGAGGATTCGACGCAGTCGTCGACCGCAGAGTCGGCATTCGTGCCGGTCGTTATGGTTAGCAGTGAACAGGCGCTCGTCGAGCACAATTCCGTCAGGTCTTCATCGTTGGCCGCGACCGCTAGTTCGCCAGCAAATGCAGCGGCCGCGTCGACGCTGACGGCGCAGATGCCCAACGGCATCACGCTTAAGCTCGAATGCGGCAAGAACGACGCAGCGCTTCTATCAGTGATGATCGAAACACTGGGACGGTGTGATGTTCCGGCTAAGCGATGAGCTGAAGGTCTATGTGCACCGGGACGCCGTTGACTTCCGTAAGAGCATCAACGGTCTTGCAGCCATAGTCGAGCAGTCGATGAAGCTCGATCCATTCGAGCAGGCCGTGTACGTATTCAGCAATCAGCGCCGCGATCGCATCAAGATGCTGCTGTGGGACCGTAACGGCTTCTGGCTGTTGATGAAGCGGCTCGAGCAGGATCGTTTCGTTTGGCCGCGTAAGGAAGCGGTGCTCAAGCTCAGAACCGAGCAACTGCATTGGCTGCTCGACGGCATCGATATTGAAGCGATGCGGGCGCACCCGACACGCTATTATCAGCGCGTGACGTGAAACGCGAGCCAGCATCGCTGGTCTAATCCGGCGATGCTGCCATCATCCTCATCTCCCACCGACGAACTGCAGGCGCTGCGCGCAGAACTCGCTGCCATGAAGAGCGAGTTGCGTGTGGTGACGGTCGAACGCGACTTGCTGCGCGAGAAGCTCAAGGCCTTTCAGCGGCAGTTGTTTGCCGCCAAGAGCGAAGTGCGCGGCGCCGAGCAACGCGACCTCTTCCTGAACGAAGCAGAGGCGGGCGCAACGGGATCTGAACCGGCGCAAGAGGCGCAAACGGAACAGAGCATCGAGGTTGGCGCACACGAGCGCAAGAAGCGTGGACGCAAACCGCTAGATCCGATGCTGCCTCGCGAGGTTGTGCGTCATGAATTGCCGGAATCAGAACGCGTTTGTGCACACGACGGGCATGCGCTCGTCGAGATCGGCGCCGAGATCAGTGAGCAGCTCGATATCGTGCCGCAGCAGGTTCGCGTCATTCAGCACCAACGAATCAAATACGCGTGTCCTTGCTGCGACCTCGGCATCAAGGTGACGCCGGCGCCGGCTCGCATCATTCCGAAGGGGTTACTCACTGAATCGGCGCTTGCATGGGTAGTCGTGAGCAAGTTCGCTGACGCTCTGCCGCTGTATCGAATCGCCGCGTTGCTACACCGTTTCGGCGGCGATCTCTCGCGTGGCACGCTGGCAGCCAGCGTGGTGCGCGTCGGTACCGCAGTGCAGCCGCTCATCAACTTGATGCGCGATCACTTGCTTGAGGCCGACATCGTCTACGGCGATGAGACAACGGTGCAGGTGCTGAAAGAGCCAGGCCGTGCCGCACAACGCAAGAGCTACATGTGGGCACAGATGAGCGGCACCGGCCCACCGGTTCGATTGTTCAGTTACAGCTCGACGCGCAGCGCGGCACAAGCCGCGGCGCTCTATGCTGGCATCAAGCCCGGCGCGGTGTTGATGACGGACGGCTATGAGCCGTACAACGATGTCGCCGACACTAACCAACTGGTGCATCTTGGCTGTTGGGCGCACGCACGTCGCTACATGATCGAGGCCGAGGAGAATCTCCCAAAGGCGCAACGTGGTCGCGACCATCCCGTCAGCGAATTCATTCGACTGATCGGGCAATTGTTTGCGATCGAATCGCGCTGCGAAGGGCTGACGCCAGAGAAACGGTTGCTGACGAGGCAACGCGACAGTCGTGCGATCCTTGGGCAAATCGAGGAACTGCTTCTGCGTCAGTTGCATGCAGTGTTGCCGCAAAGCGCCTTTGGCAAAGCGCTTCACTACATGCAGGGTCAATGGCCGAAGCTCATTCGCTATGTCGAGAACGGCGCTTGGCCGCTCTCGAACAACGCCTGCGAGAACGCGATCCGGCCATTCACCGTCGGGCGAAAAAACTGGCTCTTCTACGACACTGTCGCTGGAGCGAATGCTGCTGCCAACCTGTATTCGCTAATCGAAACGTGCAAGGCGAACGGCGTCGAACCGTACGGCTATCTCGTCGCGCTGTTCAAGGCACTGCCTCTCGCAAACACCGGCGACGACTACGAGGCGCTATTGCCTTGGCGCCTCATCCCCTCCGCAGACTGACGCACAGCCGGTCGCTGAGAGCAAGCCACGTGGCTTATTGCGCGCTTACCGTTGAAATGCAAAAACCCCCGCCTTGTCGGGCGGGGGTTTCTGGCTTGAGGGAGCCTGACGATTACCTACTTTCACACGGGAATCCGCACTATCATCGGCGTAGAGTCGTTTCACGGTCCTGTTCGGGATGGGAAGGGGTGGGACCGACTCGCTATGGTCATCAGGCAAAGGGGGTTGTTCTGCTGGCGTGGCCAACAGAACCAATCTTGGAAGAAGTAGTAATTAGGTTGTGTGTATCACACACGAGAATCCAACATGTCGCTCTGGATCTTGCGGCCAGTGCTTTCACACGGCGCCGATCTACAAGGCAGACTTGTTATAGGATCAAGCCTTACGGGCAATTAGTATCAGTTAGCTGAACGCATTACTGCGCTTACACACCTGACCTATCAACGTCCTGGTCTCGAACGACCCTTCAAGGGGATCTAGTCCCCAGGGATATCTCATCTTAAGGCGAGTTTCCCGCTTAGATGCTTTCAGCGGTTATCTCTTCCGAACATAGCTACCCGGCGATGCCACTGGCGTGACAACCGGTACACCAGAGGTTCGTCCACTCCGGTCCTCTCGTACTAGGAGCAGCCCCCTTCAAATATCCAACGCCCACGGCAGATAGGGACCAAACTGTCTCACGACGTTTTAAACCCAGCTCACGTACCTCTTTAAATGGCGAACAGCCATACCCTTGGGACCGGCTACAGCCCCAGGATGAGATGAGCCGACATCGAGGTGCCAAACACCGCCGTCGATATGAACTCTTGGGCGGTATCAGCCTGTTATCCCCAGAGTACCTTTTATCCGTTGAGCGATGGCCCTTCCATACAGAACCACCGGATCACTATGACCTGCTTTCGCACCTGCTCGACTTGTCGGTCTCGCAGTTAAGCACGCTTATGCCATTGCACTATCAGCACGATTTCCGACCGTACCTAGCGTACCTTCGTACTCCTCCGTTACGCTTTGGGAGGAGACCGCCCCAGTCAAACTGCCTACCATGCACTGTCCCCGACCCGGATCACGGGCCAAGGTTAGAACCTCAAACAAACCAGGGTGGTATTTCAAGGACGGCTCCACCGAAACTAGCGTTCCGGTTTCATAGCCTCCCACCTATCCTACACAGATCGGTTCAAAGTCCAATGCAAAGCTACAGTAAAGGTTCATGGGGTCTTTCCGTCTAGCCGCGGGTAGATTGCATCATCACAAACACTTCAACTTCGCTGAGTCTCGGGAGGAGACAGTGTGGCCATCGTTACGCCATTCGTGCAGGTCGGAACTTACCCGACAAGGAATTTCGCTACCTTAGGACCGTTATAGTTACGGCCGCCGTTTACCGGGACTTCAATCAAGAGCTTGCACCCCATCATTTAATCTTCCGGCACCGGGCAGGCGTCACACCCTATACGTCCACTTTCGTGTTTGCAGAGTGCTGTGTTTTTATTAAACAGTCGCAGCCACCAGTTTATTGCAACCCCTTCACCCTCCTGGCGCAGGCCAGTCAAGCTACAAGGGCGTACCTTATCCCGAAGTTACGGTACCAATTTGCCGAGTTCCTTCTCCCGAGTTCTCTCAAGCGCCTTAGAATACTCATCTCGCCCACCTGTGTCGGTTTGCGGTACGGTCATCGTTAGACTGAAGCTTAGAGGCTTTTCTTGGAACCACTTCCAATTGCTTCGCTCCCGAAGGAGCTCGCGCCACACCCTTGAATTGCGCGCCCGGATTTGCCTAAGCGCCTTCTCCAATGCAGCGACCGGGACTTCCAACACCCGGACAACCTTCCGCGATCCGTCCCCCCATCGCATCTAACAATGGTGCAGGAATATTGACCTGCTTCCCATCAGCTACGCATTTCTGCCTCGCCTTAGGGGCCGACTCACCCTACGCCGATGAACGTTGCGTAGGAAACCTTGGGCTTACGGCGAGGGGGCCTTTCACCCCCTTTATCGCTACTCATGTCAGCATTCGCACTTCCGATACCTCCAGCACCCTTTACAAGGCACCTTCGCAGGCTTACGGAACGCTCTCCTACCATGCGAGCAAGCTCGCATCCGCAGCTTCGGTATATAGCTTAGCCCCGTTACATCTTCCGCGCAGGACGACTCGATCAGTGAGCTATTACGCTTTCTTTAAAGGGTGGCTGCTTCTAAGCCAACCTCCTGACTGTTTTAGCCTTCCCACTTCGTTTCCCACTTAGCTATATTTGGGGACCTTAGCTGGCGGTCTGGGTTGTTTCCCTCTTGACACCGGACGTTAGCACCCGATGTCTGTCTCCCGTGATTGCACTCTTCGGTATTCGGAGTTTGCTATGGCGGGGTAATCTGCAATAGACCCCCCAACCATGACAGTGCTCTACCCCCGAAGGTGAGACACGAGGCACTACCTAAATAGTTTTCGGAGAGAACCAGCTATTTCCAGGTTTGTTTAGCCTTTCACCCCTATCCACAGCTCATCCCCTAACTTTTCAACGTTAGTGGGTTCGGACCTCCAGTACGTGTTACCGCACCTTCATCCTGGCCATGGATAGATCACCTGGTTTCGGGTCTACGCCCAGCAACTGAACGCCCTATTCGGACTCGCTTTCGCTACGCCTGCCCTATACGGTTAAGCTTGCTACTGAACGTAAGTCGCTGACCCATTATACAAAAGGTACGCCGTCACCCCTTGCGAGGCTCCGACTGTTTGTATGCATGCGGTTTCAGGATCTATTTCACTCCCCTCCCGGGGTTCTTTTCGCCTTTCCCTCACGGTACTGGTTCACTATCGGTCGATCACGAGTATTTAGCCTTGGAGGATGGTCCCCCCATCTTCAGACAGGATTTCACGTGTCCCGCCCTACTTGTCGCACACCTAGTTCTTTCATACTGTTTTCGCCTACAGGGCTATCACCTGCTATGGCCGCACTTTCCAGAGCGTTCGGCTAACAATACAAATAAAGAGTGCAAGGCTCATCCCATTTCGCTCGCCACTACTTTGGGAATCTCGGTTGATTTCTTTTCCTGCGGTTACTTAGATGTTTCAGTTCACCGCGTTCGCTTCACTAGACCTATGTATTCAGTCTAGGATGACCCAAAAGGGCCGGGTTTCCCCATTCGGACATCTACGGATCAAAGCTCGTTTGCCAGCTCCCCGTAGCTTTTCGCAGGCTACCGCGTCCTTCATCGCCTGTGATCGCCAAGGCATCCACCACATGCACTTGTTCGCTTGACCCTATAACGAGTCTGTCTCATCGACAGTCGCTACAGGTTGAGTTCTCGCGTTGTGCCGTATTCCAATTTAAGTCGAACATAGAGTTCGAATCATCTTGAGATACATCGATACAATCACAACCCGGATAACTTCCACGTCCATCTCGAGACGCTTCCGCTATCCAAATTACTTACTTCTTCCAGATTGTTAAAGAACGACAGCCGATATCTGTTGATATCCTCTGACTGGCTCAATCGCCAATGCAAAATTCTCGGTTCAGTGTCTGAACCAAGCCCTTAGCGTTGGTGATTGGTGGAGGCAGACGGGATCGAACCGACGACCCCCTGCTTGCAAAGCAGGTGCTCTCCCAGCTGAGCTATGCCCCCATGTACAGAATTCCTCAGGTGTGTACCGCCACACAAGACGGTGGTGGGTCTGGTTGGATTCGAACCAACGACCCCCGCCTTATCAAGACGGTGCTCTAACCGACTGAGCTACAGACCCCTGAGTCTGTCTTTAATTTACAGCCGATAAGCGTGAGCGCTCAACTTTGCGAGAAGCTCTGGAAAGGAGGTGATCCAGCCGCACCTTCCGATACGGCTACCTTGTTACGACTTCACCCCAGTCATGAATCCTACCGTGGTGACCGTCCTCCTTGCGGTTAGACTAGCCACTTCTGGTAAAACCCACTCCCATGGTGTGACGGGCGGTGTGTACAAGACCCGGGAACGTATTCACCGCGGCATGCTGATCCGCGATTACTAGCGATTCCAGCTTCATGCACTCGAGTTGCAGAGTGCAATCCGGACTACGATCGGTTTTCTGGGATTAGCTCCCCCTCGCGGGTTGGCAACCCTCTGTTCCGACCATTGTATGACGTGTGAAGCCCTACCCATAAGGGCCATGAGGACTTGACGTCATCCCCACCTTCCTCCGGTTTGTCACCGGCAGTCTCCTTAGAGTGCTCTTGCGTAGCAACTAAGGACAAGGGTTGCGCTCGTTGCGGGACTTAACCCAACATCTCACGACACGAGCTGACGACAGCCATGCAGCACCTGTGCGCCGGTTCTCTTTCGAGCACTCCCACCTCTCAGCAGGATTCCGACCATGTCAAGGGTAGGTAAGGTTTTTCGCGTTGCATCGAATTAATCCACATCATCCACCGCTTGTGCGGGTCCCCGTCAATTCCTTTGAGTTTTAATCTTGCGACCGTACTCCCCAGGCGGTCAACTTCACGCGTTAGCTACGTTACTAAGGAAATGAATCCCCAACAACTAGTTGACATCGTTTAGGGCGTGGACTACCAGGGTATCTAATCCTGTTTGCTCCCCACGCTTTCGTGCATGAGCGTCAGTATTGGCCCAGGGGGCTGCCTTCGCCATCGGTATTCCTCCACATCTCTACGCATTTCACTGCTACACGTGGAATTCTACCCCCCTCTGCCATACTCTAGCCTGCCAGTCACCAATGCAGTTCCCAGGTTGAGCCCGGGGATTTCACATCGGTCTTAGCAAACCGCCTGCGCACGCTTTACGCCCAGTAATTCCGATTAACGCTCGCACCCTACGTATTACCGCGGCTGCTGGCACGTAGTTAGCCGGTGCTTATTCTTCCGGTACCGTCATCCCCCGACTGTATTAGAGCCAAGGATTTCTTTCCGGACAAAAGTGCTTTACAACCCGAAGGCCTTCTTCACACACGCGGCATTGCTGGATCAGGCTTTCGCCCATTGTCCAAAATTCCCCACTGCTGCCTCCCGTAGGAGTCTGGGCCGTGTCTCAGTCCCAGTGTGGCTGGTCGTCCTCTCAGACCAGCTACTGATCGTCGCCTTGGTAGGCCTTTACCCCACCAACTAGCTAATCAGCCATCGGCCAACCCTATAGCGCGAGGCCCGAAGGTCCCCCGCTTTCATCCGTAGATCGTATGCGGTATTAATCCGGCTTTCGCCGGGCTATCCCCCACTACAGGACATGTTCCGATGTATTACTCACCCGTTCGCCACTCGCCACCAGGTGCAAGCACCCGTGCTGCCGTTCGACTTGCATGTGTAAGGCATGCCGCCAGCGTTCAATCTGAGCCAGGATCAAACTCTTCAGTTCAAACCTGTTACTGTTTTCGGTTCAGTTAAGAACCGGTCGCTCACTCAAAGCTGACAGGAATATGAATCACTTCATAAACCTGACTTACTTTAGTGTGAGACTCTTGATACTTTCGCTATCTGATCCGAGGATCAGCTCGCTGCCATCAAGCGCCCACACTTATCGGCTGTTAATTTTTAAAGAGCGTTTCTGCGAGGAATCTCGAACCCCTCAGCAGCGCTGCGTTTTCAGCAGCAGAGAAGCGAGATTATGAACCGTGTTTCGCAGCTCGTCAACAACTTTCTGAACGACTTCGTTGCGACCGCGGGGCTCAACTTCCGTACCGCCGAGGCTCGCTACCGCCGAGGCTCAACAGCACTGCTTCCCTTCCTTCCGCGCTGCGTTTCCGTTAGCGCGAAAGAGGCGTGATTCTAAGCACCCGCCCCCATCCATGCAAGCGCTTTGTGAAGAAAGTTTGAAAAGGCCTCCGTGCGCTGCCGCGCACGGAAGTTTTGCGCTCGACGGGCGGTAAAACGCAACACGCGCCGCCCTCCAAAGATATGACGAACACGTCTCTTCCCTCCCATATATAGGAGGGCGCGGAACCGGCAAGGAACCCGGCGCGGTCGAGTATCATGCCGCGACCGAACCACGCACTCATATCGATGATGGACAGCACGACTCAACCCGGCGACGCCGACCTTCGCGACGAATATGCCGCACTGCGCGAGCGCGCAATCCTGCTGGAACAACAGGTGCCGCCGCTTCTGCAACGCATCTCGGACATGTTGCCGCGCATCAGCGGCGAATCCGAACTGGCGGACACGCATCGCGAGCGGCTCGTCGGCGCACGCAATGCGGCGCTGGTCTCGATCGAAAACTATCAGCAAGCAATTCCATTCCTGCAGACGGCCGACTCGATCATCGAGCAACTGGACAAGACGCCCGAGCGCGACGAAGACATCGAGTGGCGGGAATCGCTGCTGCAACGGCTGGACGAGTTGATCGACGTCGCGGTCGTGATGATCGACGATGCGGACAGCTACTTCGAGCAAGCACAAGCCTGCGACCTGTCCAGCGTGCCGACATCCATCCTCGAGGATTGAACCGGCTCGACCGGAACCGCGCGGTGCACCGGACTCACGTCGTGCCCGCCGACAACCGTTAGCTGCTTCCCCTGCATCGCCGGGCCTGCCGCCGGTTCCCGCACGAAGCGACCACCGTGCGACCGTCACCCCGCGCGGAGCCGCACGTCGCCGCTACGACGCATCCAGCACGATCGTCTCGCGCATCATCGGCACGCGGATGTATCCGCCCGCCGCATCGCCGTACGCATGCGCGTTCCCGTCGATTACGTATTGCGCCGTCAATGCGCACAGGGTCGCATCGCGCGCATCGACGGAGCGCAGCGTCGATACGTCGATGCCCAGCCGCTCCAGCAGTTGCCGGCGCTGGTTGCGCTTCTGCTTCGCCGACGCCACGGCCTTGCCCAGCATCGCGCAGGTAATCGCATAAGGATAGGTTTCGAAACTCGCCCGCCCACCCGCGTAGTGCGCGTCGGTCAATAACGGATAAGCGTCCGCGAGCGCGCGGTAGACGCGCTCCCCCATGAACATCCAGTCGAAGAAGCCCGACGTGCTCGCGACGGCCTGCTCCCGCGACGGGGTCGGGAAGCACGAGATCCGTTCGCGCGCGAGCGCCTGCTCGGCCGCGCGGCGGCCGCTCCCGGTCCACCACAGGCTCGGTGCGTCGACGCCGACGGCGACGACATCATGGGAGAGACACAGTGCGGGCAGCGACTCGGGCGCGATCCGCGCTTCCCGGCAGACGACCGTCGAGCCACGCAGGATCACGAGATCGCACAGCTTCCTGTCGCCGCCGACGTCGACACCCGCCACGGCAGCGGGTTGTCGTGCGGCGAATCGGGCCGAGCACATGCGCGTGCGTCAGTCCGCCGGCCGCGCGGCGTACGCGGTGTCGAAGATCGCCTCGAGACCGGGATGGACGCCGCGCATCGGGTCGACGACCGACTTCGCCCAGTCGAAGTACGCCTGCTTGCGTTCGAGCGGCCAGTCCGCGGGCGGATGCCGGGCGATGTCGCGCAGGTTGCAAATCTTGTCGGCCAGCTTCACGAGCTTCGCGCGCCGGCTGATGGTGGCCGCGTGCTCGACCTGCAGACGCTTGCGCTCCTCCTTCGGCAGCGACTTGTCGTCGGTGACTTCCATCACGATGTCCGCCACGTCCTTGCCGAACAGCCGCAGCAACTCCTGCTCGGTCGTCTCCGTATCCTCGACCGTGTCGTGCAACACGGCCGCGACGATCACGCGTTCGTCCTCGACGCCGGCCTCGTTGGCCAGCACGTCGGCGAGCGCGATCGGATGATTGATGTACGGCGACGCCTCTTCATCCTTGCGCCGCTGATTGCGATGCTTGTCCGCCGCGAACGCAATCGCGGCTACCAGCTTCTTCATATTCCCCCCTCGTGTGGCCAGACCCGCGGCCATGGAACCGGCCGCGTGCGTTTCGGAACTGCTCATACTACCTGTACGCGATGACCCTTCCCGTGCGCCGGCATCCCGGCGTACCCCGTGTCACGCGCCGGCCGGCGCGCGCTGCAACTCGACCACGTTGACCCGCGCGCCGAATACATCCCTCACGAGCGGCAGCAGGTGGTCGTGGTGCGTCAGGAACAGCACCTGCGTGCGCGTCGACAGATCGCGCAACGCATCGAGCCCGGCCTTCGCGCGCGCATCGTCGAAATTGATGAACAGGTCGTCGGCGACGAACGGCAGCGCCGTGCGGCTGCCGAGCTGCAACTCCAGCGCCGCGATCCGCAGCGCGAGGAACAGCTGATCGCGGGTCCCTTCGCTGAGCCCCGCGACCTCGACCGACTTTCCCCTCGTGCGCCGCGCATACAGCGCGGGCGGCGTCCGTTCGGTGTCGACGGTCAGCTTCGCGAATTCGCCCAGCGTGAGCCCGGCGAAAATCTCGCCCGCGCGCCGCAGCATCGGCCCCTGCTTCTGGTCGCGGTAGCGATCCGTCGCCCACTTCAGCAAGCGGCTCGCGGTGGCCGCCTCCAGATACTGCTCGGCCGCGTCGCCCATCGCCGCCAGCGCCTCCTGCCGTTTCGCCTCGGCGACGGCCGCGTTCGCCTGGCCGTCGATCGCGCCGAACGCCTGGTCGGCCACGACCTGCTGCTGCGACAGCTCGTTCAGCCGCTTGCCGATATCGGCGAGCGACTGCTTCACCGCTTCGAGCTGCGCCGGCACGTCGGCGATGTCCTGTTCCGCCACCTCGGCCTCGACGGCGGACCGGGACAGCCCGTCGCCGTCGCGCACCAGCGCCTCGTGCGCGGCGTCGACCGCCTGTCGAAGCTGGCGCTGCCGATCCGAGCGCTCGGCCAGCGGCAGCGCCGCGTCGATCGACGCGACGCCGGCCAGTTGCAGCAGCGGCTGGATGCGCGCGTCGGCGCCGGCCACTGCGGCAGCCGCGTCCGCGACCTTGCCGTCGGCGTGCCGCACGGCCTCGTCGGCACGATCGATCGCTCGGGCGATTTCCCGGGCGGCCGCGAGACGCATCGTCAGCCGGCGCGCCACGTCCAGCCAGTCGCCGCTCGCCAGCCATTCCGGCGCGAGCGCTTCGGCAAGCCGCCGCGCGCCGGCCTCGAGCGCGTTCAGCTCCGCGCGGATCGTCGCAATCCGGTTGCGTGGCGCGTCGGCCTCGGCCAGTTCGGCCGTCACCGTATTCGCAAGCCCGAGCGCGCCTTCCGCCGCGGCCAGCGTCGTCGCGCTCGCGGGCAGTTTCGCGTCGGCCAGCGCGTCGCGCCATTGCGCTTGCCACGCGTCGTAAGCCGTTTGCGCATGATCGGCCCGCGACTGCGCGGTCGCGCAGCCGCGTTCGGCTTCGCGAGCACGATCGTCGAGACTGTCCTTCTGTGCGGCCGCTTTCTCGGCCGACTGGACAAACGTCTCGGCGACGGCGACGAGCGCGGCCAACCCGTCCGCCTCGCCGCCTCGCGATACCGTCAGCAGCGCCGCCCGCAACGCGGCTTCCGCGCCGGCCCGCGTAGCCCGCATCGTGTCGAATTCGCGGCGCAGACGATCGAGATCGGCCTGCGCGGCGAACACCGTGTCGCGCTTCGCGAGCCAGTCGCCCATCGCCGCCAGCGGCATGCCGGGCACCGCGGCCGCCGTCGCGAGCGCAGCCCACGCGTCGCGATGGGCGGCGAGCTCGCGCTCGCGTTCGTCCAGCGCGGCTTGTCGGCGCGTCACGCCTGCACGCGCGGATTCGACCTGTTGACGCAGCGATTGCAGCGTCGCCGCGGCCTGGGTCGCGCCGAGCTGCGCATCGACGAGTTCGTCGGCGAGGCGAATCGCGTCGTCGAGCGCCGGTGCGCCCGTGGCGAGATCGACGGCGCCGCTGCGAATCTCGCCCCACGCGCCGTCGCGCCGCGCACGCGCCGCCAGCACGTCGGCGGTCGTGACGACCTTGTGGTTCTCCGCGAAATGCTTCTCCTGCAGTTCGAGCCGCTCGAGCTCTTCGAGTGCGCCATCCCGCGCGTCGCGCGCGGCAGCGGCCGCGCTGGCACGCTCGCTGTCTTCCTTGAGCAGCGCACCGAGCCGCGCGGCCGACGGCACGTCGAGCGCACGCAGCGCATCGACCGGCATGCGCCACTGGCCGAGCGCGTCGAGCGCGCCGGACAGCGTGCGTTCGGCCGCCGCGATTTCGTGCGCCAGCGCCTGCTCGCGCGCGCCGCTGTTGCGAAAGCCTTGCGCATCGGCCAGCGCCGCGCGCAACGCTTCCGGCACGTCGACGGTCGACAGGCGCGCCTGTTGTTCGCGGACCTGCGCCAGCTCGCGCGTGCGCTCGTCGAGCGATTCGCGTGCGCCGGCAAGCGCCTGGTGCAGCAGGCCGTGCTCACGCAGCAGGTTCGCGACCGTCTTCAACGACAGCGCCGTCGGCAACACGGCGCGCAGCGACGCTTCGTCCGTCGGCCAGCCGAGCTGCGCGGCCGCCGACGACGCGGCTACCAGGTGCCGCTCGACGTCCGCGCCGAGCAGCAGCAGATCCTGCGCGTGATTCATGCATGCGCCGCGCAGCCGATCGAGCGCTTCGATATCGGCTTCAAGCGCCAGCGTGTCGGCGTCCGCGGCGATCGCATCGCGCGCCTGCCGCTTCGCGAACAGATCGGCACGCCGCTCCTCGAGCACCTTCTGTTCGGCCGCGAGATCGCCCTGCGCCTTCAGCAGATCCGCGTACGCGGTCGGCGGCAACTCGACGACCGCGCCCAGTTCGGCCAGCGCCGCGTCCTTGACCGTCAGTTCCTTCAGGTACGGCGCAAGCCGCCGCACGCGTTCGAGCTTCGAGCGCAGCGCTTCGAGCCGGCGCTGTTCCGCGCGCGCCTGCTCGATCTGCTGCTCGACCGCTTCGCGCGCGTCCTTGCGATCGACCCAGTCGCGCGTACGCACCTGGACCGTCTTCAGTTCGGTGACGGCTTCGTTGAATGCCGTTTCGGCCAGCGCGAACGCGCTGCCGCTGCGACGCGGCGCCCACAATTCGAGCGCGCGCGCGTCGAGTTCCTCGCGCACCGGCCCCAGGCTGCCGACCCCGGCAGCCGATTCGAACAGCACCTGGCCGAGCTTGTCCGATGCGTCGAGAATGCTGCGGCCGCCATCGACCAGCCGCCCGTGATCGAGCCCGAACATCTGCTCGAAGAACTCGCGCGTCGCGCCGTCGAGGATGGTTGCCAGATAGTCGTCGGGCAGCTTGTCGTCGGCGGGCGTGCGCAACGGGCTGCGCCCGCGCGCACGGTGGAACGCGAGTTCGCCCGTGCCGCTCTCCAGCACGCCGCCGATCCGCAACTCGGGCGTGCTGTGCAGGAAATCGAGCGGCGTCTGCAGCTTCATCCCGAACAGCAATTCGGACACGGCCGTGCGGATCGTCGACTTGCCGGCCTCGTTCGGCCCGACGATCACATGAAAATCCTCGCTGGCCGACGGGAACCGCAGCGTCTCGTCGGTGAACTTGCCGTACTTGATCAGATCGAGCTGACTGATGCGCATCGCTTACTCCCCCTCGCCAGCCGCGCGAGCAGCGCGGGCCCGACCTGCTCGACCAGCGCGGTCAGCTCGCCGGCGCGGGCCATCGTCAGCAACGGCACCTCCTCCTTCACGTCGCTGCGGACCTTGCCGACGAACGGCTTCAGGTCGCGTTCGAGCAGCGCGAGGAAATCCGGATCGTGTGCGGCGTCGGCCAGGATCTGCTTCAGGTCCTCCAGCGCTTCAAGTTGCTCGCTCTCACCCTGCTGATGATCGGCCGCGGACGTCGCGAGCCGGACCTTCTCGAGCCACAGCCGCTCATTGCCGATGATGCCGATCTGGTTCAGCACCTCCGCACGCAACTGCGGCGCGCGGCCGAAAAAGAGGCCGTGCGCGGGGGTGCGCCCGGTAACGGTGACGCGCACCGCGCGCGGCACGTGGCCGTCGACGGTCAACAGCGCCTCCAGCGACTGGCCGATCTTTCTCGACAGATCGGCCACCGACACGCAATCGGACGCGTCGACCGACACGGCTTCCCAGCGCAGCACGTCGAGATACAGGCGCTCGACCTGCGTCTTGCCTTGCTCGACCGTCACGAGCACCGCGCCGCGCCGGCCCGTCTCGCGGATATGGCGTCCCTGCAGATTGCCGGGAAACACGACGGTGGACGGGCCTGTCCATTGCTGGAATTCATGCACGTGGCCGAGCGCCCAGTAGTCGTAGCCTTTCGCATGCAGTTCGGCCAGCGTGCACGGTGCATAGTTCGCATGCGCCGCATACCCTTCGAGCGCCGTATGCAGCACGCCGATGTTGTAGTACCCGGGCACCGGGTCCGGATAGCCGATCGCGAGGTTGTCGACGACGGCCTTGTCCTTGAAGCTCTGCCCGTGCAGCGCGACGTCGAATTCCGGCAGGCGGACGGTCTCCGGCTTGCGGTGGCCGAACACGGTGACGTTGTCGGGCAGCGTCAGCTTCTTCGTCATCTCGCTTTCGGCATCGTGGTTGCCGCCGAGCACGAACGCACGGATGCCGGCCCGGCGCAACCGCCCCATCTGCTGGCCGAAGAAGATGCCCGTGTTGTGATCCTTCCAGTCGCCGTCGTACAGGTCGCCCGCGATCACGAGGAACGCGACTTCCTCTTCGATCGCACGATCCACGAGTTGCCGCAGCGCCTCGCGCGACGCGTTGCGCAACTGCGCGGCCGGCGCGTCGGGATACGCGCTCAGGCCGTGCAACGGGCTGTCAAGGTGAATGTCTGCCGCGTGGATGAACTTCACGAAGGTTCCTCTGTTTCATGGCGAAGGGACGACGCCGCTCGCACGGGCCCGTGCCGTCAAGTGTCGTTCCGACCGCCGCCGGACTTGCCGCGGCACGCGCGGCGCGTGCCGAACCGGATCGCGCCGCCGGTTGCAAGCGGGTCGGGATGGTACCTGAAAGCGGATAACGACATGCGTTCTGCGTCGGTCCGGACGGTGGGGAAGCACGCGATACCGATGCGAATCGCCATTGTGCCGCAGTGCGATCGCGAGACAACGAAACCGCGCCACTGAAGAACGAGCGGTTCACGAAACGACGGCCAGCAATCGCTCGATATGGCGGTTGGGTTCGAAATCCGGTTTCGAGCGCAACGAAGGAAGCCGGCAAGGCGTTGAACGGGATTCAGGAAAACACGCCCGATCACCCCGCGTGCGTCGCACCACACGCAGGCATCCGGCTACCTGCTGTCACGCGCCGCGTCACGGTATCGATCGGACATGCTGACCCATGCCGGCCGGCCCCGTCATCGTGGCGGCCGGTGGTCGGAACCCCTGCTATTTAAGCATGACGCGCGAGCAATGGGCAGTGGCCGCGCGCCGATAAAAAAGCCCGGCCCGCATCGAAGCAGGCCGGGCCGTGACGGAATGGTGCCGCTTGTTACAGCGCGCCGCCTTGCGCCGACGCCGAACCCTTCACGCCGACCGATGCGCCGCCCTGCACCGAGTTCGTCGCGCCTTCGAGCGCTTCACCGGCCTTCGCCTTCGCACCGCCCGCGACGTCGCCTGCCGTCGACACCGCGCCTTGCGCATGGCTCTTCGTCGAGCTTGCGACGTGCTTCACGTGCGACTTCGTCGCGTGCACGGTCGATGCCGCCGCATCCTTCGTCGCACCGGCCGCCGAACCGACTGCCTGCGTCGCGCCGCCCACCGCCGTGCCGGCTGCCGAGCCCACGCCGCCGACCGTCTTGCCGACACCGCTCAGCGCGCCGCCGACTACATTGCCCGCACCCGCACCCGAGCCTGCCGCATTCGCGCCAGCGCCGGCCTGCACGCCCACGCCGCCGCCGAGCAGCGGCGTCTGAACCTGGGCGCCAACCCCTGCGGAACCCTGCGCGCCGGTCTGGGCCGTCTGTGCAAATGCAGCCGACGTCGCCATCGCCGTCAGAGCGGCACCCAGCAGAATCGTATGGATCTTGTTCATGGTCATTCTCCCCAAAGACGTTGTTGCTGCGGGCCGCCTTCGAGCGGCTTGTCGCATGCCTCACCGCGACATGCGGCAGGTGAAGCTAATGTAGCGGCGCCGCCGGGCAAAACGATTGAATTGCGGGGACTGTTACTTCCGTTGCAAATGCTGACGATTGACTCACACTGTTTGACAATCGGGGGCTTGCGGCGGGGTGAACGCCGTATTTGACAACGGGCATGCATGAACCGTGAGCTGGTACGGCAGACGGCTTCACGCCGACGATTCGTCCGATCGTCGTGTATCGGGGAAATCGGTCGTCTTTGTTTGCATTCCGAAGGGATAAGGCTTGCTCGGCCGTCGATGCGGCCTCGTCATGATGCACGGCCCCCGCCGCCGACAAGCGACCGGAGCCGTGCGCATGCTGCCCGGTTACGGTCGGAACGTATCGCCGAGCACGACGCCTTCGCGACGCGGATCGGTGCCGCCCTGCAACGCCGGCGACTGGCCGACCGTCACGCGTATCACCGTGTTGACGCCGCTCGCCTGCGCGGACGTCGACACCTTGTGCCCGAGCGCGAGCAGCCCCGTGATCAGCGGATCGTTCGCGCCGTTGTTCGCCGCGTTGACGTTCGGATGCTCGCCGCCGATCGTGGTGGTCGGGCTGTTGCTCGCGCCGAAGTCGACGAGGCCCGCCGACTGCTGCGCGTCGAGCCCCCAGTCGAGCGCGCCGACCAGCGTCTTGACCACGTATTGCGGAATCGTGCCGCCGCCCGGCGAACCGGTCGCCATCACGAAGTCGCCGCGCGAACCGTCGGCGGCCTGCCCGAACACGATCGTCGGCGCCATCGAGCTGCGCGGCCGCTTGCCCGGCTGCAGCCGGTTGGCCACCGGATTGCCGGACGTGTCGAGCGGATTCGCGGAGAAGTCGGTCAACTGGTTGTTCAGCAGGAAGCCGTTGGTCATGTGGAAGGAGCCCATGCTCGACTCGACCGTCGTCGTCGCGCTCAGCACGTTGCCGTCGCCGTCCACGATCGTGAACTGGTTCGTGCCGTGCTCGATCAGCGTCGTGTCGACGCCGAGCGGCACCGCGCCGAGATTGCCGGGCTGCGCGGTGCCCATGCTCTTGGTCGTGTCGATCAGCGCCGCGCGCGATTTCAGGTACGGCTTGTTCAGCAACGTGTCCCACGTGCCGCCCGGCAGCGGCACGAAGTCGGTATCGGCCACGTACTTGTCGCGGTCGGCATACGCGAGCCGTTCGGCCTCGGTGACGAGGTGAACGCCCGCGACGGTCGGCTTGCCGCCTTCGAGATCGATCGCCGTCGGCTTCAGCGACTTCAGGTCGAAGTTCTCGAGAATGCCGAGCGCCGACGCGACCGCGATACCGCCCGACGACGGCGGCGGCATCCCGCACACCCAGTAGCTGCGATAGGTCGTGCACACCGGTTCGCGGCGCTTCGCCTGATACGCGGCGAGATCGGCGACGGTCGTCTTGCCCGGCGTGAGCGTCGAGCCGTCCGCGCCCTTGGTCGCCGCGATCTTCGCGACGATGTCCTGCGCGATCTGCCCGGTGTACAGCGCATTCGCGCCCGACTGCGCCATCAGCGACAGCGTGCGTGCGTAGGCGGGATTCTTCAGTACGGTGCCGAGCGTCTTCGGCGACCCGTCGGCGTTCAGGAAATACGCGGCGGCTTCGGGGTCGCGCTTCAGGTTCGCGGCGTTCGCCGCGATCGCGTCGGCCAGCCGGCCGCCGATCGGGAAACCGTTGGTCGCCAGCGTGATCGCGTCGCCGAACAGGCTCTGCCACGGCAGGCGACCGTGATCCTGTTGCAGCGCCTCGATGAGCCGCGGCACGCCGATCGTGCCGATCGAGCGGCCGCTCGCGCGCGCGTTCGGCAGCGGCGCCGAATGATCGGTGGCGTCGTCGACGTAGCGCAGGTAGTTCTCGGTGGCGGCGGCTGGCGCGGTTTCGCGCCCGTCGTATGCCTGCACCGTCTTGCCGCGCGCATCGTAGTAGAGCAGCACGCCGCCCGACCCGAGACCCGTCGCCTCGGGGACGGTCAGGCCGAGCACGGCCTGCACGGCGACCGCCGCGTCGGCGGCCGTGCCGCCCTTCTTCAGCACCGCGCAACCGGCCGCGCTCGCGTACGCGTTCGACGTGGCCACCAGGTACGTTTTCGCATAGACGGGCTTCATCCCGGTGCGATAGCCCGACGACGCTTCCGGCAGCGACGGGTCGCCCGGCTGGTTCGAGCCCACCACGACCGTCGCGCCGCTGTTGTCGACCGCGAGGCAGCTCGCATCGGTGGACGGTGCGGTCGTGCGGGCCGCCTCGTTTTCGACGTCGCCGCCGCAGGCGGTCAACAGGGCAGCCGCGAGCAACGCGGACGCATACGGAAAAATCGCTGTTCTGTTCATTGTCTGCCGATGTTCTTGTCGATCGTTGCGATGGACATCCCGTTGCCTGCAACCCCCTCGGTGCACGGGCAACGCGTTCGATAGTCCCATGAACAAAATTTTTCCCGCAATAAGGAAATGACGGCATGCCGGCGGACGCCCGGTGCGCGACGTCACCGAACCGGCATGCGGGTTTGCCTGCTGCATTGCAGCGCATCCCGAGACGCCCATGCGGCTCGCATCGTCACGTCGTTGCCTTTTTCGCCCGGCGACGCGTGCCGCTCGCCGGGCCGCCGCGTGCGAAACCGTGCTCCATCGCGTCGATCGCCTCCGAAAAGAGCGCGAGAAACATCGTCATCGCGACCGTCGCGCTCATGTCCGCCCGCTGGTAGATGCAACTGAACGAGCGCGCGCCCGCATCGGCCAGCGGCGTCCACGCGAGCCGGCCGGCGGCCACGTCGTCCGCGACGTTTTCCGCGATCAGGAAACCAACGCCGGCGCCTTCGGCCGCGAGACGCCGCACCATCGACACCGACCCGGTTTCGACCATCGGCCGCACGCCGCGCGGCTGCCGCGCATCGATCTGGTCGAACATTGCGCGCAGCTCCGTGTCGGGCGTCATCAGGATCAGCGGATGCGCGAAGCAGTCGCGCATGCGCACCTTGCCGCCCGTCGACGCCAGTGGATGGCCGGGCGTCGTGACGACACCCAGCGGCTGCGCGAACGCGCGCACCTCGACGACGCCCGGCGCGGTGCGCCGGCGCAGCGCGTAACCGATGTCCACCTCGCCCGTCTCGACCCAGCGCACGATGCTCTCGCCGTTTCCCGAGCGCACGCTGTACGTGACGCCGGGGTAGCGCTGCATCGCGGCGAGGATCGCGTCGGGCACGAGCTTTTCGGCCGTCGATGCCGGTACCGCGAGATTCACGTGACCGCGCCGCAGCGCGCGCAGGTCCTGGACCTGCGTCAGCGCGTTGTCGAAATCGCGCTGGCCGCGCCGCACGGCCGCGATCACGATCTCACCGGCGAGCGTCAACTGCATGCCGCGCGGCAGCCGGTCGAACAGCGGCACGCCGACCTGCTCCTCGAGATTGCGGATCTGCTGGTGCACCGCCGCGGCGGTGAGATGCAGCGCGTCGGCCGCCTTGCGAATCGAGCCGCGTCGCGCGACCTCGTCGAAACAGCGGAATGTCTGCGATATCGAACGCATGGAGGGGCCGTTAGATTTTTTCGAACAGGGCGTCAAGAATAATCCGATTTTACTGACCGGACGAATCGTCTAGATTCCGCTGCATCCCCGTATCCGATTCGAATGGAGACCGCAGTGACGACCGTCGACCAGATTACCCAGCGGCGCCGCGGCGTCGGCCTCATCGCCCACGATCCCGCGCTGTCCGCGGGCGGCTATACGCTCATCGCGCCGCAAACGGCCGACGGCAACGTCTATCTCGTCGGCATCGACGGCGAGGTCGTCCACCAGTGGAAGATGCCCGTGCGCCCCGGGCGCCACGCGGTCATCCTCGCGAACGGCAACCTCGGCTACAACGGCAATCATCCGCGTTCCGATTCGCGCTACGCGCCGTGGTCGATGTGGCATGGCGGCGACTTCTACGAGGTCACGCCGCAGGGCGAAACGGTGTGGCGCTACGAGGACCCCGCGCATCACCACGACGCGCAGTGGCTGCCGAACGGCAACCTGCTGTATGCCGCGTGCGAACCGGTCGACGCGGCGTTCGCGCGGCGCGTGCCGGGCGGCACCGCGCACGGCGACGACGAGGTGATGTATGCGGACGTGATCCGCGAAGTGAACCGCGCCGGCCAGATCGTCTGGGAATGGCATGCGCGCGAGCATCTGCGGCCGGAGGATTTCCCGATCGCGGCAGGCTTCGGCCGCTATCACTGGCCGCTCGTCAACGGTCTCGCGGTCGATGCGAACGGCCGCGTGCTGATGAGCCTGCGCACGACGTCGGGGATCATCGGCGTGAACCGCGCAACTGGCCGCGTCGACCTGCACATCGGGCCCGACGTCGTGTCGCACCAGCATGCGCCGGTGCCGCTCCCGAACGGCCACATCCTCGCGTTCGACAACGGCAATTTCCGTCACGGTGCGCACGTCGTGCTCTCGCGCATCGTGGAAATCGATCCGGCGACGCAGCGCGTCGTATGGTCGTATGCGGACGACGTCGTGAACCTGTTCTACACGCCGTTCATGGGCAACGCGCAGCGCTTGCCGAACGGCAACACGCACATCACCGAATCATCGACGGGCCGGCTGTTCGAAGTGACGCCGGCGGCCGAAGTCGTCTGGGAATACGTGATCCCGTGGTTCGCCGAATACCCGGACGAAGCGGCGCGCAAGACCGGCCCCGGCCAGTTGAACAGCGTATTCCAGACGTTCCGCTACAGCGCCGCCCAGTTGCCCTGGCTACGGACCTGAGCGTCCGTTCATCGCCGGTTTCCGGCCATCGTCGCCGTTCGCTTCCGAGGGGCCTGCCGTGTCGCACGATCCGATTTCCCCGCCCGTCGATGCCCGGCTGCCCGCGTGGCAGCTCGCGCTGTTCGGGCTGCAGCACGTGCTGTCGATGGCCGCGTCGCCGATCACGGCCGTCTTCCTGATCGCGAAGGTGCTCGCGCTGCCGGCCGACCTGACGGTCCAGCTGATCGGCGCGACCTTCTTCGCATGCGGCATCGGCACGCTGCTGCAATCGCTCGGCGCCGGCCCGATCGGCGCGCGCATGCCGTTCGTGATGGTGCCCGGCGGCGCACCGACGATGTTGTTCGCGGGCATCGCCGCGCAATCGGGCCTGCCGACCGCGGCCGGGGCGGCGCTGCTCGCCAGCGCGTTCTACTGGGTGCTGCTGCCCGTCTTCACGCGCTGCCTGCGGCTCTTTCCGCGTATCGTCGTCGGCGCGATGCTGTTGCTGGTGTCGATCAACCTGATCCGGATCTACGCGACGATCGTCGTCGGTCAGTCCGGCTCGGCCGACTTCGCGCAGCCGCGCGCGCTCGGTCTCGCGCTCGCGACGATCGTCGCCACCGTCGTCGTTGCGGGCGCGTTCCGCGGCACGGCCGGGCGCCTCGCGGTGCTGGTCGGGCTGATGGCCGGCGCGACGCTCGGCTGGGCGCTCGGCGCGATGCCGGCGCTCGCCGACGTGTGGCACGGGCCGCTCTTCACGCATCCGGTGTGGCTGCCGTTCGGCATGCCACGCTTCGACGTGCTGGCTGCGCTGCCGCTGCTGATTTTCACCGCGATCTCGATGGCCGAGGCCACCGCGCAGACGGTCGCCGTCGGCGAAATGTGCGGCAAGTCGATTTCGCTGCCGCGCGACGTGCCGAAGACGATACGCGGCGATGCGCTCGCGTCGCTGGCCGGCGCGCTGTTCGGCACGCCGCTGATCGTGACGAGCGCCGAGAACATCGGCGTCGTGCAGACGACCGGCGTACGATCGCGCTACGTGACGGCCGCCGCCGGCGCGATCCTGATCGTCATCGCGCTGTTCGCGCCGCTCGCGCGGCTCGCGTATGCGATTCCGGCCGCGGTGGTCGGCGGCACCGCGCTGGTCGTGTTCGCGATGATCGGCGTGATGGGCATCCGGCTGCTCGCGGGCGTCGACCTGCATGCGCGCGCAAACCAGTACACGCTCGCGGCCGCACTGGTGGTCGGCCTCGCGCCGATCCTGGTGCCGAACCTGTATCGCCATTTCGGCGCACCCGTGCAGATCGTGCTCGGCAACGGCATGGCGGGCGGCACGCTCGCGGCCATCGCGACGCAACTCGCATTCGCCGCGCTCGCGCGGCTGGGCGGTCAAGCGCATGCGGGCGCAACTGCGGCGCCTTCGCGCGACGCATAAAGGCAGCGGCACGCCCACGCGGCCGCCGCTTGACGACGCCTGCGGTTCGACCGACAATCGCCGCTCCCTTCTGGCGCGGGCACTCGATCCAGCCGGCGCGCGCGTCTCCTCGACGCCGCCCCGGCTTCAGGTTTTCCAGTCCCGATCTCCGCGCCGCCGTGCATGCGCACGCCATTCGACCGGCCTCGCCGGACACACTTGACGCAGGTACCGCCCCTGAACGCCAGCTCATTGCCGCGCGATCACGCTCGTGCCTGCCCGTTCATTTCGGAGTCCATGATGATCATTCGCCTTTCCAAGGCAGCCATGGTGCTGGCCATGGCCTTTTTCGCGTTGCTCGTCGCGTTCGGCAACATCACCGACTACGCGACGAATCTCGCGTTCGTGCACCACGTGTTCCTGATGGACACCACCTTCCCCGGCAACGGAATCATGTATCGCGCGATCGGCACGACTTGGGTTCATCACGCCGGTTACATCGGCATCATTTCGATGGAAACGCTGACGGCCGTGCTGTGCTGGATCGGCGGTGCCCGGCTGCTGCGCGCGCGGCGCGCCGGCGATGCGGGATTCCGTGCGGCGAAGGGCCATGCGGTCGCCGGCCTGACGCTCGGCTTCCTGACGTGGCAGGTCGCGTTCATGTCGGTCGGCGGCGAATGGTTCGGGATGTGGATGTCGAAGCAATGGAACGGCGTGCCGGACGCGTTCCGGTTCTTCATCACGCTGCTGCTCGTGCTCGTCTACCTGACGATGAACAACGACGGCGTCGACGACACGCATACCGCGCACTGACGAGCTAGCTTCGTTGCGCGCCGACCGACCGGACATCGGGACGATTGCCGGCGTCGCTGCGTCCGGCTATAAAGCGGAGATGGACACGGCTCGCTGGATTCACGACCCCGTCGGTGCGTTTCGCGCCTGGCAGGAAACCGCCGCGACCGGCGCCGGCCGCCGGCCGTTCGCGCCGCGCTCGGTCGTGCAGCACGTCGCGATGTTCGAGCGATTCCTGCGCCACCTGAGCGCGCAGCGCGTATCGCTCGCCACGTTCGGGCCCGACCACGTCGCGGCCTTCCTCGCGGAACTCGACCGCACCTGCACGCCCGGCACGTCGACGCGCGTGCGCTATGCGAAGCTGATCGACCGGCTCGGCCGGCATCTGGTCGACGCCGGCGTGCGGACGATCCATCCGGCCGGCCGATCGACGCGCGATCTCGCCTGGCCAGACGGCGAGCCCGAGCCGTGCTACCTGCCGCCCGATGCCGACGCGGCGCTGCAGCGCCATGTGCAGCCGCGAACGGACGATACGCCGGCCGACTGCCGGAATCGCGCGATCGTCGCGCTGCTGCTCGCGAGCGGTATCACGTCGGCCGAAATTCGCGCGGCGACCGCCGATGCCGCCGAGCTCGACGCGCGACCGCCGGTGTTGTCCGTGCCGCGCGATCGCGCGCGGCCGGCGCGCCGGATCGAGCTCGCCACGTTCGCGATAGCGCCGCTCGCCGCATGGCGTGCGCGCTCGACCCACGTGCCGCCGTCGGCGCTGCTGTTTCCCGCGCCGCGCGGAGGCGCAATGAACGACATGTTCCTGCTGCTCGTGGTACGTGACGCGCTGAACGCGATCGGCTTTCGCGCAGCGGACATGAGCCCGCGCGTACTGCGCAATACGTATGCGCGCCGCCAGTTGCTCGCCGGCCACGCGCATGCCGACGTCACGGCGATGCTCGGCCTGGCCAGCATGCGGACGATCACGCGCATTCGGCAGACACTGCCGCCCGACGCGGCCGCCGATCGCGCTGCCCACGAGCATTGATCGCGCGTCGCGCGCCGCCCTGCGCGCATCGTGCTCGTTCCGGTTCGTTACTCGCCCGGCTTCGACTGAACCAGCCGCAAGATCCGCGTGTCGTACGGCGATTGCATCACTTCCGCGATGTGGATCTCGGACGCGGCCGGATGCAGCGGATTCAACAGGAAGTTGTGCGCGTGCGGCACGACGACGCTCGGCACGCGCAGCAGCGCGCTCGGCTGCGTGTGCAGCCACTCGGTGCCGGCGCTGCGGGTCCAGTCGACGTTCGTGCGCCAGTCGTCCGGCGCATCGCCTTCCGCGATTTCGGCGACATCCACCGACTCGGGCACCTCGATACGCAGCAACTGATATCCGCTCGGCAATTGCGCGACGGTGGCGATTTCGAAATGCACGAGCGTCTCGAGCAACGCGAGCGCCGGATGCTCGGCGAGATACACGACGGGCTGCCCGGCGAAATGCCAGCGCCCGCCGGCCCGCAACCCGCCGATGCCTCTCAGATCGGCGTAATTGCTGATCCGCCACAGCGTCGTCAAGCGAAGTACCCCTCGTCGATCTGCGTAAGGGCTTCTTCGACGAGCCGCGCGCCATGCTCGGTGCTCGCCATGTCGAGCGACGTGCGGCCGCCGAAGCGCTGGAGCCCGTTGCGCAGCCACGCCATCGCCTCGTCCTGATCGCCGAAGGTGGCCGTGGCCTGCGCGACGATGCGGGCGAGGCGAATCGCCTTGTCCGACTCTTCCGGCGACAGGCGTTCGTGCGCCTGGCGGCGATGGCTCAGCGTGCGGCGTGGAATGATGAAGGCCAGCTCGTCCGATTTCAGCCCGCGCTCCGACAGCCGGTCGATCACCGACACGTCGACGCGCGCGCTCGCCAGCTCGGCAAGATCGGCGCCCGACCGGACGCGAACCGCCAGCAGCTGCTCGAGAATCGTGAATTCGGCCTGACGCGGATGGGCGACGCCCGAAGGATGAAAAGCGATGGTGCTCATGACCTCTCTCCGGCAATTTGCCCAATCATTATAGGCGTTTTGCCGGAAGCATGCGGGTCGTTGAGCGGGGGGTTGCCGATCGGGGCTGGGAGACGGTATGCGGGGGTACGCGAATCGGAGATTCGCCTCGGTGAGGGGGTGTAATAATTCAGTATATAAAGTCCTCATCCGCGATGATGTGAAGTTGTCACGTAACAAATTTCCAACGGTAATACGCGAATTGGTGGAATCGCCTCTTTTCCCTGTCCAATTCCTCATCGTCCCCGGCAACACGCAGGGTTCTACGGATTACCCTTCGACCGCTCCAGCAAGCCGAACCAGTCGACTCACCCTCGTCGCGCGTGACGAATCGCTCCCGTGCCCGCTCCAACCGCTTCCGTACATTCGAAATCGCGCCTCGCACCGGACGGCCTACTTACTGTTCGACACAACCGGCGTCAGCGCACTAGCCAACAGCGCGCTGAACTTCGCGGGCGCGGTGATGATGGACACGGCGATCGGCTCGAGCACGATGAAATCCCCGCCCGATATCGGCTTGCGCTGGAACGCAACCGGAGCATCAACGCCGACGCGCGCGGCAACTGGCTCAACCATCGTGCCGATGGTACGGCCGGCGCGGCGAGATTCGCGGGCTCGGAAGTCTTCGGCAAGACGATCACCGCGCTCAGCGGCTGCGCAAAGGCCCAAGCGTGACGTCGGCGCCCAACCTGCTGCACCTCGGGCAACCGATCGACGTAGGCTGATGCGCGGCCGCCCGCCCGCGCTCAGCCGGCCCACGCGGACGACCGGAT
This sequence comes from Burkholderia cenocepacia, assembly GCF_014211915.1. NCBI lineage: Bacteria > Pseudomonadati > Pseudomonadota > Betaproteobacteria > Burkholderiales > Burkholderiaceae > Burkholderia > Burkholderia cenocepacia. Next base: position 612,140 of record NZ_CP060041.1, on the reverse strand, counting down.
CACGCTGCAGAAATTGCCCGCATGGAAACGCGGATCCTTGTCCGCGAGCACGTCGGCCTTCACGTTGCCGAACGTCGTGCCGGGCTTGTGCTTGATGCCGTCGTAGAACGCCTGGATGATGTCCTCCTTGAAATGCGGCGTGCGCGGATGCGCGCGCACGACCGCTTCCCGCTCGACGTCGCTGTATTCCGGGTAAGCGAGCCCCAGCACGTCCATCTCGACGCCCGCGGTGACCAACGCGACGACCGGCTGCATGTGTTGCGGAATACCGGGCGTGGTGTGCAGTGCGATCGAGGTCCACACGACATCGATGTCCTGTTGCGAAATCCCCTTGCCCTTCAGAAAATCGCGCGCGGCGTTCGCGCCGTCCACTTCGAAGCGTTCGCATGCGCTGCTGTGCCGGTGCGTGAGCCCCATGTCATGGAACATGCAGCCGCAATAGAGCAGCTCCGGGTCGTACTCGAGCCCGCGGCGCCGGCCCGCCAGCGCCGCGAAATAGAACACGCGGCTCGAGTGGTGGAACAGCAGCTCGGACTCGGTATCGCGCACGAGCTCGGTGATCTCGCGCGTCAGACGCGTATCGGGAAGGGTGATGCCGGCAACGTTCACAGTCATGATCGACCTCCATGGAAGACAGCTTCGATTCTCCGGAGTCCGACAGATGTCTCCAATGGACGTGTTACGACGAATCCTGCCATTTCGCGCGACGAACGGACACGGTGCCTGCGCGGCCAAGCCAGCGCCCCTATACTGCTGCGCATCAGGTTCGATACGACACGCAATCGATCATGCCGAAGGTCGTGGGTATTTTCGCCGTTCCGGGTGTGCAACTGCTCGACGTCTCCGCGCCGCTCGACGTGTTCGCGCAAGCGAACGTCGAATGCGGGAAGCCGTTCTATACGCCGCGGATCATCGCGAGCGGGCCCGGGCCGGTCCGCAGTTCGTCCGGCGCACGGCTGCTGCCCGACTGGATCGCGCCCGACATCCCGAGCGCATCGACACGCTGCTGGTCGCCGGCGCGCCGCACGCCGGCCAGATCTTGCTGCGCACCGACGTCCTCGCATGGCTGCGCTCGGCGGCCGTGCAAAGCAGGCGCTACGGCTCGATCTGCACCGGCGCGTTCATCCTTGCGGCCACCGGCCTGCTGAAAGGGCGTCACCTGACCACGCACTGGGCCGCAGCCGATGCATTCGCGCAAGCGTATCCGTCCGTCGCCGTCGACGCCGACGCGCTGTACGTGCGCGACGGCAAGCTGCGCACCGGCGCCGGCGTCACGGCCGGGCTCGATCTCGCGCTCGCGCTGGTCGAGGAGGATCTCGGCCGCGAGATCGCACGACGCGTCGCCGCGCAACTGGTGATGTTCTTCAAGCGCCCGGGCGGGCAGCTCCAGTTCAGCCGCAAGGGCGAGGCGCGCCCCGCCGGGCGTTCGGTGCTGCAGGAAGTCCAGCGCTGGATCGCGGCGCATCCGGAACTCGAGCATTCGGTGGCCGACATGGCGAAGCATGCGGGCATGAGCCCGCGCCACTTCGCACGGCTGTTTCGCGCGGAAGTCGGCATGACGCCGGCCGCATGGGTGGAGGCGACGCGCATCTCGGTTGCCCGCCAGCTACTCGAGGACGGCCGCGACACGCCGAAGCAGGTCGCCGCGAAATGCGGCTTCGCGAACGTCGATACGCTCAGGCGGGCGTTCACCCGGCATGTCGGCATCACCCCCGCCGAATACCGGAAACGGCAGGTGACGCTGGCTGCGTGATGTGGAACGAGCGACACCGGCGGCCTCACAAAAAATAATTCGGAATCCGACTCAACTGTCCCTCCCGCTGCTGCTGCGCCGATCGCCCCTGTCGCCCACGGAAAGCCACGCTCCTGCTCCGGCCCGCGGCAATCTTCGGATGAAATTGCGTGCCGCGCGAATCGTTTACTCCGTTGCAATAATGATTCGCCGCAACGCGTATTTCCGGCCGGTAACGCGATCGTTACGATGCAATCACCCGCTGAACGCAACGTGCGAAGCGCGAAATCAACAGAACCGGAGGTCACCATGAAATCGTTCATCACCGCTGTCGTCGCCGCAACTGCGCTCTGCGCGTCGTACGGCGCATTCGCCCAGTCGAACCCGTCCGGCCAGTTGACGCGCGCGCAGGTGCGTGCGGAACTCGTCCAGCTCGAACAGGCCGGCTATAAGCCCGAAGTCTCCGACCAGTACTACCCGCGTGCGCTGCAGACGGCGCAGGCCCGCGTGACGAATGCCGAGGAAGCCGGCTACGGCGCGCAAGCGGCCGCCGGCACGCGTGCCGGCCGCGCGATCGCGGTCAAACAGGAAGGCCGCGACTCCGTCTATTTCGGCCAGTAAGCCTGATACGCGCCGGCGTATTCCCGGCACATTCCCGGCGCATTCCGATCCGCACGGCGTACCCGCGACACCCCGCCTCCGTTCATCGGGGCGGGGTGTTTGCTTTCCGGTCGTCCGCTCCCTTCGCCGGTCGCGCGCCGCGCGGCACCGTTCACGCAAGCGTCCGGTGTTTGCGCATAGAATGGCCGCGTGGTCGGTGCCGGCCAGAACGAACGCGAGCGGTATCACGACGCCCGCGGGCCGGCCCGATGTCGCACTCGGCGTATTTTTCGAAAAGGAGCGGTTTCATGTCTCAAACATCCGGTTCCACGATCACGTTTCGCCGCCCCGACGGCCAGGAGCTGCAGGGCTATCTCGCCACGCCGGCACGAACCGAAGGCGCGCCCGCGGTCGTCGTCATCCAGGAATGGTGGGGGCTGAACGACCAGATCCGCGGCGTCGCGGATCGCCTCGCGCGCTGCGGCTACTTCGCGCTCGTGCCCGACCTGTATCGCGGCAAGTCGACGGTCGAGGAAGAGGAAGCACACCACCTGATGACGGGCCTCGATTTCGGCGACGCCGCGTCGCAGGACATTCCCGGCGCGGTCGCGTACCTCAAGACGCTGGCGCCGCGGGTCGCGGTGACGGGCTACTGCATGGGCGGCGCCCTCACGCTGCTGTCGCTGCAGTACGCCGAGGCGGACGCCGGCGTCACGTGGTACGGCCTGCCGCCGCTCGACTATATCGATCCGGCCAAGCTCAAGGTGCCGCTGATGGGACACTGGGCGACGCAGGATGCGTTCTTCAAGATCGACCAGGTCGACGCACTGGAAAAGAAGTTGACCGATGCGAAGGTCGGTTTCGAATTCCATCGCTATCTCGCGCACCATGCGTTCGCGAACGAAACGGCCGTCGGCTCCGGCCGCATCGCCGGCACGCAGTTCGATCCGGTGTGGTCGGAAACGGCGTGGGACCGCACGCTCACGTTCTTCGGCCGGACGCTCTGGACGAAGCAGGCCTGACGTAACGCCGCTCGCCGCGCGGGCGACGGTACAAAAGAAAACGCCACGGATTTATCGTCCGTGGCGTTTTCGTTTTCACATCCCTTCGGACGTGCTGACAGGCGGCTTACCCGTTCGCGGCCGACGCAGGCGCCGGTGCTGCCGCCTTGCCGTAGTCGACCGGTGCATCCGGCGCGCGCGGCGCTTCACCGGCGTGCTGGATCCAGCCGCCGCCGAGCGCGCGGTACAGGTCGACCAGGTTCGTCCAGCGTGCCAGGCGTGCGCTGATCAGCGACTGCTGCGCGGAGTACAGATCCGTCTGCGCGGTCAGCACCGACAGGTAGCTGTCGACACCGTTCTTGTAACGCAGGTCCGACAGGTCGAAGCGACGTTGCTGCGCGTGCTCGTTGCGCTCCAGCGCCGCGATCTGCTGGTCGTACGTGCCGCGTGCGGCGAGGCCATCCGACACTTCGCGGAACGCCGACTGGATCGCCTTCTCGTAGTTCGCGATCTCGATGCGCTTCTGCACGTTCGCGAGATCGAGGTTCGCGATGTTCTGCCCGCCCTCGAAGATCGGCAGCGCGATGTTCGGCGCGAACGACCACGCCGCCGTGCCGGCCTTGAACAGGCCGCCGAGCGTCGGGCTCGCGGTACCGAACGCCGCTGTCAGCGAGATACGCGGGAAGAACGCCGCGCGCGCCGCGCCGATGTTCGCGTTCGCGGCCAGCAGCGTCTGCTCGGCCTGCATCACGTCCGGACGACGCGTGAGCAGATCCGACGGCAGGCCAGCCGGCACGTCCGTCAGCAGGTTCTGCGCATCGAGCGGCATGCCCGCCGGCAGGTCGTCCGGCAGCGGCTCGCCGATCAGCAGCACCAGCGCGTTCAACGCCTGCGCTCGGGCACGGGCCTGCGCCTGCTGGTTCGCGAGCGCCGTCTCGACGACCGTCTGCGCCTGACGCAGCTCAAGCTCCGAGCCCGTACCGTTGTCGAACTGCAGCTTGGTCAGGTCGTAAGACGCCTGCGCGGTCTTCAGCGTGTCCTCCGTGACCTTCAGCAGGTCATCGGTCGACAGCAGCGTCAGGTATTGATCGGCCACCTGCGACACCAGCGAGATTTCCGACGCCTGCCGTGCATACGCGGTCGACAGATATTGCGCGAGCGCCTGATCCTTCAGGCTCTGCACGCGGCCGAACAGGTCGAGCTCCCAAGATGCGGACAGCCCGACGTTGTAGACGCGCGAAATATAGGCCTGGTTGGTCGGCGAGACACCTTGCGGATAGCGCTGGATGTTGCCCGTGCCTGTACCGTCGAGCGTCGGGAACAGCCCCGCGCGCGTGATCTGGTACTGCGCACGCGCCGCCTCGATATTCAGCACCGACACGCGCAGGTCGCGGTTGTTTTTCAGCGCGATCTCGATCAGCCGCTGCAGGCGCGGATCGACGAAGAACTCGCGCCAGCCGATGGCAGTCGCCGCCTGGCCGTTCGCACTGTGCGCGCCGGCCGCACCCGGCTGCGTCGCGTAGACGCCGCCGGCCGGGTACGCCTGCGCGACGGGTGCGTCGGGCCGCTTGTAGTGCGGCGCCATCGTGCATCCCGTGGCAAACAGCGCGGCAGCCAGTGCGACCGCGGTTGCAGTCAAAGCATGTTTTTGCATCGTTACTGCCCCTTCGAATCGTGTGCGTCGTCGTGACCGCGCTGCAGGTCGCCCTGCACGAGACGCCATGCGTCGTCGACGTTTTCCGTCTCGCCGCTGAAGATCGCGCGAACCCGCACGAAGAACATCGGGATCATGAAAATGGCGAGGAACGTCGCCGTGATCATCCCGCCGATCACGCCCGTACCGATCGCATGCTGGCTGGCCGAGCCCGCGCCGTTACTGATCGCGAGCGGCAGCACGCCCAGCATGAACGCGAGCGACGTCATCAGGATCGGACGCAGCCGCAGGCGCGCCGCCTCGATCGCCGCACGCACCGGCCCCATGTTCCCGCCCGCCTGCAGCTCGCGCGCGAACTCGACGATCAGGATCGCGTTCTTTGCAGACAAGCCGACGGTGGTCAGCAGGCCGACCTGGAAGAACACGTCGTTCTCGAGACCGCGCAGCATCGTCGCGAGCAACGCGCCGACCACGCCGAGCGGCACGACCATGATCACCGAGAACGGAATCGACCAGCTTTCATACAGCGCCGCGAGACACAGGAACACGACGAGAATCGAGATCGCGTACAGGATCGGCGCCTGCGAGCCGGACTGGATTTCCTGGAACGACAGGCCCGTCCACGAATAGCCGATGCCTTCCGGCAGCTTGCTCGCGAGCGCTTCCATCGCGGCCATCGCCTGGCCGGTCGACTTGCCTTCCGCGGCCTGCCCCTGGATCTCGATCGACGACACGCCGTTGTAACGCTCGAGCTTCGGCGACCCGTAGATCCAGTGGCCGGTCGAGAACGCGCTGAACGGCACCATCCCGCCCGCGCTGTTGCGCACGTACCAGATGTTCATGTCCTCCGGCGTCATCCGGAACGGCGCGTCCGACTGTACGTACACCTTCTTGATCCGGCCGTCGGTATCGAGGAAGTTGTTCACGTACTGCGACGCCCATGCGATCGAGAACGTCTGGTCGATCGCCGCGGCCGTCACGCCGAGCGCGTTCGCCTTCTCACGATCGATGTCGACCTTGTACTGCGGCGTGTCGTTCAGGCCGTTCGGGCGCACCAGCGCCAGCGCCGGATCCTTCGCGGCCAGCCCGAGCAACTGGCCGCGCGCGGCCATCAGCGCTTCGTGACCGAGGCCGGCGTTGTCCGTCAGCTCGAAGTCGAAACCGGCAGCCGTGCCGAGTTCGGGAATCGACGGCGGATTGAACGGAATCACCATCCCGTCCTTGTACGTCGAATAATGCGCGAAGGTCCGGCCGATCAGCGCCTGCACCTTCTGGTCCGAACGCTGGCGCTGCTCGTACGGTTTCAGCTTCACGAACACGAGGCCCGCATTCTGACCACGGCCCGCGAAGCTGAAGCCGTTGACCGTGAACACCGAGTCGACCACGTCCTTCTCGGCGGTGGTCAGGTACGTGTTGATGTTGTCGAGCGTCTTGCCGGTCGTTTCCTGCGTGGAGCCGGAGGGCGTCTGCACGATCATGAACATGTAGCCCTGGTCTTCATCGGGCAGGAACGACTTCGGCAGCCGCGCGAACATCACGCCGACCGCGAGGAACACGGCGAGATAGATCACGAGCCAGCGGCCCGAGCGCTTGATCACGTGGTTCACGCCGCTCGTGTAGCGATCGCGGCTGCGATCGAACGTCCGGTTGAACCAGCCGAAGAAACCCTTCTTCTCTTCGTGATGACCCTTCTCGATCGGCTTCAGGATCGTCGCGCACAGTGCCGGCGTCAGAATCAACGCGACCAGCACCGACAGCACCATCGCCGACACGATCGTCAGCGAGAACTGACGATAGATCGCACCGACCGAGCCGCCGGAGAACGCCACCGGCACGAACACCGCCGACAGCACGAGCGCCACGCCGACGAGCGCGCCGGTGATCTGGCTCATCGCCTTGCGGGTCGCCTCCTTCGGCGACAGCCCCTCCTCCGCCATCACGCGTTCGACGTTCTCCACCACCACGATCGCATCGTCGACCAGCAGGCCGATCGCGAGCACGAGGCCGAACATCGACAGCGTGTTGATCGAGAACCCGGCGAGGCCCATGATCGCGAACGTACCGAGCAGCACGACCGGCACCGCGATCGTCGGGATGATCGTCGCGCGCAGGTTCTGCAGGAACAGGTACATCACGAGGAACACGAGCACGATGCCCTCGATCAGCGTCTTGACCACTTCCTCGATCGACAGGCGCACGAACGGCGTCGTGTCGTACGGGTAGTGCACGACGAGACCGTGCGGGAAGTACTTCGACAGCTCGTCGATCTTGGCCCGCAGCGCGTTGGCGGTCGCCAGCGCGTTCGCACCGGTCGCGAGCTGGATACCGAGGCCGGCTGTCGGCTGTCCCATGTACTTCGTGTCGAACGTGTAGTTCTCCGAACCCAGCGCCGCGCGGCCGACGTCCTTCAGGCGAACCTGCGAGCCGTCCTGGTTGACCTTCAGCAGGATGTTGCCGAATTGCTCCGGCGTGCGCAGCAGCGTCGATTCGGTGATCGTCGCCTGCAGCACGGTGCCCGGCTTCGCCGGCGTGCCGCCGATCTGGCCGCCCGCGATCTGCACGTTCTGCTGCGTGATCGCGGCCGTCACGTCGGTCGGCGTGAGGCTGTAGTTGGTCAGCTTGATCGGGTCGAGCCAGATCCGCATCGAGAACTGCGAACCGAGCAGCAGCGTCTGGCCGACGCCGTTCACGCGGCTCAGCGGATCGAGCACGTGCGAGGCCACGTAGTTCGTCAGGTCCTCCTTCGACATCCGGCCGTCCTCGGAGTTGAACGCGAACCACATCAGCCAGTTGCTGCTCGACTTCGTGACCTGCATGCCGAGCTGCTGCACGACCTGCGGCAGGTTCGGCGTCGCGAGCGACAGCTTGTTCTGCACCTGGACCTGCGCGACATCCGGATTCGTACCCGGCGAGAAGGTCAGCGTGATCGTCGCGTTGCCCGAATCGTCGCTCGTCGACGACATGTACAGGAAGTTGTCGAGCCCGCTCATCTGCTGCTCGATCACCTGCGTCACCGTGTCTTCCACCGTCTTCGCGGAAGCGCCCGGATAGTTCGCCTGGATCTGGATCGTCGGCGGTGCGATCGTCGGATACTGCGCGATCGGCATCTTGAAGATCGATGCAACGCCGGCCAGCATCAGCACGATCGCGATCACCCACGCGAAGATCGGGCGATCGATAAAGAACTTGGCCATGAAAAGGACTCCCTGTTATTGCGCGCTCGACGCGGCGGCCGAACTCGCTGCGGCACTCGTCGCGATACTCGCCGGCGCGGCGCCTGCCGATGTGGCGGATGCGGCGTCCGGCGCCGGGGCGAGTTGCGCGGCGACGGTCTTCACGGTCGCGCCCGGGCGCACCTTGTCGACGCCTTGTACGATCACGTGATCGCCCGCCTGCAGACCGCCTTCGACGATCCAGTTCTGGCCGTACGTGCCGGTCGTCGTCAACGGACGCATCTCGACCTTGTTGGCCGCGGTCACGACGAGTGCGATCGCCTGGCCCTTCTGGTCATGCGTGACGCCGATCTGCGGCACCAGGAACGCGTTCTCGTTCACGCCCTCCTCGATCCGTGCACGCACGAACATCCCCGGCAGCAGCACGCGGCCCGGGTTCGGGAACACCGCGCGGATCGTCACCGAGCCGGTGGTCTGGTCGACCGTCACGTCCGAGAACTGCAGCTTGCCCGGCTCCGAGTAGGTCTTGCCGTCTTCCAGGATCAGCGACACCTTGGCCGCGCCCGGGCCGCTCGTCTTCAGACGGCCGCTCTGCACGTCCTGACGCAGCTTCAGCCCTTCGAGGCTCGACTGCGTGAGGTCGACGTACACCGGATCGAGCTGCTGCACGGTCGACATCAGCGTCGCCTGGCTCGCCTGCACGTATGCGCCCGGCGTCACTTGCGAAATGCCGACGCGGCCGCTGATCGGCGACACGACGTCCGTATAGCCGAGGTTGATCTGCGCGGTATCGACCGCCGCCTTGCCGGCCGCGACGTCCGCCGCGGCCTGGCCTTGCGTGGCGACCGCGTTGTCGTAGTCCTGCTTGCTGACCGCGTTCGCGGCCACCAGCACCTTGTAGCGCGCGACCAGCGCGTTCTGCGTGACGAGGTTCGCCTGCGCCCTCGCGAGCGTCGCCTTCGCGCTGTTCAGGGCCGCGATGTACGGCGCCGGATCGATCTTGTAGAGGCGCTGACCGGCCTTGACGTCGGTGCCTTCGGTGAATTCACGGCGCAGCACGATGCCGTCGACCCGCGCGCGCACTTGCGCGACCAGGAACGCGCTGGTGCGGCCCGGCAGTTCGGTCACCGCCGGCACGGCTTGCGGCTGCACGGTGACGACGCCGACTTCCGGCGTTTGCGGCGGCGGTGCCGATTCTTTTTTCCCGCACGCGGCCAGGAAAACGGCAGCCGTTGCGGCAGTGATTAAGCGGTATGGAACCCGTTCGACGCGCATGGAGCGACCTCTCACAATTAGACGACCTTCAATGGGAATCACCAGATCTCCTCATGGCCCTGACGCGCGGCGGACCTGCAATGTCCTGTCCGCCGCGGATGCGGACGCGTGTTGCGGGTGTGCGTTGCACCCTGCGGAGCGTTCGTTTGCCGAACTGCTTCCGAAAAAGAACGGCGGGCCCGCGGGCCTTGGCGGGCGCGCGGTGCCGGGGTTCGGCCAGACTGCTAGCGCGCGGGCCGGAATGCGGCGCCGGCGAATTCGATGAACGCGCGCGCGGCGGCCGGCAAACGCGCGGCACGCGCATGCGCGAGCTTCAGCGTGACGGGCGCGAGCGGGTGCAGTGGGGCCACGCGCACCAGCGTGCCGGCTGCCAGATCGGCATCGACGAGATATGCGGGCAGCACCGCGGCGCCCATGCCGGCCACGGCCAGCCGCCGCGCCATCTCGAGATGGCCGACGCCCGCATTACTGGTTGCCGCACCGGATCGCATCCCGGCCATGGGATCGTCGTCGGCCGCCGGCAGCTCCAGCCGCACGGCCGCGATGTCCGGCCAGTCGCCCGATGCCGCGGCGCCGCCGTGCGCGGCGACATAATCGGGCGCCGCGACCCGCACGGATTCGTACGCGGCCAGCGTATGCAGCGCGTGTGCGCCGGACACCGGCATGCCGTCCGTCAGGAACGCGACGTCGATGTCCTCGGCAGTCAGGTCGACGTGGGCATCGGTCAGCGTCACGGTCGGCCGCACGTCCGGAAACCGGTGCACGAAACGATCGAGCAGCGCGCTCAACTGGCTGAGCCCGAACGCGACCGGCGCGGCCACGCGCAGTACGCCTTCCGGCTTGCTGCCCATCGCGACGAAACGACCGTCGATCTCGTCGATCGCACCGAGAATCCGCTCGACGCGCGCGAGATACAGCTCGCCGATTTCCGTCAGCGACTGATGGCTCGTACTGCGTTGAAGCAGGCGCGCGCCGAGGCGCGTCTCGAGCGCGTCGACCAGCCGGCTCGCCATCGCGGTCGACACGCGCAACCGCGTCGCCGCCCGGCGAAACCCACCTTCCCTTGCCACCGTCACGAATGCCCGAATCGATTGAAGTTGGTCCATTTGTCCGGATTCCCCTGCGCGGACGACTGCCCGTCTACCTGCACCCGACGCCGCGCCGCAGCCGGCCCGCATCGGCCCGGCCAATGCAGCGGCCCCGCCACCGGCTCAGCCGGGTCGGTCGGCACGCTCGCGACGGGCACGCGCCGGCTTGCAACGGGCGCAAACCGGCCTCGGCAAGCCCGATGCACGATCGTTCAGTAGCAGTCCTGAGTCTTTTCCGGCGATTCGCGGCGGCGACGCACGCGGCAAGGCCGGCAGCGTCCGCGCATCACGCGGACGGTGTGGCCCGCATCATCCGGGCGAGCTGAATCGCATTTCCTTCAGCAGGTGCAATGGTAGGGAAACCGCAGGAAAATGGCTTGCCCGATCCTGCGATTGTTTTGCCTTAATTTCCGAATTTGTGCGCTGCACACCCTGCACCGACGGGCGACGCGGCCGCCGACCATGCAGGTCCGGATGATCGGGCTAATTTCGGACAGGTTTAGGCAATCCCGCGCGCTCGACTCGCCGTACGATGTGAGCGCCGTGCCATGCGCCTCGACAGGGGATCGCGGCCGCACGCATTGCATCGCTCACTCCGCCAACCGCTCGCCCAACATGGAAATCGACGCCAGAACGCCGCCGCCACCGCGCACCCCGCCGGATCACGATGCCCGGTGGCCCGCCCGGTCACCCACGGCCCGGCTCGCGGCGCTGATCGCCACGTACGCGCCGCACGACGGCATGTTCGACCTTCCGCTGCGCGGCATGCGCATCGCGCGCGCTTCCGCACCGTCGCCGCAGTGGAACCACGGTGTGCACCACGCGTGCCTGAGCCTCGTCGGGCAAGGCGCGAAATCGATGCGGGTCGGCGACGCTACCTACGGGATCGACGAATCGCGGATGCTGGTCGCCACCGCCGACCTGCCCGTGACCGGACGCGTGACGCGCGCGAACCCGGCCGAGCCGTTCCTTTACGCGCAACTCGAACTCGATCCGCGCCGCATCGCGGCGCTCACGCCGGTCGTCTTTCCGCACGGACTGCCGAAGGCGGTCGACTACGGCGCGCTCGACACGCTCGATGCGACGCCCGAAATCGTCGACGCCGTCGCGCGGCTGATGCAACTGATCGCACAACCGGACGACCTCGACCTGCTCGCACCGCTGATCGTCGACGAAATCCTCATCCGGCTGCTGCGCGGCCCGTCGGGCGCGCGCGTCGCGCAGATCGGCGACGCCGGTTCGACGACCCAGCGCATCTCGCGCGCCGTCGCATGGATTCGCGACCACTACCTCGATCCGATGGCGGTCGACGCGCTCGCGCGACAGGTGGAGATGAGCCCGTCGACCTTCCACCATCACTTCCGTGCGGTCACGTCGATGAGTCCGTTGCAATGCCAGAAGGTGCTGCGGCTGCAGGAGGCGCGCCGCCTGATGTGCCTGTCGGCGATGGATGCGCGGCAGGCGTGCCGAAGCGTCGGCTACGTGAGTGCGTCGCAGTTCAGCCGCGAATACGCCCGGCTGTTCGGCGACGCACCGGGCCGCGACGTCGCAAGGCTGCGCGGCGAAGCAGTGCCGCTGTCGCGGGTCGCGCCATGACCGGATTTCGCAAGCGAGGAA